>CAMOLD010000001.1 GCA_946618395.1 uncultured Clostridia bacterium
AACGGCGATCGTGCTGTTGGCGTCATTGCCGTTGCCGATGTTCCCAAGCCGGAAAGCTCACAGGCGATTGCCGAGCTCAAAGAGGCTGGCGTCCGCGTTGTTCTTCTAACCGGGGATCATCCCCAAACTGCGGCGGCAGTAGCACAATCGGTCGGCATCAACGAGGTCATTGCCGAGGTCTTGCCGGAGGAGAAAGCCAACGTCATTCTTCGCCTGAAATCCGAGGGCGAAAAGGTTGCCATGGTAGGGGACGGCATCAACGATGCGCCCGCCTTAACAGCCGCGGACGTGGGACTTGCCATCGGGGCGGGGACCGACGTCGCCATTGATGCGGCGGACGTGGTGCTGGTTCAAAGCCGACTTTCTGACGTTCCGGCGGCACTTCGCATCGGCAAAAAGACGCTTCGCAACATCAAGGAAAATCTGTTCTGGGCGTTTTTCTATAACGTCATCGGCATTCCGCTTGCCGCGGGTGCATGGTATGCGTGGAAAGGCTGGCTCTTAAATCCTATGTTCGGCGCGGCGGCAATGTCGCTTTCCAGCTTTTGCGTGGTTATGAACGCTTTGCGCCTCAATTTGATGCGCCTGCACTCAAATCCAAAAATCAATGAAACAAAGAGGGAAGAAATTATGAAAGAAACCTTAACAATTGAAGGCATGATGTGCACACATTGCGAAATGCACGTCAAAAAGGCGTTGGAGGCAATTCCAACGGTCGAAAGCGCACAGGTCAGCCATAAAGACGGCACCGCCGTTGTCATCCTTTCGGCGCCAACCGACCGCTCCGTTTTTCAAAAAGCCATCGCCGATGCAGGCTATGAATTGAAATAACCAAAAAAAGAGAACCGCACGGTTCTCTTTTTTTGCGCAAATTTGAGAAAAATTCTCAAATTCTATTGACAAACAAAAATAAATATGATAAACTATCCTTTGCTAAAAATGAGAACCTTTCTCAAATATAAAGGAAGTAGAAATGAAACAATACAAAACCGAGGGAAGAGAAAAACTCATCTCTTTTCTTTCTCAAAATCCAGACCGGCATTTCACCGCCGAGGAAATCTGCCTGGCGGTCCATGGCGGAAAAGCGGCGCAAAGCAGCGTTTACCGGCATTTGACCGAGCTTTGCTCCGGTGAGGTCGTGCGCAAGTTCCGCGATGAACAAACGGCAAAAATTCGCTACCAGTATGTTGGCAAGACCTGCGATTGCCGCAACCATTTCCATGCCAAGTGCACGGTTTGCGGAACCATTGAGCATCTTGACTGCGGCGATTCCATGGGCTTTGCCAGCCACCTGTTGGAGGAGCACGGTTTTTCCATTGACTGTGGTCAATCCCTTTTATACGGTGTGTGCGCCGCCTGCAGAAAAGGGGCAAGAGCATGATAGGAGTCATTCTGGATACCCTTTTGGATACGGCAAAGCTTTTGCCGTTCCTCTATCTTGCCTATCTGTTCATGGAGTTTTTGGAGCACCATGCCGGCGGAAAAACCGAGCGCCTGCTGGCAAAATCGGGCAAAATCGCGCCGCTGTTCGGCGGATTGTTCGGTCTGGTTCCGCAGTGCGGCTTTTCGGCGGCAGCAAGCGAACTTTACGCCGGAAGATTGATTACCACCGGAACGCTGGTTGCCGTTTTTCTTGCAACATCGGATGAAATGTTGCCCATCATGATCTCGCACGGCGTCTTTCCGTGGAAGCTCCTGCTTTCTAAACTGGTCGTCGGCATTTTGGCGGGGCTGTTGATTGATTTTGTCACCCGACTGTTCCGAAAGAATCACCCGGTTGCTGACGAAGGAAAAATTGAGGACATCTGCGAGCGTGAGCATTGCCAATGCGGCGATCATATCGCCCTTTCTGCGCTCAAACATACCCTGCGCATTGTGGCGTTTCTCTTGGTTGTCACCTTCCTTTTGAACACCGCCGTTCATTTCATTGGCGAGGAGCGGCTTGCCGCGTTTGTCGGCACGCGCCCCGTCCTTGCCAATCTGCTTTCCGCCATCATCGGGCTGATTCCCAACTGCGCTTCCAGCGTGGTGTTGACGGAGCTCTATTTGCAAGGCGTTTTGAGCGTTGGCGCACTTCTTTCCGGGCTGTTGGTCAATGCCGGCGTGGGTTTGTTGGTCCTCTTCCGCAATAACCGCCCGGTGCGCGATTCCTTCCGTGTGTTTGCCATTCTGTTCGGCGTCGGGTTGCTTGTCGGTTTGTTGGTTGACCTGACCCCGTTGCAAGCCGTATTACAATAAATAAAGAAAAAACCGCGCGGCGCGCGGTTTTTTTCTTTATTTTCGCTTGAAAATTTCCAAAATCTTAAAGCGGACTTTGTAAACCGGTTTTTCGTTTTCGGTAATGATTTTATACTGGCTGGGCGTCAGTCCGACCGAAATAAAGGTATCCTCCGCCTCTTTTTTGGAAACGGTTGCCGCCGCGCGGCAAATGGGGGGAAAGAGGCAGCACCACCAATTGTGCCCCTCGGCGTTTCCAATTAGAACGCGCATGGAAAGATAGGTTCCTGCGGGAAAGCAAAAACTGTCGTAGGTGCGCTCGGGGTATTCCTCTTCGTCAAATTCAATGGTCACCGGGTCGTCGTGTCCCTCTTTTTCCAAAACGGCTTTTGCCGTTTGCGTTAATTCCGCAAGATGTTTGCGCAAAACCGCCTCCGCCTCATCTCTGTCGGCGCAGGCTTCCAAAAGCGGCGCGGTTTTTTCCAAAATCGCGTCCCGCACCTTCAATTTCAGCGCCTGATCCTCTTCGGTGTCCGAGTTTGCCAAAATGTGCAACCGGACGACCGAATCATAAACCTCTGCCTCTCCGTGAACGGGAAACAGACCAACAAACAAAAACAGGGAAACCACAACCAAAATCACGGCAAGTGTCTTTTTCATAAAAAATCCTCCCAAATCGGTTTGTTCCATCATGCACCGTTTGGGAGGGCTTTATTCAGTTTTGGGAAAAAATTTCCAAAAAAAGGAAACCGTCAGGGCTTTTCCGCGGGGGTGTCCTCTTCCTCCGGCTCGGAAATATCCAGGTTGTTCAAAATGGAGGCAATGTGCGCGCCATAGGCAATGGAGGTGTCGCGGTGGAAGGAAAGCTCAGGGGTAATGCGCAAATTCAGCGTGCGCGCAAGTTCGCGGCGAATGTAGCCGCTTGCAGCCTTCAACCCTTGCAAAACCTCTTTTTCATCTCCGGATAAAAAGGAGTAATAGATTTTTGCATATTTCAAATCCGGAGTCACCTGGGCAGCGGTAACGCTTAAAAACGCGTCCTGCACGCGGGGGTCTTTCACGCCGCGCAAAATATTCATCAATTCTTTCCGCATCTCTTCGTTAATGCGGTCTCTTCTGTATCTTCCCATCGGTCAAAACAGCCTTTCTTTTGTTCGTGTTGCAGAAAAAAACGGCATACCGCCGTTTTTTCGGGTATTTTATGCGTCCTCGCCGTCGTTAACTTCGGTCAGCTCTTCCATATCGGAAGTCTCTTCATCTTCCAAAAGTTCGCTTTCTTCTGCCGCTTGCAATTTTTTTGCCATATATTTTTTATAGAAGAAATAAGCAATCGCGGCAACCGCGGCAAACACCATCAAAAAAGATAACAACGAAGACATGCAGGATTTCTTTTCTTTCATATTCAAATCCTCCTTTTTTCGGTCTGTTTTCAAGTATAGTATATCATGGAATCCGGCTTTTTACAATACTTTTTCAAATTTTTTCTGCCTTTTCTCAAAAGAGCCCCGGTTTTTCTTGATTTTCGCAGGGATTTGTGGTAGGATAATAGGGAAGTCTGCGCAAAAGGAGGGAATACCGTGACCTATCGGGAAATCGTTCAAAAATTGAAATCCGCAGGAATCGAAAACGCCGAGTGGGACGCTTTTTTGCTCGTGGAGCATTTTTGCCGTCTTTCCAGCGGTGCCGTTTTGAGCGCCCCGGAGCGGCAGCTTTTGTCTCCCGGGCTTTTGGAGGCGGTCGAGCGGCGCGCCGCCCGGTTTCCACTCCAATACCTGTTGGGGGAATGGCAGTTTTATCAACAAACCTACAAGGTTTCTCCCGATTGCCTGATCCCGCGGCCGGATACCGAAATTTTGGTGGAGGAAGCAATCCGCAAGCTCCCCAAAGGGGCATTTTTTGCCGACCTGTGCACCGGCAGCGGGTGCATTGCCGTTTCAATCCTCTGCGAGCGAAAGGACACCACCGCTCTTGCGGTAGACCTTTCGGATGGGGCGTTGCAAATTGCCGCCGAGAACGCCGAACGCAACGGCGTGAGCGACCGGCTCTCCCTCCAAAAAGCCGATTTGCTGGAATCTTCCGCCGCGGATTGGACCGCAAATTTTTCCGCGCCGGCGGCAATCCTTTCCAATCCCCCCTATATCCGAACGGATGAACTTGCCCGCCTTTCGCCCGAGGTGCAAACCGAGCCGCGCATGGCGCTGGACGGAGGGGAAGACGGATTGATCTTTTACCGCGCCCTGCTCGCCCTATCCAAAAAATGGCTTGCTCCAAACGGCTTTTGTCTGTTTGAAATCGGCTATGATCAAGCGGCGGACCTTCAAAAGCTTGCCAAAAATCAATTTGCCGTTTGTCGCGTTTTGAAAGACCTTGGCAAAAACGACCGCGCGGTGCTGTTGGAAAAACAGATTTGAGGCGGCTGTCATATACTGCATGAGAGGAATCCCCACCGGGGCTCCTCTCATTTTTTGCTTTTTCGGGGGGGAAGGGGTATGAAAATTGTGGTTTTGGCGGGCGGAAACAGCACCGAGCGTGAAGTGTCGATTTCTTCGGGCATCCGCGTTGCAAATGCCCTGCGCAAAAACGGACACCGGGTGCTTTTGTGCGATATTTGCAAAGGAATTTCCGCGATTCCGGACGATGTATCGGTTTTGTTCCGGCAAACGCCCGTTTCCGCGATGGAAGCCGAACATTTTTCGTCAAACACATTGCCTCAAAATTCGACGCTCATCGGGGAGAATGTTTTGGAGGTTTGCCGGGCGGCGGATGTTGTTTTTCTGGCGTTGCACGGCGGCGCCGGGGAGGATGGAAGCGTGCAGGCTTTTTTGGATTGCAACGGCATTTCCTATACCGGCAGTAACGCAACCGGCAGTATGCTCGCCATGGAGAAGGACTTATCCAAGCGACTTTTCTCTGCGGCTGGCGTTCCAACGCCCCCGTGGGCGCTTTATGACGTTGAAAAGGAAAGCTTCATAACACCGTTTGAAGCCATTGGCTACCCCTGCGTGGTCAAACCGGCAAACGGCGGTTCCAGCGTCGGCGTTTCCTTTGCGCAAACCGAACAAGAGCTTTTTCGGGCATTACAAAAGGCTTCGCTGTTGTGCCGGTATCTGCTGGTCGAGCGCAGAATCTACGGGCGCGAGCTTACAATCGGGGTTCTTGGCGAGCGGATTTTGCCACCGGTGGAAATTCTGCCGCCGGACGGCGTTTACGATTACGGCAACAAATATAACGGAAAAAGCATTGAAATCTGCCCGGCAAACCTCTCAAAAGCGGTGTCCTCCCGGCTGGGCGACTATGCCCGCCGCGCCTTTGACGCTCTGCGCTTGCGCGACTATGCAAGGTTTGATTTTTTGTTGGACGAAGAAGAAAACCTATGGTGTTTGGAGGGGAATACGCTGCCGGGCATGACGAAGACCAGCCTTTTTCCCAAGGAGGCGGAAACGGTCGGCATCTCCTATGCCGCTTTGTGCGAACTGTTGGTCAAAATGGCGGCTGAAAGAGCAACACCAACCCCTTAAAAAACGGACTTGACAAAAACATATAGTAGTGATATAATAGTAAAAGGTCTGCTCTTCAATTTATGAAAAGAGAAGGATAACGAAATGTTTAAGAAACCGTTGCGTATGCGCTACCGCAAAATGCTGTTGATGCTGTTTGACATTTTCTGCTTTGTGGTTGTTGCGGCATTGTATTATCTTACCACCAAAGTGGACAACAGAGTTCCAACGGACCCGGTCAAGGATTTTCTCATCAACTGTTTTGCATTGCTTGTATGGATCATGGTGATCCGCGTCATTACCGGCACCTATTTCAAGGTTTGGCGCTATACCAATACCGGCTCGCTTTTAATGTTGGCAATTTCGGATGCGCTCGGCGGAATTTTCGCCGCAATCACCTGCATTGTCGTTTTGCAAAGAATCGTCCTCACAACAACGCCCAGCATCTTGCCGTTCATTGTCATTTCATCGGTGAACGCGGTTTTAACGCTGGCTTCCCGGTTCGTTTACCGGATTCTGTATAAGTATTTTGACAACAATCATGCTCCCGCGGAAGGAAAAAAGGTGCCAACCAACCGCATTCCTGTTGCCATCGTCGGCGCCGGACAAGTGGGCTATTCGCTCGTGCACGAGCTGTTTTCGGGCAGATACTCCAACTATAAGCCGCTGTTCTTTATCGATAACAATACCGCAAAGGTCGGCAGCTATGTGGCAAATCTGAAGGTCTATCCCGAAAACGAGGAAGTGCTGGATCTGATCCGCGAGCAGGGCGTTGCCGAGATTTTCATTGCGGTCACCGGGTTGGATGACGCAAAGGCGACAAACCTGTATCATTTTTATAAACGCACCTCCTGCAAAATCAAAATTTATGATACCGAAATGCGCGATATGGGTGAAAAATCCGGACCGCGCAAACTGCGTGAATTCCGCATCGAGGATCTGCTGTTCCGCAAATCCATCCACTTTTTGGAAGGGGAAGCGCGGGGTTTTTACACCGGAAAGGTCGTTATGGTCACCGGTGGCGGCGGCTCTATCGGTAGCGAGCTCTGCCGTCAGGTCGCGGCGTGCGAACCCAAACAGCTCATCATTTTGGATATTTACGAGAACAATGCCTATGACATTCAGCAGGAATTGACCTTCCAATACGGCAACCGGCTGGATTTGCGCGTAGTCATTGCCTCTGTTCGCGATCGGGCGCGGATGGAAGCCGTCTTCTCGGAGTTCCGCCCGCAAATCGTTTTCCATGCCGCCGCGCATAAACACGTGCCGCTCATGGAGAACAACTCCTGCGAGGCAATCAAAAATAACGTTTTCGGAACCAACAATACCGCCGACATGGCGGAAAAATACGGCGCCCAGAAGTTCATTCTCATCTCCACAGATAAAGCGGTCAACCCCACCAACATTATGGGCGCATCCAAGCGCCTGTGCGAAATGGTTGTGCAGTGCCGCAAGGATAGCAAAACCGCCTTTGCCGCGGTTCGCTTCGGCAATGTGCTGGGCTCCAACGGCTCGGTCATTCCGCTGTTCCGCAAACAAATCGAGCAGGGCGGACCGGTCACCATCACCGACCGCCGCATCATCCGCTATTTTATGACCATTCCGGAGGCAAGCCAGCTGGTCATGCAGGCGGGCGCCATGGCAAAGAGCGGCGAGCTCTTCGTTTTGGATATGGGCAAGCCGGTTTTGATCTATGATCTTGCCGTCAACATGATCCGCCTGTCCGGATTTGCCCCCGGCAAAGATATCGAAATTAAAGAGATTGGTCTGCGCCCGGGTGAAAAGCTTTACGAAGAGCTTTTGATGAAGACCGAGAACCTGGACAAGACCGAGAACAATCTGATCTTTATCGAGCGCGACCAGCCGCTTTCCCGCAAGGAATTGCAGGCAAAGCTGAACCTTTTGGAGCGGGTGGTCAAAGAAACGCAGGGGAAAGTCAACGCGGCGGAAATCAAGCGCGCGGTCAAAGAGGTGGTGCCTACCTTCCGCGATCCCGAGGAGGTCAACCGCAACGCCTCCGAGTCGGAGGAAATGAAACTCTGCCAAAAATAATCTGCCGTAAAATCACCGCACCGGCAACCGGAATATAAAAAAGGAGTTGGAAAGTATGCAACTACAGGAATCCGGCGAAATGTATTTGGAGTCCATCCTGGTCCTGTCCGAAAAGAAGGGCGCCGTCCGTTCCATCGATGTTTGCGAATATATGGGTTTCAGCAAACCAAGCGTCAGCCGTGCCATCCATTTGTTGGAGGACGGCGGGTATTTGACGGTGGATGAAAAAGGATACTTAAAATTGACCAATGTCGGCGCCGAGGTTGCAAAAAAGATCTATGAGCGCCACCGGGTCCTCACCGAAATCCTCTGCTATCTCGGGGTGGACCGCGAAACCGCAACCGATGACGCCTGCCGGATAGAGCACGTCATCAGCGATACAACCTTCGAGGCGCTCAAAGCCCGCCTTTCCCATTTGAATTTGTTTTAATGTAAAAAGCCGCCGAAAGGCGGCTTTTTTGCAAGAAAAAAACTTTTTCCTTCATTTATCCCCCATTTTCATAAAAAGACTTTTTTGGGAATAGATAATAAAAAAGAACTTTTCAAAAGGGGGAGCGGCTTATGGAAACCGAATGCCTTCGCGCCGGCGCCGTCATCAGGGAGGACTATCGCATTTTGGTAAAATGCGAGGTGGAGATCCGGGCTCCGAAAGAATATGCAAAGGCGTTGCTTTTCTATCAAAAAATGGCAAGCGCCGCGGTCAATTTCGGCAGGGACTTTTTGGGAGAACAAGGGAAAAAAGAATATGCCGTTCTGCCCGATCTTTGGGCAAAAGCGCGCTTCTTGCCGTATCGCTTTCGTTTGTATGGAGAGCCGGTTTTTGAGGATTCGGAGTGCTTTGCAATCGTTTGCAATGCAACATTTCTGCATGGCGGCGAGCGCGAGATCCGCCGCACGGCGCAGGTTTGGAGCAAACGGGACCAGACCATTCTTCCCAACCGGCAGGTTTTGCGCCGCTTTTGCGGTAGGAAACTGCCAAAAACAAAGGGCTTTCGGGCGGATGGATGCTATCCCGAAAACGGGGAAGTCGTCCTTTTCCGAAATTCCGAATCCCAAACTCCCTTTACGGAAAGAAAAATCCTTTTTCAAAAATAAAAAATGAAAAAATGCCAAAAAAGACTTGCAAATCGTAATATACTATGATATAATAAAGTTCGTTATATTTTTGATAATCTCAAAACCTTTGGCATCGGTTGTTCTTCTTTGCAATCGGTCCATAGAAAGGCGTGGGTAAACCAATGTCAAAAGAAATTTTGGAAAAAATCCGCCAAGCGGAAGCCGAGGCAGACCGCATCATTGCCGAAGCCGAGGCAAAAGCCGCCGCCAAGCGCGCCGAAGCCGAGGCAAAAGGGCAGAAGATTTGCGAAACTGCCGAAACCGAGGCAACCGTTGCCCTTAAACAGGCAATGGAGGGGGCAAAAGCGCAAATCGAAGCGCTGAACGCCCAGGCGGTCAAAGCGTCGGAGGCCGAAGCCGCCGCCGTGCTGGAATCGGCAAAGGCAAAAGCCGAAAAGGCAAAGCAAATCGTAATCGGAGGGCTGGAAGCAAAATGTCGGTAAGCAATATGAAAAGGCTGACCGTTTTTGCGTTCCAACAGGATGCCGACCGCATTGTTCGCCGGTTGATGAATCTGCGGTGCGTCGAGGTCCGGCAAGCGGATCCCGAGCGCGGCGATGAGGTTCTGCCGTTCTTAAAGGCGGAATCCGAGCTTGCGGAAATCAATCGCAATTTGGCTCAAATCCGTCAGGCAATTCCCATTCTTGCAAAGTATTGCAGAAAAAAAGGTCTTGCCCGTCGCGTTCTCCGTGCCAATCGCGAGCAATTTGTAAAAAGCGGACGAGCTGCCGCGGCATTGCAACTTGCCAAGGATACGTTGGAACTTCAAAACAGTCAAAAAGAGAATACGGCAAAGCAAGGGGAGCTTCGCGCGCTTTGCGAGGCGCTGTCGCCCTGGCTGGGCTATGAAACCCTTTTGAACGATCCGGGAACGCAAAAAACGACAACCGTTCTGGGCAGTTTCCCGCCAACGGTGGAGCCTGCGGTGCTTACCGGGGAGCTGGACGAGGCTGGAATCGCCGGGGAGCAGGTGCTGGCAGACGAAACAGGCGTCTACTGCGCGCTCACCTTCCTGCGGGCCGAGGAAAGCGAGGTCAACGCCTTCCTTGCCGCCAAGGGCTTCCAAAAGGTCGATTTGCCCAAAGAGGAAACAACGGCAAGGGAATTGCTCTCCCGCGCGACCAAAGAGATTGCCGCGCTGGAACAGCAATACCGGGAAAATGAAGAACGCTTCGCGAAACTTGCCGAAGGGAAGGATGAAATCGAGATCCTTTCGGATATCGAGGAAACCAACCGCACCGCCGCGGAGCTCAAGCAACGGCTGGCGCAAACAAGCCATTGCGCCATTTTGGACGGCTGGGTGCCGGCAAGCATGGAAAAAACGGTGGCAGAGGCGCTGGATCAATTCGAGTGCGCCTATGAAACCGAGGACCCCGCTCCGGGGGACGAGCCGCCGGTTCTGCTCCGCAACAACCGGTTTGCCGCCAACTTCGAGTGGGTTATTGGAATGTATTCCTACCCGCGCTACGGAACCTTTGACCCGACCTTCATCATGAGCATTTTCTACCTGATCATTTTCGGGCTGATGTTTGCCGATTTCGGATACGGATTATTGCTTTCGGTGCTTTGTTTTGTTGGCATCAAGGTTCTCAATCCGCGCGCACCGATGAAGCGGATGCTGATGATGTTCGGCTTCTGCGGCATTTCCAGCGCCATCATGGGCGCCGTTTTCGGCGGTTGGTTCGGCAACCTTCCCATAGCAATTATGGAGCAGGTCGCGCCCAACGCCGTGGACTCTGCCGCCGGGCATATCTTCGCTTCCGGGCTGTGGTTCAATCCGCTGGACGATCCAATGACCTTTTTGGTCATCTCTCTGGGCGTCGGCGCGGTGCACCTCATTGCCGGTATGGCAATCAAATTCGTCGTTCTTTGCAAGGAAGGGCACGCGTTGGAGGCAATTTGCACCATCCTGCCTTATTGGGTGTTGTTTGCCGGGCTTGGAATGTTCGCCGTCGGACTTGCAATGCCGGGGATGATTCCGTCCGGCGTCAGCGCCGGAATTTCGATTGCCGGCGCGGCAATGATCCTTTGTATGAACGGCATTGGGCAAAAGTCCTTCTTCCAATGGCTCATCAAGGGGCTTGGAGGGCTTTACGGGCTGATCAGCTATGCTTCTGACCTGCTTTCCTATTCGCGTGTGCTCGCGCTCGGTCTGGTCGCCGGCGTCATTGCAAAGGTTATCAACATGATCACCGCGCTGGGAACCAAAGGACCAATCGGCTTTTTGGTCATGCTCGTCATTTTGATCGTGGGCCATGCCTTGAATATCGGAATCAACATTCTCGGCACCTTTGTTCACGCCGCAAGACTTCAATATATCGAGTTCTTCGGCAAGTTTTATGAGGACGGCGGCGAGCCGTTCAACCCCGCGCTTCCGGCGGAAGAATACTCGGAAGATATTGCAGAAAGTTCAAAATAAATTCTTATAAAAACCAAAACAAAAAAGGAGACATCTATCATGGAATTGTGGAAATCTATTTTTACGGGAACCAATCTTGCGCTTCTCGGCGCGGCGTTCGCAACGCTGTTTGCCGGCATCGGCTCTGCAAAGGGCGTTAACCTGGTTGCAAAAGCCACCAGCGGACTCATCAGTGAAGACCCCAACAAATTCGGTAAAGCCTTCTTGTTGCAGGCGCTCCCCATGACGCAGGGTATTTACGGCCTGGTTACTTCGTTCATGATCATCTTTAAAATCGGTCTGCTCAGCGGCGGCGCGGCAGATGTTACGCTTTCGCAGGGCGCCTACTATTTTGTAGCTGCGCTTCCTATTGCGTTCGGCGGTCTGGTTTCGGCCATCAAACAGGGCGAAGTTGCCGCAGCGGGCATCAAGGTTCTTGCCAAACGCCCCGAGGCAACCGGTAAAGCCATCATTTCGGCTTCTCTGGTCGAGACCTACGCAATTTTCGCGGTTCTTGTTTCGCTGTTGCTCATTCTGTTTGCAAAATAATTTTCAGGAGCGTTTCGAGAAAGCACAACAGAAAGGAGAAACACCGTTGGCAACAAACGGATTGAATCGCATCACGGATAAAATCATCGCCGCGGCAAAGGAACAGGCAAACGGAATCCTTGCGGCGGCGGAAGAAGACTGCGCGCGCATTTTGGCGGAATATAACGAAAAAGCCGAAAAGATTCGCGCCGCTCTCGCCCGTGAGATAGAACAAAAAACGCAGGATCAACTTGCGCGTGCCAAATCTTCTGCCGCCATGGCGGGAAGAAATTTGGTTGGAGAAGCGCGCAGTCAGCTGATCGAATCGGTCTTCCGGGATGCGTTTGAGGAAATTGAAAAGAAACCGGAAACCGAATATATCAACCTGATCGTGGGGCTGTGCTCCGCGGCGGCGGAAGAAATTTTCACCACCGAGGAAAAGAACCTTGCCGTTTACGGCGCCGAGGAAGAAGCGGTTGCCGAACAATGCGAGATTCTTTTAAATGCGGCGGACCGTAAAAAAATGGGCAATAAGATCCTTGCCGGCGTTCAAAAAGCGCTTTCGGGAAAAATCAGCCCGGAGAATTTGAAAAAGGTCACGCTCGCCGAAGACACCGTCAACATTCGCGGCGGCGTTGTTCTGCGGTATGGGGAAGTGGAGTCCAACTGCTCGTTTGAAATGCTCTTTTCGCTTTTGCGGCGCGAGCTGGAAACCGATGTCAGCCGCATGTTGTTCGCCGGCGAAGAGGCTTGACGGGAAAGGCGGAATAAGATGGAAGACTATCTGTTCGCCTGTGCGCGCGTCAGTGCCCTGGAAAACGGGCTGATCGGGCGCGAAAAGTTGGAGCGCCTGATGGCGGCTCCCGGCATGGAAAAATGCGTGGAACTGCTTTCGGAATACGGCGTTGACGTCAAACGCGATCCCGCAACCGGCGCCTTTTTGCGCGAAGAAACCCTGCTTGCGCGTTTGCAAAAAGCCTATGCCGAGGTGCAGGACGGGACCGAGGATGCCCCCTTTGCCCGCATTTTCCGCCGTCAATATGACTGCAACAACATCAAAGCGGCAATCAAATGTCAAAAACGCGGCGTTGATCCCGCGTCCATGATGTTTGATTTCGGAACGATTCCGGTGCAAACGGTTGTTGAATGTGCCGGGAAGAATGACTTTGAAAAATTGGAAGAACCCTTTGCAACCGCCGCGCGCGAAGCAAGCGACGCGTTTGCAAAAACAAACAATCCACAATGGGTGGATTTGGTTTTGGATCGCGCCTGCTATGCGGCAATGCTTGCCGACGCGGGAAAGAATGAATTTGCGCGCAAGATCGTCGCGCAAAAGATCGACCTGACCAATCTGCTCACCTGTTTGCGCCTGTTGCGCATGAGGAGCGGGGAAGCCGGCAGAATGCTGTTGCGCGACGCGCTGATCGAGGGCGGAGAACTGGAAAAGGAATTTTTTGAGGCCGCATACGGCGAAGGGGAAACTCCCTTTTGGGAAGCGGTTGCAAGAACCGATTACAGCGCCTTTGCAAACGGGCTGGAAAGCTCGTCCACACTCACAGAGATCGAGCGCGCGGCGGACAATTTCTGGATCTCGTCCGTCCGCCAGGCAAAATGGCAGGTCTTCGGGCAGGAAGTGCTTCTTTCCTATCTCGCAACGGTGGAGTATGAGGTCCGCAACCTGCGCATCGTTTTGGCAGGTGTAGAAGCCGGGTTGTCCCCGAAAATCATCGGAGAAAGGATCCGCTTGAATGAATTATAAAATTGGAATTATCGGAAACCGGGATGCCGTTCTCGGTTTCATGGCGCTTGGCTTTTCGGTGCACGAGGTCTCCTCGGTCGCCGAGGCAACCAAGGAACTGCATTCCATGGCGCGCTCGCAGGAATACGGCGTCATCTTCCTCACCGAGGACTACGCCGCGCGCATGGAAGAGGAAACGGCGCGCTATCGCGATTTGCCCCTGCCGGCAATCGTTTCCATTCCTGCTCCCGGGGGCTCCTCCGGCTATGGAATGAACAATTTGCGCCAGGCGGTGGAACGCGCCGTAGGAGCGGACATCCTGTTCAAGAATAACGAAACGGCACAAACGGAAAACGAAGAAAGGAAATAACCTCTGAAATGGTTGAAGGAAAAATTCGCAAGGTATCGGGGCCTCTTGTCATTGCCGAGGGAATGAGAGAAGCCAATCTGTTCGACGTGGTTCACGTCGGCGAAAACCGTCTGATCGGTGAGATCATCGAAATGCACGGGGACCGCGCGTCCATCCAGGTTTATGAGGAGACTGCCGGACTCGGTCGCGGCGACCGCGTGGTATCCACAGGCTCGCCCCTTTCGGTAGAGCTGGGCCCCGGCCTCTTAACCAATATTTTTGACGGTATCCAACGTCCGTTGGAAACCATGCGCGTCAAATACGGATCCAACCTGATCCGCGGAATCGACGAAAAAGCGCTGGACCGCAGCAAGGTCTGGCATTTTGTGCCTGCCAAAGCGGCGGGCGAAACCGTTGAGCCGGGCGATGTTTACGGAACGGTGCAGGAGAACGAGGTCGTTCTGCATAAAATCCTTGTGCCGCCCAAAACCTCCGGAACGGTTTTGGATATTGCCGAAGGCGACTATACCGTCACCGATGCGGTTGGACACATCAAACTTGCCAATGGCACCGAGCAGGAGATTACCCTCATGCAAAAGTGGCCTGTGCGTGTTTCGCGCCCCTATCGGGAAAAATTGCCGCCGGTTGACCCCATGATCACCGGTCAGCGCCCCATTGACGCGCTGTTCCCCATCGCAAAGGGCGGCACCGCCTGCGTTCCGGGCCCGTTCGGCTCGGGCAAAACGGTGGTTCAGCACCAGCTTGCCAAGTGGAGCGACGTGGATCTTGTCGTCTATATCGGTTGCGGAGAGCGCGGAAACGAAATGACCGACGTTTTGCGCGAGTTTCCGGAACTCACCGACCCGCGCACCGGAAAATCGCTTATGGAGCGCACGGTGCTGATTGCAAATACTTCGGATATGCCTGTTGCCGCGCGTGAAGCGTCGATTTATACGGGCATCACCATTGCCGAATACTTCCGCGATATGGGCTATTCGGTCGCCGTCATCGCCGATTCCACCTCCCGCTGGGCGGAGGCATTGCGCGAAATGTCCGGGCGACTGGAAGAAATGCCGGGCGAAGAGGGCTATCCCGCTTACCTGACCTCCCGTTTGGCGCAGTTCTATGAACGCGCAGGGAAGGTGGTCTGCCTCGGCTCCGACGGGCGCATCGGCGCGCTTTCCGCCATCGGCGCGGTCTCGCCGCAGGGCGGCGATATTTCCGAGCCGGTCACCCAGGCAACGCTGCGAATCGTCAAAGTGTTCTGGGGGCTGGATTCCTCGCTGGCTTATCGCCGTCATTTCCCGGCAATCAACTGGCTCACATCCTATTCGCTCTACCGCGAGCGGTTGGAGGAGTGGTTCTCCGAGCATATTGCAAAGGATTGGACTTCGCTGGTTGACCGTTGCCTGCGCGTGTTGCAGGAAGAGGCGGATTTGCAGGAAATCGTCAAGCTCGTTGGTATGGATGCGCTTTCGCCCGAAGATCGCCTCAAACTGGACGTTGCGCAGTCGATTCGCGAGGACTTTTTGCAGCAAAACGCGTTCGTGGATGTGGATAGCTATACCTCGCTGGAAAAACAGCATGCCATGTTGCGGCTGATCTTCCTGTTTGCCGACGAAGGCAAACGCGCCATCGAGGCGGGCGCCGACATCGAGGATATTGCAACGCTCCCGGTGCATGAGAGCATCGGCCGTGCAAAATCCGTTCCCGAAAGCGAGTTCAAAACCGAGTTTGCCGCCATCGAGGCGCAAATCACCTCCGAAATGGACCGCCTGATCAAGAGCGCACGGGAGGAAAACTGATTATGATGAGAGAATACAGAACCATCGAAGAAGTCGCCGGGCCGCTGATGCTGGTGCGTCAGGTCGAGGGCGTCAAATATGACGAGCTGGGAGAGATCGAGCTGCCAAACGGGGAAGTTCGCCGTTGCCGTGTTCTGGAAGTCAACGGCAAAAATGTTCTGGTGCAGTTGTTTGAATCTGCGGCAGGGCTCAACCTTTCCAGCAGCAAGGTGCGCTTTTCCGGGCACGGGGTCGAGCTTCCGGTTTCGTCCAATATGCTCGGGCGCGTTTTCAACGGTATGGGCGAGCCGATCGACGGCGGCGCCAAACTGATTCCCGAAAAATCGCTGGACATCAACGGCACGCCAATCAACCCCGCCGCCCGCTATTATCCCTCCGAGTTTATTCAAACCGGCGTTTCGAGCATTGACGGCCTGAATACGCTCGTCCGCGGACAAAAACTGCCCATCTTTTCGGGCTCCGGTTTGCCGCATGCCAACCTTGCGGCGCAAATCGCGCGGCAGGCAAAGGTGCTGGGCAGTAACGAAAAGTTTGCCGTCGTCTTCGCCGCTATCGGTATCACCTTTGAGGAAGCCGATTTCTTCATTTCGGATTTCCGAAAGACCGGCGCGCTGGACCGCACCGTGCTGTTCATCAACCTGGCGTCGGACGCCGCCATCGAGCGTATTTCCACCCCGCGTATGGCGCTCACCGCCGCCGAGTATCTGGCGTTTGAATGCAATATGCACGTGCTGGTCATTATGACCGATATCACCAACTATGCCGAGGCATTGCGTGAGGTTTCCGCCGCACGCAAAGAGGTCCCCGGTCGCCGCGGCTACCCCGGCTATCTTTACACCGACCTTGCAACGCTTTATGAAAGAGCAGGGCGCAAAATGGGCTCGGACGGTTCCATTACCATGATCCCCATTCTGACCATGCCGGAGGACGATAAAACCCACCCCATCCCCGACTTAACCGGGTATATCACCGAGGGGCAAATCATTCTTTCGCGCGAGCTTTACCGCAAGGGATACCTGCCGCCGGTAGACGTTTTGCCGTCGCTTTCCCGTCTGAAGGATAAGGGAATCGGCGCAGGGAAAACGCGCGAGGACCATGCCAACACCATGAACCAGCTCTTTTCCGCCTATGCACGCGGAAAGGAAGCGCGCGAGTTGATGGTCGTGCTTGGCGAGGCGGCTCTTTCCCCGGTCGACCGGCTGTATGCCAAGTTTGCCGATGCGTTTGAAACAGAGTATATCAACCAGGGGTTCTATGAAAACCGCTCCATCGAGGAAACGCTGAATCTGGGCTGGAAATTGCTCACCATTTTGCCGCGTAGCGAAATGAAGCGTATCAAACCCGAATTCCTGGATAAATATTGGAAGCAGAGCGCAGAACAGTAATTTATGAAAAACTGCACTCGGAAAGGAGGATGACATGGCGGAAATCCGGGTAAACCCAACGCGCATGGAGATGAAGAGCTATCAAAAGCGCTATCAGACCGCGCGCCGGGGGCATAAACTGCTCAAAGACAAACGCGATGAACTCATGCGGCAATTTCTGGATGTCGTCCGGGAGGATAAAGCCTTGCGCGAGCGCGTAGAGGCGGCTTTGCAACAGGTTTACGGCGGCTTTACGGTTGCCGGCGCCGTCAGCAATCCCAAAATGTTGCAGGAAGCGCTCATCTATCCCAAAAAAGAAGGCTCGCTTGAGGTGGACTACCGCAATTTGATGAGCGTGAACGTTCCGGTGTTCCATCTGCACGTCCATGCGGAAGGGAACTCCGACCACTATAACTACGGTATGGCGTTTACCTCCGGTGAACTGGACTCTGCGCTGCGCGCCCTCAACGGAATTCTGGAGGACCTTTTGCGCATGGCGGAGCTGGAAAAAACGGCGCAACTGCTTGCCGAGGAAATTGAGCGCACCCGCCGGCGCGTCAACGCGCTGGAATATATCCTCATGCCGCAGTATCTGCAAATCATTCGCTCCATTCGCATGAAGCTGGATGAAAACGACCGCGGAAACACCACGCGGCTCATGAAGGTCAAGGATATGATGTTGCAAGCGCAAATGGCGCAAAACGCAAAAGCCGAAGAAGAGGATAGCGATCCTGCATAATCGCTTTTCAAAAAGTCCGCGGAAACAATCGTTTTCGCGGACTTTTTTGAACAAATTGAAAACAAATTTAAAAAAATTGTGGTGAAAGCCATTTTTTGTGATATAATAGAAGTAGAAAGACTCCGCCCAAAGCGGATTGGAAAGCAGAAAGGAGAGAAACCGCAATGTTTGCAAAAGGCGACTACGTATTTTATGCCTCGGGCGGCATTTGCCGCATAGAGGATGTTCAGCGCGCCCCACTTCCCGGAATGCCGGAAGACCGAACCTACTATGTTTTGCGTTCCTTGCATGATGCAAACGGCGTTTCCTACCTTCCAACCGATTGCACCACCGTCTTTCTCCGTCCCATTTTAACGTCGGAGCAAGCCAAGCAATTTTTAAGTGCGGCAAACAATGTGGAAACCATCGAGGCGGCGGATGCAAAAGCCCTGCGCACCAATTACCAGGAGGCTATGCGCAAAAACAGCCCCGATGAATGGTTCCGCATCATCAAAACCATCCGGGAGCGCGCCGCCCGGTTGAATGAGAATGCCAAACCGGTCAAACTTTCGGAAACCGAGCGGACATTCAGCGAGGAAGCGAAAAAGTATCTTTATACCGAGCTTTCCCTGGCGCTGGACCTGACCGTGGCGCAAATTGAACAATCTCTGTTTGACAACTGCAACAAAAAAGCCGAATAAAAAATCCGATTCCTTGCAACACGGGTGCAACAGAATCGGATTTTTTTATTTTCTCAACCGCGAAACGGATTTGCGTTTGCCGCTTTCAGCATATTGGCAATTGTCAATTTCGGGCGCTTGGAGCGGAAGATGGTGGAGCCGGAAACAATGATGTTTGCACCCGCGGCGGTTGTCAGAGCAACGTTTTCTTCGTTGATGCCGCCGTCCACTTCAATATCCAGTTTCAATTTGTCCCGTTTGGCAATGCGGCGAATGACCCGCACCTTTTCCAAACATTCGGGCATAAACGCCTGACCTCCGAAACCGGGAACCACTGTCATCACCAGCGCCATTTGAATTTCGGAAAGGTAGGGCAAAATCTCTTCCACAGGTGTTGCGGGGGAAATCGCCAAGCCGCATTTCAGGTCCCGCGCGCGAATCTCGCGAATCACCGCCCGGGGGTCTTTGCAACTTTCCAGGTGGAAGGTGATAATGTCGGCGCCGGCTTTCGTAAAAGCGTCAATGTAGCGGATGGGATCCTGAATCATCAAATGCACGTCAAAGCAAAGATTGCTCTTTTTGCGAAGCGCGGAGATGACCGGAGCCCCGAAACTGATGTTGGGAACGAACAGTCCGTCCATCACGTCCAAATGGAGATAGGTCGCGCCCGCGTCGGTTACGCGTTTGACACTTTCTTCCAGGTTTGCAAAATCAGCCGCAAGCAAAGAAGGTGCAATGTGAATCATGGTGTTTTCCTCCTCAAATAAATTCGGTGGGAACAGGATTGCCGGTTTTGTCATATTCTGTCGTGAAAGAGCGCATCAACCAGCCGGTGCGGAGCCGCAAAAGGCAGGACGTTCGGGGAAAAATCGACCGGCAGGAAAATGCTTTTTCATAGCGGAGCGGTTCTCAAAGGAGCGCTCCGCATTTTTATGTTTTGTAAATCAGGCAAACCGCGTGTGCGGCAATTCCAAGCCCTTCTCCGGTAAAGCCAAGCCCCTCTTCGGTGGTGGCTTTCACGCTGACGCAAGCCGGTGGAATCCCCAGCGCGGCGGCAATATTTTCCCGCATTTTGGCAATGTGCGGCGCCAATTTGGGCGCTTGCGCCAAAACCGTTGCGTCAAGGTTGCCAATTTCCCAGCCGTTCTTTTGCAATAGCGTTGCAACCGTTTGCGCCAGCGCAAGGCTGTCCGCCCCTTTGAATGCCGGATCGGTATCGGGAAAGAGGTGGCCAATGTCGCCAAGTGCGGCGGCGCCCAAAAGCGCGTCCATAATCGCATGGGTCAAAACATCGGCGTCGCTGTGCCCCAACAGGCCAAGCGTATAGGGAATCTCCACGCCACCCAAAATCAGGCGGCGGTCAGGGACCAAACGGTGGACGTCGTATCCGTGACCTACCCGAAAATCATTCATCTTCATCCTCCTCTCCTCGCGCGGCAAGAATCGCCTCTGCAAGGCGGATATCTTCCGGCAGGGTGATTTTGATGTTTTCTTTTCCGCAATCCACAAGGCGCACGCCGTAGCCCATGTGCTCAATCAGGCCGTTGTCATCGGTCGGCGAAAAGTTGTCCGCCTCAGCGCGGGCGGTTGCGGCGGCGTAAAGGGGAAGTGCAAACACCTGCGGCGTTTGGACTGCCCAAAGGTTTTCGCGTTCCACCGTTTCCTTCACGTTCCCCAAAACACCCGTCCGTTTTACGGTGTCGGTAATGGGATAGCCGGCGGAAGCGGCTTTGTTTTTGTAGGCGCAAAGGCAAACGCGCGCGATCTGCAAAGGGGTTGTCAGACACCTGGCACCGTCTGCAACCGCCAAAAAGCGCGTGTCAATGCTAACAGCGTTCAGCCCGTTGCGCGCAGATTCCGCACGGTCTTTTCCGCCCGGAACGATCGCCGCGCATTTGGAAATATCATAGCTGTCAACCATGTCCTGCACCAGCTCTTTGTCTTGCGCGCGCGTGACCACCACAATCTCGCGGATCAGCGGGCAGGTTTCATAGGCTTTCAGCGTGCGTGCCAGCACCGGCATTCCGCCAACCTCCAAAAACTGTTTGGAGGTTTTTGACCCCATGCGCGTGGAGGAGCCGGCGGCAAGAATGAGCGCGGTGGTGTAGTTTTTTACCGTCAGTTTTTGATAAAGATTCAAAAGTTCGCCTGCGCCTTTCAGCACCTTTTTCATGTGCCGCCTCCTTTCTCCCAAATGCGGTGTTTCCAATCAAAATTCGGTTTTTTCGTATTGCATGAACATATCCACGCGGCGTTGGTGTTTTCCACCCTCAAATTCGGTGGCAAGGAATGCGTCCACCAAATCGCAGGCAACTCCGTAGCCAACCACGCGCTCGCCGAAGCAAAGGATGTTTGCGTCATTGTGCGCGCGTGTCAAACGGGCGCTGAACACGTCCGAACAAGCGGCGGCGCGAATGCCGCGGTGTTTGTTTGCCGCCATCGACATTCCAATTCCGGTTCCGCAAATCAGAATGCCCAGTTTTGTGGTTCCGTTTTGAACGTTTTTGCAAACGGCGTCGGCAAAAACGGGGTAGTCGCAGCTTGCTTCGCTGTCGGTTCCAACGTCAATTACCTCCCAGCCAAGCTCTTTGAGGTGACCGATGATTTTGATCTTCAAAGCATATCCGGCATGGTCGGAGCCAATGGTAATCTTCTTTTCCATAGTTTCAGCGTCCTTTCAAAATGATGATTCAATTAGATTCCTGTTTTTTCAAATTTTCTGCGCGCGTCCGTTCAGCCTGAGAAGGGCGCAGATAGACCGGGGAGAGGTGCGCGTCGTCGGTCGCCTTTCCGTTTTGCAGTTCCCGCAGGGCAACTGCGGCAACCGAGGCGGCGCTTTGCAGCTGCAACCGCTCGGGCAGGGGAAGATAGGGGTGCTTGATCTGCGATGTTACAAGCTCGTATCCGTCGCCAACGAACAAAACCGGTTCCGGATAGGCGGAAAGCTTTGCTTCCAGCTCCTCTATTGAAATTGCCATGTCCGGCAAGAGCCGTTCTTTGCCGCGGAATAGCGCGGTGTAAACCTGGTTTCTTCGGGCGTTCATCACCGGGCAAATCAGCTTGTCTCCCAAAAAGGAGAGGTTTTCGGCAAGCGCCTGCAACGTGGAAACCCCAACACAGGGCTTTCCTTTTCCAAAAGCCAGCCCTTTCACGGTCGCAACGCCGATGCGCACGCCGGTAAAGGAGCCGGGACCTGCCGAAACGGCAAACAAATCAATATCGTCTGTTGTCAGATCCAACCGTTTCAAAAGCGTTTGTGCCATGGGGAGCAGGTTTTCGCTGTGCGTGTTTCCGCGGTTCAGCGTCATCTCCGCCAAAAGGCGATCGTCTTTTTGCAGGGCGACCGACGCCGCAATTGCCGAACTTTCAACCGCCAAAACGATCATGCGTCTTTCCCCCTTTGCAAAATGGTAATTTTTCGATGGTCTGGCGCCGCAGGGTCATCTTTTTCAATGACGATCTCCAAGCGCTCTTCGGGCAAAAAGTCGGCAATTTTGTTGCTCCATTCGCAAAGGCAAATGCCGCCGCGCATAAGGTAGTCATCAAATCCAATCGAAATCAGATCTTCCTCGCTGTCAATCCGGTAAAAATCAAAATGAAAGACCGGGCGGGGGCACGCAGGGTATTCGCGCACCAGCGCAAAGGTGGGCGAGCGGACTGCCGACCCGGGCGAGATGACCGAAACGAATCCGCGCACGAATGCCGTTTTCCCAACGCCAAGGTCACCGTCCAGTGCCAAAAAAGGCGGCAGAGCGGCGTCTTTTTGCATTGCGGCGGCAATCGCGGCACCGAGCCGTTCGGTCTCTTCCACGGAGGAGGAGAATATAGGAGTTTCCCAGTTCATATCCGTTCACCTCCGCTTTCTGTGCGTTTTTGCACGATTTCTACAATTATTATAACATTTACGGGAAATTTTGTAAAGTATTTTTCAAATTTTTCCGTCAGGTGGTCTACTTTTTCCGGAATGCCGTCAAAGGGATTCTGGTTCCGTCCGGTTCTTCCACAACGGTATTGTCCAGCGTCCTTTTCAAATTGGCGCGGAACTCGGCAAGGTATTCTTCGCGCAAAGCTTTCTGCTCGGCGGCCTCTTCGGGCGTCAACCCCTCGGATTTTTGCTTTTTTGCCAGTTCGTTGATGCGCAACTGCTTTTCAATCTCCATAAAAAAACCGCTTCCTTTCCGTCAGAATTTCAAAAAAGAAAGGGCAGGACACAATGGGTGCCTGCCGCATCTCTTTATCTGCACCCGAAATTAAGCCTTTCTCAGGGTGCGAAGGCAACGGGAGCAAACGTTAATTGCTTTCTCGCCGTCGAGTCTGATTTTGCGAATATTGGGTTTCCAGGTTCTGTTTGTTTTCCGGTGGGAGTGGGAAACGTTCTGACCGAACACAACTCCTTTACCGCAAATGCAGCATTTTGCCATTTTGACACCTCCTACTAAACGCTTCACCGCCACAAAAAACCGGTCGTGACGGGGCAAAACATAACATAGCAGATTGTATTATATCATATCTTTTTCCAGAATGCAAGAGTTTTTTTGAATTTTTTTCAAAAAAGTAAACGGGAGCAAAAAACGGCAAAATCCGGCGGTTCTATTTTCCTTTCCGGGCGCATAACATAAAACAAAAAATCGGAAAGGCGGTATGTTTTGTGAAATCCGTTTTCAAGTTGATGGTATTTTTGTTATCTGGCTTGCTCTTGCTTGCGGCGCTTCCGGTCTCGGCCCTTGCGGCAGAGGAGAAGGGGATTCTTTCGCAGGGGGTATCGGTTCTCGCTTCCGGAATGGACGTTGCCGTATCCGGCATGGTGGGGAACGATATTCCGTTTTGCGCCGATGATTTTGAAAAAGGGCTGAACCTTTCCGAGGTCCGCTATCTCACCTTCAAAAGCGTCCCGTCAAGCGCCGACGGTGACCTATTGCTGGGTTCTTCGCGCATTGCGGCGGGGCAAAGCGTTTCGGCGGCAACCTTGACGGCGGTTGTCTTTCATCCGGCAAGCGAGGAGGTCGCGCAGTCTTCGTTCACCTTCACCGTCAACGGCGGAAATATTCCGCTCACCTGCCGGCTTTGCTATCGCTCGGGCGCAAATTCGGCGCCAAGCGTCGGGGTGGCTTCGGCGCTCTCCTTGAACTGCATGACCTACCGGGACGTCGATCGTTACGGAACGCTTTGCGCTGTTGATCCGGAGGGGGATGAAGTGCGGTATGAAATCATCACGCCGCCGCAAAAGGGAAGCGTTATGCTCACCGATCCCGCCAAGGGCACCTATGTTTACAGACCCGGCAAAGGCTATATCGGGAGCGATTCATTCACCTACGTCGCGCGGGATTCCTACGGCAATTATAGCCGCACCGAAAAGGTCAATCTGCGCGTGGAGGCGGCAGGAACCTCCGTTCAATATGTGGATGTTTCCAAGGAGCAAACGGTATCCGCCATTGCGGTCACCTCGGCGGGCATCATGAGCGGTTCCCAGCTTGGCGGCAAATATTATTTCTATCCCGAAGAAGAGGTCAGCCGGCTCGACTTTTTGGTCATGGCAATGAACGCCGTTGGCATTTCGGAGGTCCCGGATTGCGAAAAAACGAGCTTTGCCGATGACGAAGAAATTCCCGCAACCATGAAAGGAACTATTTCGGCGGCGGAAAAACTGGGCATTCTCTCGGTTTTCGCAAACGGCGAAGAGGAAAACCGTTTTGCGCCCAAGGAGCCGGTCACCCGCGCCGAGGCGGCAGTCATTTTGGAAAAACTGCTCAATGCCCGGCCGGTGGCAAACAGCATTCCCACCTTTTCGGATACGTTGCAAATCCCCGTTTGGGCACAGGACGCGGTTTTCACGCTGGGGTCGCTCGGAATCATGACGTCCTCCGACGGCAATGTCTCCCCGCTTGCAAAACTCACCCGCGGCACAACGGCGGAATTGCTGGCGGCGGTCATGCGTTACCGCGCGTAAATAAATAAAAAAGAATATTCCCATTGCTTTGATGGTTTGATAGAAATTTTGAAAAGCACACGTTTTTGCATGGCAAAACAACGTGTGCTTTTCTTTTCAGTTATAACGCTTGCTTTCTAAGCAGTTGTGATTTAAGCCTGTGCCTGAAAGGAATGAGATAGCCTTCTCTTGCAAGAACTTTTTTACGTGCCGAAGGCACTCATCACGTCCGAAGGACACATCACGCGCAAAGCGCTCATCACTTGCCCGCAGGGCAAACATCACTCATCGTAGCGATTTCGATCGCTACGATGCCGCGCCTCTTTTTTTACTCACCATTTCGTTTTTTTCGTTCCAGCTCAATCGCGTCGGCAACAATTGCCAGCAAAACGGCAACCAAAATGGCGGCAAGGTAATCATAAAACGCCATGGACCAGGTATCAAAAGCCAGCAAAACGTCTGTCTGCCGGTCCACAAGATAGGAGATCAAAATAAAAATTCCTTCCAAAATGACCAGCGGAAGCGTCAGCCGCAAATAGAGAAGCGCCGAGCGCCCGGGGATGTAGATAGAAAATTTTCGTTTCATTTGGCCGTCATCCTCCGAATATGTGACTGTTTATGCAAAACGGAAAAAATGAATATTTTTTTCAAACTTGCAAAAAACGAGGGGTATTTTTGCTTCTACAACTCCATTTTAACGGCCGGTATGCAAAAAATCAAGTGAAAGTTTTTCCCAAATCGCCCGTTCAAAAAAATAAATATTGGAAAATTTGTATAAAAAATCCAAAAATAGAAGAAATATCCAAAAAATTGGGAGAAAAAAGAAAAAAAGACAGTTTTTTCTGTTCAAAATCGACAAAACTGCCCCTTTTTCGTTTGGATTTTCCAATTTTCCGGCGTGCTAAAATAAAGTTGTAAGCGCTCGAAAAAAGACGAAAACGCACGAAAGGAAGAAGAAAAATGAATACGCTTGAAAACAACAATCTTTTAATGGAAGAAACCGTGTTTTGCGAGGGGTTACAACTGCAAAACCGGTTTTGGCAGGACCTTTCCACCCGACAGTTTCATGTTTCGGTCACCTGCGGAAAAGAGTCCGCCTCTGCCGCGCTCGGGAAAGATCCGCTCTTCGCCGCCGATTGTTACCGGAAAATCCGGGACGGCGGAGTCACGCCCTGCACGCTGGAGGATATCGTCTGCGACCTGACCAAGCTGGAAAAAAACGAAAAAACGCTTTACAAAATGTGACAAATATGGTATAATCAACAGTAGAAGCCGAATCTCCAAAGAAGGGAAGGTAACAAAACATGAAATGCCCCTATTGCGGACACACCGAGGATAAGGTCATCGATTCCCGCCCCATTGAGGATGAAAGCAGCATCCGCCGCCGTCGCGAATGCCTGTTTTGCCATAAACGGTTCACCACCTTTGAAACGGTGGAGTCCACGCAAATCATCGTCATCAAAAAAAGCGGGCAAAAGGAGCTGTTTGACCGGCAAAAATTGCTTTCCGGCGTGCTGAAAGCAACGCAAAAACGCCCGGTGGATGCCGCCCAGCTGGTGGCGGAAATCGAGGCGGAATTGCAAAACTCCTTCCGCATGGAGGTCACATCCGGCGAGCTTGGCGAAATGGTCATGAGCCGCCTCAAAGCGCTGGACGAGGTTTCCTACGTTCGCTTTGCTTCGGTCTATCGCGAGTTTAAGGACATCGACACCTTCCTGGAAGCCCTCAAAGCCCTCAAATCTCCGCGCAAAAACAACGAAAAGAAATAAAATCAAACTGCGCCCGGCAAAAAACGGGCGCAGTTTTGCATTTTCATCCGCCAAAAGCCGCAAATATTCGATAAACGCCCCGTTTTTGCTTGACTTTGCCGGCGAAATGTGTATAATGAAAGTAGATTTGTTCCGCAAGGAGGACTTTCCATGAATGAAACAATGAAAAAACTCGGTTCCCATCGTTCTGCCATTCGGGAACTGTTTGAATACGGCAAACGCCGCAAGGCGGAAATTGGAGCCGAAAACGTGTTTGATTTCAGCATCGGCAACCCGAGCGTTCCGGCGCCGGAGGCTGTCAAAAAGGAGCTGATTCGCCTGTTGGAAAGCACCGACCCGGTCGCGCTCCACGGTTATACCTCCGCCCAGGGGGACCCCGGCGTGCGCACCGCGATTGCCGAATACCTCAACCGCACCTACGGGGCGGGGGTGGAGGCCAATCTCATCTATTTAACGGCGGGCGCCGCCGGCGCATTGACCGCGTCTTTAACGGCACTGCTCAATCCGGGCGACGAGGTTGTTTTGCCTGCGCCGTTTTTTCCGGAATACCGCGTGTTCGTGGAGCGCACGGGCGCCAAAGTCGTTCCCGTAGCTTGTGACGCGGCAACCTTCCAGCCCGATTATGCCGCGCTGGAATCGGCAATCACCGAAAAGACGCGCGTTTTGCTGGTCAACTCGCCCAACAACCCCACGGGAGCAGTCATTCCCGAGGAGGGGGTCAAGAAAATTGCCGCCATTTTAACGGCAAAACAAAAGCAATTCGGCAAGCCGATCTATCTCATTTCGGATGAACCCTACCGCGAGCTGGTTTGGGGCAATGCCAAAGTGCCGTATCTGACGCGCTACTATAACAACACGCTGGTTTGCTATTCGTTCAGCAAATCGCTGTCTCTGCCCGGCGAGCGTATCGGCTATGTGCTGGTTTCGCCCAAAGCCGAGGATGCCGGCGACGTTTATGCCGCCGTTTGCGGCGCGGGACGTGCGCTCGGGTTTGTCTGCGCGCCCAGCCTGTTCCAGTTCCTGGTTCCCAAGTGCCTGGGGCTGACCGCCGATTTCTCGGTCTATCAGAAAAACCGTGAATTGCTCACAACCGGTCTGCGCGCTTGCGGATTCACTGTTGTCGAGCCGGAGGGCGCCTTCTATCTGTTTGTCAAATCGCCCGAGCCGGATGCAAACGCTTTTGCCGAGCGCGCCAAGGGAATGGAACTGTTGCTGGTCCCCAGCGATTCGTTCGGTTGCCCCGGATACGTGCGCGTTTCCTATTGCGTTTCCACCGCGCAAATTGAAAAATCGCTTCCGGCATTCCGGAAGCTGGCAAACTCCTACGGATTATAATTCTTCCAACAACTTTTGTAAAGAAAGGCAGGAAAAACGGGATGAACAGCTTTGGAACGGCGGTAAAACTCACGCTTTTCGGCGAGAGCCACGGGGAAGAGATTGGCGCTGTGCTGGAAGGGCTTGCGCCGGGACTTACGGTGGACGAGGACTTTATCTGTCATCAGCTTTCTTTGCGCCGTCCGCACGGGGCAATCTCCACGCCGCGTGTGGAGAGCGATGATTTTCGCATCGTCAGCGGTGTGTATCAGGGCAAAACCACCGGTTCCCCCGTTTGCATCCTCATTCCCAATGCGGATACACACAGCGCCGATTATCCCTTGGGCATGGTGCGCCCCGGACATGCCGACTATACCGCCCAATGCAAATACCACGGGTTCCAGGATCCGCGCGGCGGTGGACACTTCTCCGGGCGGCTGACGGCTCCGCTGGTTGCGGCGGGCGCCATTGCCGTTTCCGCCTTGCAGGAAAACGATATCTATATCGGAACGCATATCCGCGAGCTTGCCGGGTTGGAGGACCGCCCATTTGAGGACTTGGTCGCTGATGCCGACATGCTTGGCGAAATGATGTTCCCGGTGTTGGATGAAAAAATTGCCGAGCGGATGAAGGAGGAAATCCTTGCCGCGGCAGAGGACGGAGATAGCGTTGGCGGAACGTTGGAAACGGTTGTCACAGGCGTTCCCGCTGGCGTTGGAGAACCGTGGTTTGACAGTGTAGAGAGCGTGCTTGCCCATGCATTGTTCGGCGTTCCGGCAGTCAAGGGCATCGAATTCGGCGAGGGCTTCGGCTTTGCGCGGATGCGCGGCAGCGAGGCAAACGACCCGTTGCGGATCGACGGCGGCAAGGTCACCCATCTTTCCAATCATAGCGGCGGCATCAACGGCGGCATCACCAACGGAATGCCCATCCTGTTCCGCAGCGTCATTCGCCCAACGCCAACCATTTCGGTCCCGCAATCCAGCATTAACCTGCGCACCCTGGAAAACGAGGTGCAAAAAGGGACGGGAAGACACGATCCCGCCATCGTTCACCGCGCGCGCGTGGTGGTGGATAGCGTAACGGCGCTGGTGCTTTGCGATCTGCTCACCCAACGCTACGGCACCGACTTTTTGGCGCAAATATAACCCCTATCAATAAAAAAGCCCCTTTTCCGCAGTTTTTCGGAAAAGAGGGGAGCGCGAGGGGAGAAAAACACTTTTTTTAAAAAGGTTTTTCTCCCCTCGCGGTTTTCTTATTTTACGGTTTGATTATTTCCCAAAATATCTCTTCAAAAGGCCTTCAAAAGCTCTGCCGTGGCGAGCCTCGTCTTTTGCCATTTCGTGAACGGTGTCATGAATGGCGTCCAGGTTGAGGGCTTTTGCGCGTTTGGCAAGGTCAAATTTGCCGGCGGTTGCGCCGTTCTCGGCGGCAACGCGAACTTTCAGGTTCTCTGCGGTGGAGTCGCTGAGGCACTCGCCCAGCAGTTCGGCAAATTTTGCGGCGTGTTCGGCTTCCTCAAAAGCGGCGGTTTTCCAGTATTCCGCAATTTCGGGGTAACCTTCGCGTGCGGCAACGCGGGACATTGCCAAATACATACCAACCTCGCTGCATTCTCCGTTAAAGTTTGCGCGCAGATCGTCAATGATATCGGCGGGAGCGTCTTTCGCAATTCCAACAACGTGTTCGGTTGCCCAGCTCATTTCGCCGTCAACAACCTCTTCCAGCTTTTCGCCGGGAACGCGGCAACGGGGGCATTTTTCGGGTCTGGTTTCGGATTCAATAATTTCGCCACAAATCGGGCATCTCCATTTTTTCATGGGGTCTATCTCCTTTTGATGTAAAATTGAGTAGCAAATTGCTTAAAAACAGTATATCATATTTTTGAAAGCCTGTCAATCATTCCAAAAAAAATTCTTATTTATTTTTTACTTGACATTTTTCGCCAAAATAGTTACAATAATAAAGAGCAATTCCAATCAAGGAGCATTACCCGTATGGATAGAAGAAACAACAAACGAAATCCCTCTACGGCAGGAGCCCTCACTCCGGGCGTTATCGTAACGCTTGCGTTGGTCGGTGCTTTTGCAATTTTGCTGACCGTCGTCGCGCTTGTCCGCGGCGCCATGTAAAACATATCAAAAATCCCCGAACGCTGTTCGGGGATTTTTCACATTTCAGCATCTTTTTGCATATCCTTCCATCAAAAAAGGAGGGATGGCATTATGTTGGTAATCGAACCTTATCGTCGGGATCGGGCTGTTTCCTATGCGCGCGCATGGGCGCTGGGGCGCAACCCGCTTTTCTCGGATTTTACCGAGCAGGGCGGAAACTGCACCAATTTTGTTTCGCAATGTATTCTGGCAGGGAGCTGCGTTATGAACTATACCGCCGATTTCGGGTGGTATTATATTTCCCTGCAGGATCGCGCCCCGGCTTGGAGCGGCGTGCAGTATTTTTACGATTTTATGACCGGCGCTCCCGCATTTGAGCGCCGCAATGGCGGCATCGGACCTTTCGCCGTGGAAACGGCTCCGGAAGGGGTCGAGGTCGGGGACGTTGTTCAAATTGCCGCTACGGGAACCGATTGGTCGCATACAATGATCGTCAGCGGATTTGCTGAGGACGGCGAAATCCTGGTTTGCGCCCAGTCGGTGGATTCCGTTGACCGACCGCTCTCCACATATGAATACGAGAGCATCCGTTATTTGCACGTGCTGGGTGTGCGGGTGGAGAACGACGATTCGGTCTGCTATGAATATCTGTTGCGCGGCGGAACCGACAACGTGGACAATAGCGAAGAAGAGGAGTAAAGTTCAAATTTCGTCAAAATCGATCTCGATTTTTTTGGCGGATTCCGGCGGCGAATATTGCCAGCGCGAAAGATGAACGGTGTTGGCAAGGGTAATAAAATAGGGCAGTTCTCTCGGGCGCGGAGGCGGAAAGCCGGTGTCAATCAAAACCAGCTTAATTTTCATGCGCTCGGGCAGAATGTTCTTAATGTAAACCGCCGCTCCTCGGCCAATCTGAGCGCGAATATCCAGGGCGTGCTTTTCGCTGTGCGCTTCGGCAAGACCGGCAAGGTTGGGGGCAAGCTCCACAAAAATTCCGTAGGGCTCTACGCTCCGCAAAACGCCGGTTACCGTTTGCCCAACTGCAAATCGGGCGGCGTTTTCCTGCCAGGTGCCAAGCAGTTCGCGCAAGGTGGTGTAAATGCGGCCGGTCAAAGGGTCAACCGACTTTACAACCACCGTCAGGTCCATCCCCACCCAAAGCCGGTCGCGCGGGTGGGAAATGCGGGAAACCGAAATGCAGTCCACCGTCAAAAGCGAGACAATCCCGCAACCAATGTCCAAAAAAGCCCCAAACGGTTCCAGGTGGGTTACGCGTGCGGGAATCAGATCTCCGGGGCGAAGTTCGGCAAGATATTCCCGGCGGCAATCTTGTTGCGCCAGCCGCCGGGAAAGAACGGCAACCGTCTCTCCGCCGCGTTTTTCAAACCCGGTCACAACCGCGGCAAGCGGCTTTCCCACGCGGGAGATCACGGCAATATCCTTGCGGGCTTCGTCGGCGCGGCGCAAAAGCACCTCGTCCGGCGGCATGATTCCGCGGCAGGACCCGAAATCAACGTGCAGGGTCAAATCTTCGTCGCAAAGGGTTGCTCTTCCTTCCACAACCCGTCGGTTCGCCATTGCAAATTCCAAACCGGTCAGTGAGGAGGTTAATTCGCTGTTTTCTTGCGTTTCGGATAAAATTCCTTCGGGATAGTATGCGTGCATTTTGTCATCCTTTCCTTATCGTTTTTGTTTTATTTTATGAAAGAAACAAAACAAAAATGCCGGCAAAAAAGTGAAAAATCTGCAAGTCGGTTGACAAAAAGAAAAAGAGATGCTATACTAAAAACGGAAAAATCGTGTTTCCGCCAAAAAAAGAAAGGAGAACGGAATGTTTGTCATCGAGCTTGCCGAAAAACGCATCCGCGTCAACAACCGTCACCCGTTCGTCGAGCGGCAATGCGGCGCACTGGGCTATATCGTTTCGGGAGAGGCGGCGGATTTTGAAGTTTCTGCAACCGACGCGGAAATCGCCGAAGAGCAAAAAACAGGTTCTTTTTCTCCCGGCTATTGCGAAAGCATCTGTATCTATCGGCATATCTGCGAAAAACTGCCGGAATACGGCATTTTCATTTTGCATTCCGCCATTATCGAGGTGGAAGGACGGGCCTATGCCTTTGCGGCAAAAAGCGGCGTCGGAAAATCCACGCATATCTCGCTTTGGCTCAAAAACATTCCCGGCGCACGCGTTCTCAACGGCGATAAACCGCTTTTCCGCATGGAGGCGGACGGTTCCATCACCGTTTTCGGGACCCCCTGGCAGGGTAAAGAAAACTGGGGCTACAACGGCAAGGCAAAGTTGGCGGCGCTCTGCTTTATTGAGCGCGGAGAGACCAACCGGATCCGCCAAGCCACCGAGGATGAAGTCATCTCGCGCGTCATCCATCAGGTGCTTCTGCGCGGCGAGCGGCAATCGGTCAACCTGCAGCTCACTCTGCTGGATCGGCTGATCCACGCCGTTCCATATTATATTTTGCAGTGCAACATTTCGGACGAGGCGGCAATCCTTTCCTATCAAACCATGAGCAAACAATAAAAAGGAGATATCCAAAATGAAGATCAAATCGGATTTTACCATTCAAAAAGTCGGCAGTTCCTATGTTGCCATTGCCGTGGGAGAAACCAGCAAAACCTTCCGCACCATGATCAAGCTCAACGCAACAGGCGCATTCCTTTGGAATCTGCTTTCCGAAAAGGATTTGACCGAGGAAGATTTGGTCAACGCTTTGCTTGCCGAGTATGATGTGGACCGCGAGACCGCGGCAAACGACGTTCACAAGATTGTAACCGTCCTGACCGATCATCAAATCCTGCAATGAACGAAAATATAGAAAAAATTCTTGCCGAGGACGGGTTTTACGTCAGCACCACGGTGGGCGCCAGTATGTCCCCCATGCTCCGCAACCGCAAAGACCGTGTGGTCATTCGTCCCGTCAACGGAAGGCTGAAAAAATATGATCTTCCGCTTTACCGCCGCCCGGACGGAAAATACGTCCTGCATCGCATCATCGGCGTTCGGGACGGATATTATATCATTCGCGGAGACAATACCTACCGTAAAGAGAAGGTGCCGGACGATTGGATCATCGGCTATGTTGCCGAGTTTTACAGGAACGAAAAGCATTTTGTTACAACGCAAAAAAAATACCGCGCCTATGCGCGTGTTTGGAATTGGATTTATCCGTTGCGCGTTTGCGGCGTCAAATGCCGCCTGTTTCTTTCCAAAGTCAAACACGCAGTCCTCAAGCCTTTCCGGCGAAAAAAACAATAAAAAAACGACCTCCCGGTGCGGGAAGGTCGTTTTTTGATGGTTAAAAGCGCTTTTTCTTGCGCGGCGGATGCACGCCGGAGGGCTTTCCGCCAATGCCGGAATTGCGCAGGGGACGGTGCGCGGACTTCGCCTCTTTTTTGGGCACTTTTTCTTTTGCAAATTCCTGCTTGCGCGCAGATACTTTGGATGCCGGGCGGACAAGACATTCGGGCGAGAAGCCAATCAGATCCTCTCTTCCGGCAAGGCGGAGCGCTTCGCGCACAAGGTCGGCGTTTTGCGGGCGGTTGTATTGCAACAGCGCGCGTTGAAGTTGCTTTTCATGGTAATCGGTGGCAACGTAAACGTGCTTCATCGTCAAAGGGTTGATGCCGGTGTAATACATCACGGTCGAGGCGGTGCCGGGCGTTGGGTAAAAATCCTGCACCTGTTCGGGCGCGTAGCCGCCGCGTTTGAGGTAGAGCGCAAGTTCGATCGCGTCGGAGAGTGTAGAACCCGGATGGCTGGACATCAGATAGGGAACAAGATATTGCTCTTTTCCGGCTTTTTTCGTCAGTTCAAAAAAGCGCTTGCGGAACCGCTCGTAAACAGCAAAATCCGGTTTGCCCATGCAAGAAAGCACCGCGTTGGAGCAATGCTCCGGTGCAACCTTCAACTGTCCGCTTACATTGTCGCGCACCAGCTTGTAAAAAAAGGTTTCGTCTTGATCCAAAAGCAGGTAGTCAAAGCGGATTCCACTACGAATAAAGACTTTTTTCACCTTCGGCAAAGCCTCTATCGCCTCAATCAACCGCAGATATTCGGAGTGATCCACGCGCAAATTCTTGCAAGGGGTAGGCGCCAGACACTTGCGGTTGGAGCAAACGCCGTGCGTCAGTTGGTGTTCGCATGCCGGCGCGCGGAAGTTTGCAGTCGGACCGCCAACATCGTGAATGTAACCTTTGAAATCTGGCAGCGCGGTAATTTTTTTGGCTTCTTCCACAACGCTTTCCTGACTGCGGGAGCGCACGGTGCGCCCCTGATGGAAAGCGAGCGCGCAAAAATTACAGCCGCCAAAGCAACCGCGGTTGTGCGTCAGCGAGAATTTGACCTCTTCAATGCCGGGAATGCCGCCCATCGGTTCATAGGAGGGGTGGTAGTTCCGGGTGTAGGGAAGCGAATAGACGTGGTCCAGCTCCTCGCGCTCCAAAGGGGGCATGGGAGGGTTTTGCACCAACATTTTACGGTCATAAAGCTCGCAAATCGCCTTGCCGTTGATAGCGTCTTGGTTGCGGTATTGAATGCCGAATGCCTCGGCGTATTTGCGGCGGTCGGTTTTCAGCTCGTTGTAGTCAAAAGTCGCCGCAACTTCATAGTGAACGGTGTCTTCCGGCGTTGTCAAATAGACCGTTCCGCGAACGTCATGAATTTTGCGGACGGGAATACCGCGGTCCAGCAGATTTGCAATCCGAACCAGGATCTTTTCGCCCATTCCGTAGGTCAAAAGGTCAGCGCGGCTGTCCACCAGCACCGATCGGCGCACGCGGTCATCCCAGTAGTCGTAATGGGCAAAGCGGCGCAGGGAGGCTTCCAGCCCGCCCAGGATCACGGGAATATCGCCGTATGCTTCCCGAATGCGGTTGGAATAAACAATCAAAGCGCGGTCGGGGCGCAGTCCCGTTTTGCCGCCGGGGGAGTAATAGTCAAAGGAGCGGCGGCGCTTTGCGGCGGTGTAATGGGCGACCATGCTGTCAATATTCCCGGCAGACACCAAAAATCCAAGGCGCGGTTTTCCAAATTCCCGAAAAGCCTCACAGGAGCGAAAGTCCGGTTGTGCAAGAATGGCAACGTGAAATCCGGCGTCTTCCAGCACGCGGGAAATGATTGCCGTTCCAAAGGAAGGGTGATCCACATAAGCGTCGCCCGAAACATAAACAAAATCCGGGCGATCCCAGCCGCGCGCCAGCATTTCGGCGCGGTTCAGTGGCAAAAAAGCCGTTGCGTCCATCCGTTCATCTCCTTTCGTCAGGATTCAGTCTCTTCGTCCGTTGTTTCTTCGTGTGTGCGGAATCCGGGGTGAAATCCGTCAATTTCGCCGCGCTGCATCGCGCCAAAAATTCGGTGCCGCAGTCCGCGGTGTTCGCGTTCCAGCCCGGCAAGCAGCTTTTTCATCGCTTCCCGTTGGGTGTTTCCGTCCGCCGGACAAACCGATTTAACCACCGGGAGCGCCATTTTTTGCGCAAAATAGCGAACGTCCTTTTCCGGCAGGTAGAGTAGCGGGCGGATCAGCCGTATTTTCCTGCGCGAAAGATAGGAAACCGGCGAAAAACAGCCGATTCTCCCCTCAAAAAACAGGTTGAGCATAAAGGTTTCCACCGCGTCGTCAAAATGGTGTCCCAGCGCCACCACGTTGCAGCCAATCTCGCTGGCGTAGCCGTGCAGGGCGCCGCGCCGCATTTTGGAGCAAAGCGAGCAGGGGTTTTGCTCTTTCCGAATGTCAAAAACCACTTTTGCAATATCGGAAGGAACCACATGGTAGGGAACGTCCAGCTTTTCGCAAAGTTGCCGGATGGGCGTAAAATCGGCGGGCGGGTCAAACCCCATATCCACCGTGATTGCGCAAAGCGTAAACGGAACGGGGTAAAAACGGCGCAATTCGGCAAGCGCGTAAAGAAGGGTCAGCGAGTCCTTTCCGGCGGAAACGCCAACAGCAACGCGGTCGCCGGGCTGGATCATATCGTAATCCTCCAACGCGCGGCGCGCATAACTCAAAAGATGCTTCAAAGGTTCCATAGTTCAGTCGCTTTCGGTTGTTTCAGTCTTGCCGTCTTCCTGCATAGCGTCGGCAACGGCTTGTTCGGCAAGCGCGGCATCTGCCTTCGCTTGCGCTTCTTTGGTTTTCTTGACCGATTCCGCAATTAAAAACGCGGCACCGGCAAAAAGAGCAAGTTTCAAAAACGGGTGATTCATCGTCAAATCCTTCTTTCTGTATCAAACGCCCGCGTCGGGAAAAGAGCAGGCGGCATAGATTTGCGCGGCGGCAGGTGTCATTGCTCTGGCGCCGCCGGCTTTTTTGTTGCTTTTTTCATAAAGGAAGAGCGGGGGAAGCACGCGCAAGGAGGGTGAGGCGTCTTTCACGGCTTCGGTCAAAACGGCGCAGGGCGGCGCGTCAAGGTCGGCGTGAACGAACACCGCGCGCTTCGGTTCCAGGTGGTTTTCGCGCAAAGCCGTGTAGAGCTCCGGCAGGCGTTCCGCGCGCCAAACGGTCACAAACCGTCCCCCGGAACCTAAAAGGCGACCCGCGCAAGCGCAAAAGTCAAGAATATCGCCAAAGCATTCGTGCCGCGCAATCTCTTTTTTGGGCGCAAGATTGGTTTTGCCCGAGCCTTTGGAAAGGTAAGGCGGATTGGCAACCACCAGCGCCGGCTGTTTGTCAAAATCCTTCGCGCCAATCTCACGGATGTCCTTGCAAATCGGAAAAACGCGGCTGGCAAGCCCGTTGAGGGCGGCGTTGCGCCAAATCAAGTCGGCAAACGCTGGCTGAATTTCCACCGCGGCAACCGATTGCACCTTTTTGGTTGTTGCCAGCAAAAGCGAGACGATCCCGGTTCCGCCGCCCAGCTCCACGGCAAACGAGGAGGGCGCAGGGCGCACAAACGCGGCAAGCAGGTAGGCGTCGGTCCCAAAAGTCAATCCGTCTGTTTTTTGAATCAGCCGCAAGTTTTCGTTCACTTCATCCAACCGCTCGTCCGGCAAAAGAAAAACGTCATGTTCCATAAAATAATCTCCGTGTTCGGAATGAAAACGGCGGAGCAGAAAAGGGATTCTGCTCCGCCGGATTTCGCCGAAGATGTATCTTTAAGCTTCGGCAGGTGCGCCAACAGGGCAAACGCCTGCGCAGGCGCCGCAGCTGATGCATTGATCTGCATCAATTTCATATTTGCCGTCGCCTTCGCTGATGGCGCCAACCGGGCATTCGCCGGCGCAAGCGCCGCAAGCAACGCAATCATCGGAAATCTTGTATGCCATTGTTTTGTCCTCCTACAAAATTTGGTTCAATACTATTCTAACATATTTTTTTTATTTTGCAACAGTTTCCTGCAAAAAAATTATTTTTTGTGCACATTTATTCTTCCGCATCGTCGTTGTCGGCGGTTTCGGCAACCGGCTCCTCGTCGGCGCGCCGTTTGCCTTTGGAAAGAACGATTGTTTCCTCGCGCTTGTATTGCTTAAAGGCTTCGGTGTCGGTAAGGCGCACGCGAACGGTTCCCGCAATGGGGTTGTTGGCAACCACTTCGCCAATGCCGTCCGCAGTTTTCACGGTGGAGCCCACCGGAGGGGTCAGCTTCAATTCCTGCGCATAGGATTCGGTTTCATAGCGCAAACAGCACATCAATCTGCCGCAGGTGCCCGAAATTTTTGCCGAGTTGAGCGAGAGCCCCTGTTCTTTTGCCATTTTGATAGAGACCTGAACAAAATCGGAAAGGAAAGAAGCGCAGCAAAGCGGACGTCCGCAGGCGCCCAAACCGCCCAAAAGTTTCGCCTCGTCGCGAATACCAATTTGGCGGAGCTCAATGCGCGTGTGGAAAACGCCGGCAAGGTCTTTGACAAGATCTCGGAAGTCCACGCGCCCCTCGGAGGTAAAGTAGAAAAGCAGTTTGGAGTTGTCAAACGCGAACTGCACGTCAATCAACTTCATGGAAAGCCCGTGCTCTTCCACCTTTTTGCGGAAGATTTCCGCGGCGTCTTTTTCGCGCGCGCGGTTTTCCGCGTTCACGTCAATGTCCTCTTGCGAGGCAATGCGGAGCAAAGGACGCAAAGGCGCCTGTAAATCCTCTTTGGAAATGGTGCGGTTGGGGAAGGAGACTTCGCCAAACTCCGGGCCGCGCGCCGTATCCACCACAACAAAGTCGCCCTGCCGGACCTGCTTGCCCTTCGGGTCAAAGTAATAGGTTTTTCCGGTGGAGCGGAAGCGAACGCCAATAATCTGCACGCGGTCTTCCGGCGGAATGGCGGGGGAGGAAAGAACGGAGGGAATGGAATCCAAAGGGAACTCTTCTATTTCCGGCAATTCCTCGGGTGCCGCTTTGGCAAGCGGTTCGCTTTGCACCGGCGCCGAAGTCACAAAAGAAAGCTCGGATCTGGGCGCGGCGGCAGTGCTTGGTGCCTCCGGCTTTGTTCCGTCTGCGGCTTGCAGAACGATCTGCGCCCGCAATTCCTCCATCGAGAGCGTTTCTGCTTGGGTCGGCTGACCGTAAAGATCGGCAATTCCGCGGTTTTTCTCTTTGTTTCCTCTTCCGCGGCGGCGGTTTCTGCCGTGGCGGTTTCCGTTTTGATTGTTCTTATTTTGCTGGTTCTGGTTGGACTGCACGGGAGCGGCTTTTTGGGCTTGCTCCTGCGGTTGGCGCTCTTGCGCCGGTCCCTGCGGCGGCTGTTTCCGGTCGCCGCCGTGGTGCCGCCCGCCGCGATGGCGGCGGCGGTTGCGCCATTGCCCGGAACCGTTTCCGGCTTCGGGAGCGGCGGTATTTTTTTGCTTTTGTTCTTCACTCATAAATGGGAAAAATCCTTTCTGTGGATTCTTTGAAAAAATCAGGGTAAAAGTCCCGTCCGCATTGCAAAACGGGTCAAGGTCAGGCGAATGTTTGCGTTGCGGTAAAGCGCGTCCATCGCCAGGGTCATCTCGCGCGTGTAGCGCATCAATTCCGGCGCGGTAAAGCGGTAGGCAAGGTCGGCGGCGCTTTCGCGGTCGTCAAAAAAGCAGAGCGGAGCCGTTTCGGATTGTTTGAGGAGCGAAAGGTCGCGCACGCAAAGAAGCATGGTGGAAAGCCGGGAGATCACCTCGTCGCGGCGTGTTCCGAACCCGTTCAAAAACGAAATGACCGCGTTGGCTTTTGTGCGGCTGGCGGCAAGCTCCGCAAAGGTGCGCGCAAGTTTGCGCTCTTCCATTACGGACTGGCGGAATTTCGGGTCCAGCAATTTTTTCGCCTGCCCAAAGCTTCCGTTCGCGGCAACCAGCAGCTCCCGGAATTCTTGGGGAGATTGTGATTGCAACATCCGCGCCTCCGGCTCGGCGTCTAAAAGACATTTCTGCAAAACCGGTTGAGAAAGAAGGGAAAGCCGAAGTGTCGGCGCGCGACTGCGGATGGTTTCCAAAAGCGGAATCGATCCGTCGGTCAACAGGAAAAAGCGCAAATAAGCGGGCGGCTCTTCCAAAATCAAAAGGAGCGCGTTTTGCGCCGAGGGCGTCATGGTTTGCGCGTCCTCAAAAATGTAAATTTTATTTTCCAGTTCATTCGGCGCCATGTAGGAGAAATTGCGCGCCTCGCGGATCGTTTCAACGCCAATGGTTGCCTTTCCGTCCTCCCGACCGATCCTAATTACGTCGGGCGAGTTTCCCGAGAGGATTTTGCGGCAGGAAGGGCATTGCAAACAGGGGAGCGGAACGCCGTCCTCTCCTTTGCGTTCACAGGCAAGCGAAGCGGCAATCTGCAAAGCAAGGGTGTGTTTTCCGGTTCCGGCAGGCCCTTCCAAAATGTAGGCATGCCCCAGTCGATCCGAAAGGATCTCTGCGCCAAGTTCTGCAAGAAGCGGCTCATTGCCGTAAAAGGTTGAAAAAAAGGATTTCATTCAGCCGCCTCCTTATCTGTTTTGAAAAAATCGCAACCCATCGTCCACCCTTTTGCAAAAGCGAGCGCTGCACATAAACTTTTTCATAATATTATACCATATAAATATTTCTTTGTCAAGAATTGCAAAGCGCCAATTTTGTGAAAAATTTGCAAATTGGTATTGCAATTCCGGGGTAAAGAATGTATAATAAAGAGCAAAGCACCATCGTTTTTGCAATTTTATTCAAACCCATAGCCAAAAAGGAGAAAAAGCATGTTCCGCATCTTAAAAAAGCAGCCGCTCAATCCAACGGTCACGCTGATGAAGATCGAAGCTCCCGCGGTTGCCAAAAAGGCGAACCCCGGCCAGTTTATCATTTTGAGAACCGACGAATGCGGCGAGCGTATTCCGCTCACCATTGCCGATTACGATACATCCGAGGGGAGTGTCACCATCATCTTTCAGGTCGTTGGCGCAACCACCGAAAAGCTCAATCACCTCAACGAGGGCGACTGCCTGCATGATTTTGTAGGACCGCTGGGGAAAGCGACCAATACCGAGGGCAAAAAGAAGGTTGCGGTTGTTGGCGGCGGCGTCGGATGCGCCATTGCCTACCCGGTTGCAAAAAAGTTTCACAGCCTCGGAACCGTGGTGCATACCATTGCCGGTTTCCGAACCAAGGACCTTGTCATTCTGGAAAAAGAGTTTGAGGATGCCTCCACCCGGTTTGTCAAAATGTCGGATGACGGCACCTGGGGCGAAAAGGGACTTGTAACCGATGCGCTCCGTGCCCTGATCGAGAGCGGCGAACAATATGACGAAGTCATCACCATCGGGCCGTTGCCCATGATGAAATTCGTTTGCAAACTGACCAAAGAATACGGAATCCCGACCGTCGCTTCCATGAACCCCATTATGATCGACGGAACCGGAATGTGCGGCTGTTGCCGGCTCACAGTCGGGGGCGAGATGAAATTCGCCTGCGTGGACGGCCCCGAGTTTGACGGACATCTGATCGATTTTGACGAAGCCATCGCGCGGTCCTCCATGTATCGTCCGTTCGAGCGGAAAGCACACGAAGAAGCCTGCAACCTGTTCAAAAAAGAGGTGGAATAACCATGCCGAATATGAATCCGAAAAAGAACCCCATGCCCTCGCAAGATCCGGCAGTCCGCCGGCGCAATTTCGGCGAGGTCGCGCTGGGATACACCAAAGAAATGGCGATTGATGAAGCCGAGCGTTGCCTGAATTGCAAGAACATGCCCTGCGTGAGTGGCTGTCCGGTCGGCATCGAAATTCCAAAATTCATTCAAAAAGTCAAAACGGGCGAATTTGAAGAGGCATACCGCATCATCACCGAGGCAAGTTCGCTTCCCGCCGTTTGCGGCAGAGTTTGCCCGCAGGAAACGCAATGCGAGGGCAAGTGCGTCCGCGGCATCAAAGGCGAGCCGGTCGGCATCGGCAGACTGGAACGCTTCGTAGCCGACTATCACAATGCCCAGCCCGGCGTTCATGCCGAACCGGTAACATCAAACGGACATAAGGTTGCCGTCATCGGTTCGGGCCCTGCCGGATTGACCTGCGCCGGCGATCTTGCAAGAAAAGGTTACCAGGTCACGGTTTTTGAGGCATTGCACACAGCCGGCGGCGTGTTGGTTTACGGCATTCCCGAATTCCGTCTGCCCAAGGCAATCGTTGCAAGGGAGATTGAAACGCTCAAAGAGCTGGGCGTCAAAATCGATGTCAACACCGTGGTTGGCAGAACGGTTTCCATTCGGGAACTGATGGAGGAAGAGGGCTTTGAGGCGGTCTTTATCGGTTCGGGCGCCGGACTCCCTCGCTTTATGAAAATCCCGGGCGAAAACCTCAAAGGCGTTTATTCCGCAAACGAATTTTTAACGCGCGTCAACCTGATGAAATCTTACCTTCCGGATAGCGCAACGCCAATCCAACAGGCAAAAAAAGTGGTCGTTGTCGGCGGCGGAAACGTTGCCATGGATGCGGCAAGAAGTGCAATGCGCCTGGGCGCCGAGGAGGTTTCCATCGTCTACCGCCGTTCGCTGGATGAGCTTCCCGCGCGGCGCGAGGAAGTGGAACATGCCATGGAAGAGGGCGTTGAATTCCGCCTGCTCAATAACCCCACCGAAATTTTGGGGGACGAAACCGGTTTTGTCCGCGGCGTTCGCGTCATCAAAATGGAGCTTGGCGAGCCGGATGCTTCGGGCAGAAGAAGCCCGGTGGAAATTCCCGGCTCGGAGTATGAGCTGGAATGCGATTGCGTCATCATCGCCATCGGAACCTCTCCCAACCCCCTCATCAAATCCACCACCAGCGGTCTGGAAGTCAATCGCCGCGGCGGCATTGTGACCGAGGAGGCAACCGGAAGAACCTCGCTTGCCCGTGTTTATGCCGGCGGCGACGCCGTCACCGGGGCGGCAACCGTCATTCTCGCCATGGGCGCGGGAAAAGCGGCGGCAAAAGCCATTGACGAAGACTTGAACCAATAAGAAAAAGCAAATAAAAAAGCGGCAAACCGTTTTCCTTGCGGAATTCGGTTTGCCGTCTTTTATTTTTCCAAAGGCTTTACATCAATCAAAACCAGCTCGCGCGGATTGTTGATGCGCGGAATGCAGGTATGGTCGCCAAGCCCGCGGGAAATCACACACCGACCGTCCAGAACGCCGGAAGTATATTTCGGAAACAGCCCTTGATCGGGTGCATAAAGCCCGTGCCCGAAAAACCGCCAGTGTCCGCCGTGCGCGTGTCCGCAAACGACCAGATCAACGCTCGTTTTTTGAATGTAGGGAACAAAGTATTCGGGGTGGTGGCAAAGCAGAACGCGGTAGCCCGGCAGAGCGTCAAATTTTGCAAGCGCACCGGTATCCGGCGCATTTTTTTCGCCTTCAAAGCCGGATTCCAATCCGCAAAACCAAATATCGTTTTGCAAAACACTCTCATTGCGCAAAAGAACGGCGCCCGTTTTCGCAACGCGCTCGGCAAAACCGGCGGGCAGTTCTTTTTTGCGCGGCTTTGCAAAGGGGTTCCCGTGCCGTGACGCTCCGCATTCGTGGTTTCCAAGCGAATAATAGGTCGGTGCAATCGAGGCGCAAACCGTCAAAAAATCAAACGGTGCGTCGCCGTCCTCCGCAATCTTCTCATAGGTCACCAAATCTCCGGGAATCAGAATCGCGTCGGGCTTGGCGCTTCTCAAAAGCTCCGGCAGGCGCTCGTCAAAGCGACCGTGCAGGTCGGCAACCACGGCAAAGCGGAGCGACTTTTCAATTTTGGAAGCGGAAAAAGAATAAACCGTTGTCAAAATCTTTTTCGGCTTTTTCTGCGCCCAAAGGACAAGAAAACGGATCAATAGCAAAACCGAACAGGCAACCAGCGCGCCCGAGGTGTCAATCAGCATATCCAGCACACTTGCCGCCCGACCAAAGGAAAATTTTTGGTGCAACTCATCGGTCGCGGCATAGACCATGGCAAGGCCGATTGAGCCGGAATACTGCATGACTACAATGCCGTCCCAGGTCAAAAGGAACAGGAAAATCAAGGCACCCAGCGATGCGTATTCCGAAAAATGCGCAATCTTGCGGATTGGCGGCTCCATTTTTTTTACAATTATTTTTTGCTCTTCCGGCGGCTTTTTTTCAAAGTCCGGAACAACCACCTCGGCAACTTTTTCGGTCACAGTGCTGCTTGTTTGAGAGGACTTTGCGGCATTCTCGCCCGAAAAGCCGAAAATCACCGCAAGGTTCAAAGCAATCAGAATGCCGAGGATGATTCGTAAAACAATCAACCGTTTTTTTCTCATTCAACTATCCTCTTGGTTTGAAAATCTGATTTTATTATACAGGAGCGCGGGGCATTTTGCAAGTCTTTTTTGTCGAAAAATTGCATTTTCAGCAAAGTAGTAAAAGAGCAAGCAGAAGCGGTAGCTCGTTGTCCTCGCCGGAGGAGCCGAGCAAAACGATCAGCCCAATCAAAAGCAATTCTTCAAAAT
>CAMOLD010000002.1 GCA_946618395.1 uncultured Clostridia bacterium
TGGCGGAGAGGGCGAGATTCGAACTCGCGGTCGGTTATTAGCCGAACACACGATTTCCAGTCGTGCGCCTTAGACCAGCTCAGCCACCTCTCCGTGCCGACTTGTATATCATACCATATTCCGCGCGCGTTGTCAATACTTTTTTTCAAAAAAATCAAAGGGGAGCCGGGAAGCCGCAATTTCCACAGGGAATTGCGGCAACTGAATCAATCCTTCGGATTGGTGATGTTCGGCTATCGCCGAGTGATGTTGCCTTGCGGCAGTGATGTTTGCCTTGCGGCAAGTGAAGGATTGATTCAACATCACTTGCAAACGTAGTTTGCAATCATCACGCAAGCGCCAGCTTGCTCATCACTTTCAGCCGCATGGCTGAAAACATCACCCTCCTCTTTATGGACGAAAATAGCGCACGATACTTTTGCTTTTTTAAAAATCCCTATGGAACCGACAGGAATACCGGTCCCCATTGTTTTAATATCCTGTTTTTTTGCCCCGGGCACGCCAAAGCAATTTGCGAATGAAATCTGCCGGAAAGACCGCGAGCGAAAAAAGCATGGTCAGTCCCAGCTCGCGCGGCAAAAGCGGCGTCGTTCGCAAAACGCTCCCGCCAAGATAAACAAACACGATTTGCAGGGTCAACACCGCCAGCATAATCACAATGAAAACCGGATTTTTGAAAAGCCCCGCAAACAGTTTGATGCGATCGGTGCGCGCATTGAAGCAGTTGAAGACCGAACAAAAGATGAAAAAGGCAAAAAAGGCGGTGAAAAGATAGATGTTGTCGGGCGCATAGCGGAACAGGGAGGTGACCAGCGGATTTTTCAGGAACAGCAGGGAGATTGCCACCGTAAAACCGCTGAGCCCGGCAATTTGGTTGACCATATAACGGTTCAAAATGCTTTCCTCCCGCTTTTTGGGCGGTTCCTTCATGTAGTCTTTTCGCGGTGGTTCTCCCGCAAAGGCAAGGCCGCCCAGCGTATCCATAATCAGGTTGATCCAAAGCATTTGCACCACCGTGACCGGCGAATCGATTCCCAAAAAGGGGCAAATCATGGTCACCCCCACCGCCGAAAAGTTCATGGTGAGTTGCAGGGTGATGAATTTGCGAATGCTTTTGAAAATGGTCCTGCCGTAAAGAACGGCGCGAACGATGGATGCCAGATTATTATCCAGAATGATGATGTCGCCGGCATCCTTTGCCACCTGCGTTCCCGAGCCCATGGCAAAACCGATGTCCGCACGGCGCAAAGCCGGCGCGTCATTGATTCCGTCCCCGGTCATTCCCGTTACCAGTCCCGCGTCCTGCGCAACGCGCACCAGCCGGCTTTTATCGGTTGGCAGTGCGCGCGCAACAACCGCCAGCCGCGGCAAAAGATCCCGCAGGCGAACATCCGAGAGGCGTGCGAGCTCGGCGCTATCCAAAATCAAGTCGATTTTCTTTCCCAAAATGCCGCAGGAGGCGGCAATTGACGCCGCGGTTTCGCGGCTGTCCCCAGTAATCATCACAACATGGATTCCGGCATCCTGCAAGGCGCGAACCGAGGACGCCGCCTCTATGCGAATGGGGTCCGAAAGGCGCAACAGGCACAACAGGGTGAGCGTTCCGCAAATGTTACCTGCATGGGAAGGCGCCGGAATATCCTCGTTGGAAATAGCGACCGCAAGCACACGCGCTCCGCTTTTTGTCCATGTTTCCACCTGCTTTTGCGCGCTTTGCCGTTGAAAAGGAATGCGTCTTCCATCGGAGTTCACGGCGGCTTGCACAAACGGGAACAGCTTTTCCGGCGCGCCTGTTAAAATGGTCATGTTTTGCGCTCCCCGGTAGGTAACGGCGGTATATTTTCGCGCGCTGTCAAAGGGCAGCCGGGAAGCAATGTGTGCGTTTGCGGGTGGGGCTTCCCCAATCACCGAAAGTAAAAGGGCGCGGTCGGTCGCGTTTCCGCCAAGCGGAACAGGAAGCCCTTTTTCATCGGTTCCGAGCGTGCTTTCTCCCCCATGCATGGCAAGAAGAAAGGGAAGGTAGGCACCGCTTCGCCGCTCCAAAAAGGTCATTGGCGGCATGGCGCTTCCATCGGCAAACCAAAGCTCCCCGATGCGCATTTTGCCCTCGGTCAGCGTCCCGGTTTTATCGGTGAACAAAAGGTTCATGCTCCCCGCTGCCTCAATTCCGACGGGACGGCGCACAAGCACCTGGTCTTTGACCATGCGCCGGATATTGGAGGAAAGCACCACCGCCACCATCATGGGCAGTCCCTCCGGCACCGCGGTCACCACAACGGTCAGCCCCAGCGTAAAAGCATGGAAAAGTTTGGAAAGCAGATAGGGGGTATCGGTAATTTTCATCAAAATGATTTCGCGGCGCATACCGCTGTCAATGAAAAACACGTGGAAAAGGTATGCCAGCGCAACCAGAACGGCGGCGATATAGCCCAGAACGCTGATTTGTTTTGCAAGTTTTGCCAGGCGGAGTTTGAGGGGGCTGTCGCGTTGTTCCAGCTGGATCTCCTTGGTAATCTCGCCTAAAAAAGTTTGATCGCCGACTTCCAGAACGCCCATTTCCCCCGACCCGGAGGTGACGGTGGATCCCCGAAAGAGCGCGGACGGGGAATCGGGCAGGAGTTTTTCATCCTGCGCGGGATATTTTGCTACGTCGTGGCTCTCCCCGGTCATGGAGGATTGGTCGGCGGTCAGGTTGCCGCGCAAAAGGAATCCGTCCGCTGGAATCAGCTCACCGGGGGAGAGCAGAACAACGTCCCCGACCACAATCTCGCCCAGTGGAATTTCCGATACCCTGCCGGAGCGGCGGACGCGGCAACGCACATTTGCCGTTTGCGCCGAGAGGCGGGCAAACGCCCGCTCGGAGGAGCGCTCCGAGAGCGTGGAAATCAAGGTTGCCAAAAAGACGGCGGCGGCAATGCCGACGGTTTCCACCCAATCCGCCGTTTTGAACAGCAAAATCAGGTTGACCGCAAGCGCCGCCAGCAGGATGCGGATGACGGGATCGGATAAATTTCCGAAAAACTGGCGCAGAAAGGATTTTTGCGGCCGGCGGGAAAGCAGGTTGTTGCCGTGTTTTTCGCGCGAGGCAAGAACCTCGTGCGCCGAAAGTCCGTTTTCCGAAAAATCGGAAGCGCGGCGGGGTTCCGTTTTTGGTATCGTTACATTCAAGGCGGTATTCCTCCAAAGAGATTTCGCCTCATTATATGCCCGTAGCCCCGCAAAAAAGAACAGCCCGGAAACGAACTTTTCGCCAAGCGCAAACCTACATTATATATAAAAAATGCCAACTTTATGAAAAAAAGATTGAAAAGTTTTATTTTTTTGGAAAAAATTGCAAAAACACCCTTGACAAAACGCAAAATACGTGATACAATTATAAACTGCATTATAATCGCCTATCATAGCGTTTTCCAATCTTTTTTCGGTATTTTTCGCCGTTTTTCGCCCCTGAAAAACAGGGGAAAAAGCCGGTGAAAAATTGCGGGATTTCAAACGGCTCCGAGCGTCTTTCCAAAAGGCTTTTCGGCAAAATTTGACCCGTGCCGGAAAATGCGGAAAACGGCAATGGTTTGGCGAGTTGTGACGAAATTTTTGAATGGAGTGATTGAATCAAATGATCAATGTGAAAGAGCAACGGCTTGGTCAGAACACCAGAATGAGCTTCTCCAGATCTCGCTTCGACTATCCGCTTCCCAACCTGGTCGAGGTGCAAACCAAATCCTACAAGTGGTTTTTGGAGGAGGGACTCAAAGAGGTTCTGCGTGACGTTTCTCCCATCACGGACTATTCGGGCAACCTGGTCATCGAATTCGTTTCCTATTCGCTGGACACGAAGGCGCCCAAATATCCGGTTGAGGAGTGCAAGGAGCGCGACGTTAATTTCGCCGCGCCGCTGAAAGTGAACGTCCGCCTGACGAACAAGCAAACGGGAGAAGTCAAGCAAGCGGATGTCTTTATGGGAGATTTCCCACTCATGACCGAAACCGGAACTTTCGTGATCAACGGTGCGGAGCGCGTAATCGTTTCGCAAATTATCCGTTCCCCCGGCATGTATTATGCCACCGAGATTGACAAAGCGGCAAAACGCACCTTCTCGGCGCAGGTCATTCCTTACCGCGGCGCATGGCTGGAATATGAGGTGGATACCAACGGCGTGCTCTATGTCCGTATCGACAAGACCCGCAAACTTCCGCTGACCATGTTTATCCGCGCGCTGGGAATTGAAACGCGTGAGGATATTTATGCCAAATTCGGCGATGACGAGCATTTAACGGTGACCTTTGACAAGGATGAAACCGAGGCAAGCGCCGCCAATTCGCATCTTTCCATCGGCGTTGAGGCTCTCAAAGAGATTTACAAAAAGCTGCGCCCCGGCGAACCGCCCACAGAGGAAGCCGCAAGAACCCTCTTGCACAACTCCTTCTTTGATCCGAAGCGCTATGACATTGCTCCGGTGGGTCGCTATAAATACAACAAAAAAGTTGCAATCAGCAACCGCATTTCCGGCTACCGCGCCGCAGAGATGGTGGTCAGCCCCATTACCGGCGAGGTCGTTTGCGAGGAGAACGCCGTTATTACCAACGAGCTTGCCCTTGCCATTGAGCGCGCAGGCGTAAACGAGATTGCCATTTTGCTGGACAACGGAACGAAGGTCCGCGTGATTGGCAACAACACGCTGGAACCCGAATATATTTTGGGCTACGACCTGAAAGAGAGCGGTGTGCGTGAAAAGGCGTTCATTCCCGTGCTGTTGGAAATCCGCGACGCCTGCGAGGGCGACGAGGCCCGCATTCGGGAAATGGCAAAAGAGCGCATTGACGAACTTTGCCCGCGCCACATTACGGTGGAAGATATTTTTGCTTCCATCAGCTACCTGCTCGGCTTGACGCACGATGTTGGAACGGTGGACGACATTGACCACCTGGGCAACCGCCGCATCCGTTCGGTTGGCGAGCAGTTGCAAAATCAGCTCCGCATCGGCTTTACCCGTATGGATAAAATCATCAAGGAGCGCATGACCACCCAGGATAACGAAAAGCTGACCGTTCAGGCGCTCATCAACATCCGCCCGGTCACCACCGCCATTCGCGAGTTCTTCGGTTCCAGCCAGCTTTCGCAGTTCATGGATCAGAACAACCCCCTTGCGGAATTGACGCACAAACGCCGTCTTTCGGCGCTTGGTCCCGGCGGTCTTTCGCGTGACCGCGCATCCTTTGATGTGCGTGACGTTCACTATACGCAATACGGCAGAATGTGCCCGATCGAGACGCCCGAAGGTCCGAACATCGGTCTGATCTCCTATCTGACCACCTATGCCAAAATTTCGGATTACGGCTTTATCGAAGCTCCCTACCGCAAGGTGGAGCATATCCCGAACGGCGACGGCACCTTCCGTCACCACGTCACCGACGAGGTCGAATACATGACCGCTGACGTGGAGGATAAATATATCGTTGCCCAGGCAAACGAACCCCTCACCGAGGATAACTGCTTTGCAAACGCAAAAATCATCGGCCGCGACAAGACCGAGATCGTGGAAGTGGACGCCGCACAGGTGGACTACATGGATGTTGCGCCAAAGATGCTTGTTTCGGTTGCTTCGGCAATGATCCCCTTCCTGGAAAACGACGATAACACCCGCGCGCTGATGGGCTCCAACATGCAAAAGCAGGCGGTGCCGCTGATGGTGACCGACTCGCCAATTGTTGGAACCGGTATGGAATACAAAGCCGCGGTTGACTCCGGCGTTGTTGTTACCGCAACCAAAGCCGGCGTAGTCGAGCGCGTTCAGGCAGACCAGATCGTGATTCTGCCCGATGACGGTTCCGGCGTTAAGGACGTTTATCAGCTCATCAAATTCAAACGCACCAACCAGGGCACCTGCTTCAATCAGCGCCCCATCGTTTCCCGCGGTCAGCATGTGGAGGCAGGACAGGTGATTGCCGACGGTCCCGCAACCGCCAACGGCGAAATTTCGCTGGGCAAAAATGCGCTCATCGGCTTCATGACCTGGGAAGGTTACAACTACGAGGACGCCGTTCTTTTGAACGAACGTCTTGTGCGCGACGATATTTATACATCGTTGCACATTGAGGAATACACCCACGAGGCAAGAGACACCAAACTCGGGCCGGAAGAAATAACCCGCGAGATTCCCAACGTCGGCGACGACGCTTTGCGCGATCTGAACGCCGAAGGTATTGTCAAACGTGGAACCGAGGTCCGCTCCGGCGATATTCTGATCGGTAAAATCACCCCCAAGGGCGAAACCGAACTGACGGCGGAGGAGCGGTTGCTCCGCGCCATCTTCGGCGAGAAATCGCGCGAAGTGCGCGACACCTCCCTGCGCCTGGCGCACGGGGAATCCGGCATTGTTGTAGACGTTCGCGTTTTCTCGCATGAGCAGGGCGACGATCTGCCCGCCGGCGTCAATAAGGTTGTCAAAGTTTATATCGCGCAAAAGAGAAAAATCTCGGTTGGCGATAAAATGGCAGGCCGCCACGGAAACAAAGGCGTTGTTTCCCGCATTCTGCCGCCCGAAGATATGCCTTTCCTGCCGGACGGCACTCCGCTGGATATCGTGCTCAACCCCCTGGGCGTGCCTTCCCGTATGAACATTGGTCAGGTGCTGGAAGTTCACCTCGGCATTGCCGCAAAGAAACTGGGCTGGAAGATTATGACCCCGGTCTTTGACGGCGCAAACGAGAAGGACATTCTGGAATGCCTGAAAGCCGCCGGATTGCAGCGCGATATTTTCCCGCTGGAAAATCCGGAAGGAAAAGAACTTTACGAAGAAACCACCGACGAGGCGACCGGTGAGAAGTCTATTCGCGTTCTGTCTGACGCCGAGCGCGCCGACGAGGAATTGATGAACCGCCTGCGCGCCGAAAAGCGGCTCAAAATTCTGGACGGCAAAACCGTTCTTTATGACGGCCGCACCGGCGAACCGTTCGATAACCCCGTAACGGTTGGTATCATGTATTATCTGAAACTGCACCACCTGGTGGACGATAAGATCCACGCGCGTTCCAACGGTCCGTATTCGCTGGTCACCCAGCAACCGCTCGGCGGCAAAGCCCAGTTCGGCGGTCAGCGTTTCGGCGAAATGGAAGTTTGGGCGCTGGAGGCTTACGGCGCGGCATACACCCTTCAGGAATTGCTCACCGTCAAGTCCGACGATATCAACGGTCGTCGCCGCGCTTACGAGGCAATCATCAAGGGTCAGAACATTCCAACGCCGGGCGTTCCCGAATCTTTCAAGGTGCTGGTTAAAGAATTGCAGTCTTTGAGCTTGAACATCTGCGTGCAGGATAAGGACGGAAACGATATTGAGCTTTCCGAACTCTGCCGCGAGGATGACAGCGCTTCGTCCCGCGATAGTTTCAGTGATTTCGATCGGCATTATACCGAGGAAGAGATCCGCAGATCCTTCCAGATCGAGAATGAAGACGGAACCATTGACGAGCCTGTTGGCGAGGAAGAGGAATACTATGACGATTCCGCCGATTTCCAAGCCGATGACGACAGTGAAGAATAAGCAAGAACAGGAGAAAAACCGTGGAGAATAAGGATTTTTATTCAATCAGAATCGGATTGGCGTCCCCGGAAATGATCCGGGAATGGTCCTACGGCGAAGTTACCAAGCCGGAAACCATCAACTACAGAACGCTCAAACCCGAACCGGGCGGACTGTTCTGCGAGCGCATCTTTGGCCCAACCAAGGATGGTGCTTGTGCCTGCGGAAAATATAAAAATTCCCATAGCAAAGAAGTTCGCAAATGCGAAAAATGCGGCGTAGATGTCACCACCAAAAAGGTGCGCCGCGAACGCATGGGGCATATTGAACTTGCAACCCCCGTTTCGCATATCTGGTATTTCAAAGCCGTGCCTTCCCGCATGGCGTTGGTGCTGGATATGTCGCCAAAGGCGCTGGAGCAGGTGCTCTATTTTGCCGAAAACGTCGTGCTGGATCCCGGACATTCCGATCTGGTGCGCGGCGCCGTTCTTTCCGAAAAATCCTATCAGGAATATAAGGAAAACTGGGGCGACGAGATTCGCTTTGGAATGGGTGCCGAGGCAATTAAAGAGCTTTTGCAGGGCATTGACGTAGAGCAAACCTGCGAATCGCTGCGCGAAGAGCTCAAAACCGCTACCGGACAAAAGAAAACCCGCCTGATTAAGCGGTTGGAGGTTATGGAATCCTTCCGCCGTTCGGGTAACCACCTGGATTGGATGATTTTGGATGTCATTCCGGTCACCCCTCCGGACATTCGCCCCATGACCCAGTTGGACGGCGGCAGATTTGCCTCCTCCGACCTCAACGAGCTTTACCGCCGCGTCATCACGCGTAACGCGCGCCTGAAAAAGCTGATGGAAAGCCGGATGCCGGAAATCGTCATTCGCAACGAGAAGAGAATGTTGCAGGAAGCTGTTGACGCGCTGATCGATAACGGCAAGCGCGGCAAGCCGGTCACCGGCGCTTCCAACCGCCCGCTCAAATCGCTTTCCGAAATGCTGCGCGGTAAACAGGGACGTTTCCGCCAAAACCTTTTGGGTAAACGCGTGGACTATTCCGGCCGTTCGGTTATCGTCGTTGGTCCGAACCTGAAAATTTACCAGTGCGGTCTGCCCAAGGAAATGGCAATCGAGCTGTTTAAGCCGTTCGTCATCAAACGCCTGGTGGAAATGGGCAAGGCAACCAACGTCAAAGACGCGCAAAAGAAGATTGACCGCGCTTATGACGCCGCAAACGAATGCGTTTGGGACGCTTTGGAAAATGTGATTAAGGAGCACCCGGTGCTTCTCAACCGCGCGCCCACGCTGCACCGCCTCTCCATTCAGGCATTTGAGCCGGTTTTGGTAGAGGGACGCGCCATCAAGCTGCACCCGCTGGTTTGCCCGGCGTTCAACGCCGACTTTGACGGCGACCAGATGCCGGTTCACGTTCCGCTTTCGGCGGAGGCGCAGGCAGAGGCAAGATTCTTGATGCTTTCTGCAAACAACCTGCTCAAACCGATGGATGGTAAAGCAGTTACCGTTCCTTCGCAGGATATGATCCTTGGCGCATACTATCTGACTATGGAAAAGGACGGCGAGGCTGGCGAAAACGGCCGCTACCGCGACTTTAACGAGGCAATGTGCGCTTACCAGAACGGCGTTCTCGGTCTGCATGCCAAAATTTGGGTGCGCGTGGAAAAGGAGATCAACGGCGAGAAAAAGACCGCCGTTATCCACACCACGCTGGGTAGATTGATTTATAACAACGTCATTCCCCAAAACCTTGGCTTTGTGGATCGCTCCAAGCCCGAAAACCAGTTCAAACTGGAAATCGAGTTCGTTGTCAAGAAGAAAGAGCTGGGACAAATCATCGACCGTTGCATTCGCAACAACGGTCCGGCGATTTGCGCCGACATGCTGGATGAAATCAAAGCGCTCGGCTACAAGTATTCCACCCGCGCATCTCTCTCCATTTCGGTTTACGATATGACCATTCCGAAAGAGAAGACCCCGCTCATCGAGGCGGCGCAAAAGCAGGTGGACGTTCTGAACGAGTATTACAAACGCGGTCTGTTCTCGGATGAAGAGCGCTACAACGCGGTCATCAAACTTTGGAACAAGACCACCGACGACGTTACCGAAAAGTTGCAGGAAAGTTTCAGCAACTACAACCCAATCAAAATCATGTCGGATTCCGGTGCCCGTGGTTCGGTTGCGCAAATGCGTCAGCTCGCAGGTATGCGCGGATTGATGTTTGCAACCAACGGACGCACCATCGAAATCCCCATCAAATCCAACTTCCGCGAAGGCTTGAACATCCTGGAATATTTTATGGGTGCAAAAGGTTCGCGTAAGTCCCTGTCGGATACGGCGCTCCGCACCGCCGACTCGGGATATCTGACCCGCCGTCTGGTCGACGTTTCGCAGGATGTGATCGTCCGCGAGATCAAGTGCGACACCAAAGAGGGTGCATGGGTCACCGATATTATGGATGATAAGAACGTTCTGGAATCGCTCTCCGAGCGCATTCTGGGCAGATTCACCATGGGCCCCGTAGTGCATCCCGAAACCGGCGAAGTGCTGGTGGAGGACGACACCATGATTACAGAGGAAATGACCAAAGCCATTGAGGCGGCGGGCATTAAGAGCGTTTGCATCCGCACGGCAATTCAATGCCATGCGCGCCACGGTATTTGCGCGCACTGCTACGGTGCCGACCTTGCAAACGGCAAGCTTGTCAACGTTGGCGAGGCGGTTGGTATCATTGCGGCACAGTCCATTGGTGAACCGGGCACGCAGTTGACCATGAGAACCTTCCACTCCGGCGGCGTTGCTGGTTCGGATATCACGCAAGGTCTGCCCCGTGTTGAAGAATTGTTTGAGGCGCGCCAGCCCAAAAAACCGGCGGTCATTACCGAAATTGACGGTAGCGCGCACATCAACATCGGCGAGAACATGATTCACTATGTCACCATCAATCCGGATGACACAGAGCTTTCGCCGCGCGAATATCAAATTCCGTATGGCACCAAACTTGCCATCATTGAAGGACAGCACCTGGCAAAGGGCGAGTCCATTACCGAAGGCAGCAAGGCTCCCGCAGACGTGATGAAAGTGCTTGGTTTGGATGCTGTTTACGAATACCTGATCAAGGAAATTCAAAAGGTTTACCGTTCGCAGTCCTGTAACGTCAACGACAAACACGTTGAGATTATTGCACGTCAGATGACGCGCAAGATCCAGGTGGACGACGCCGGCGATACGGAATTGCTGACCGGTTCGCGCGTGGATAAAACCACGTTTGAGGACGCAAACAGAGCCGTTCAGGAGCGGATTGACGCCGGCGAAGAAGGTCTGCGTTTCGCAACCGGAACCGTTGTGCTTCTTGGCATTACCAAGGCGGCGCTGCAAACCGAATCCTTCCTTTCGGCGGCTTCCTTCCAGGAGACCACCAAGGTGCTTACCGAGGCGGCGATCGACGGCAAGGTCGACCACTTGATCGGTTTGAAAGAAAACGTAATTATCGGCAAACTGATTCCTGCCGGAACCGGTATGGAATGCTATAAAAACATTGGCGTTCACCGCGCAGATGACGCCGATTCGGTTGCCGGATAATCCAATTTCAAAGCAAAAAAGAGCCGTTCGCAAGTCGGGCGGCTCTTTGCATATTTCGGCAAAAATTGGGAAATATAATTAAATAAGATAAATATTCATTATTTTATAAAAAAAATAGGTTATTAAACATATAAAATTGTGCATAATGTAGAAAAATTGTTGGCTGAATTTGTTTCGCTTGACAAATTTCGGGTAGAATGCTATAATTATATGTAATCTGTTGAACTATGCCCTAACTATGCAATTTTGCAAAAGCGGGCAATTCTAATGGCAGCCCCACGCGGCGAAAGTCGAGTGTCTGTAATATAAACATTAAATTCTGGAAGAAGGAGGAAAAAGAATGCCAACATTCAACCAACTTGTCAAACAAGGTCGCGGCGAAAAGGTGTATAAATCCAAGGCACCGGTTCTTCAAAAGGGTTTCAACTCGCTTAAGAACAGCGCGATCGACCAGTCGGCACCGCAGAAGAGAGGCGTTTGCACCAAGGTTTCTACCACCAGCCCGAAGAAGCCGAACTCCGCAATGCGTAAAATTGCAAGAGTCCGCCTGACCAACGGTTTGGAAGCAACGGTCTACATTCCCGGCATCGGACACAACCTGCAAGAGCACTCGGTTGTTCTGATTCGCGGAGGAAGAGTCCGTGACCTGCCTGGTGTGCGTTACCATATCATCCGCGGAACGCTGGATGCACAAGGCGTTGCCAACCGGCAACAAGCCCGCTCCAAATACGGAGCAAAAGCCGCTAAAAAGAAGAAGTAATTCCGAGGTTTAGCAAAACAAAAACCGAAAGCATCATTTCCGAATAGCCCGTTTGTTGTGAATTCCATAATTTAATGTTTATGTTTCACCTCGGACGCGGCGCCAACAGAAGGTTTGCTTTTGAGTACCAATGATCTCATATTTTTAATGAAGGAGGGAAGTACAGTGCCGAGAAGAGGTCGTATTGCCAAAAGAGATGTATTGCCGGATCCGTTGTATGGTTCCAAACTGGTAACCAAACTCATCAACAACGTAATGTATGACGGCAAGAAGGGCGTTGCCCAAACAATCGTTTACGACGCTTTCAAGCAGATCGAGGAAAAGCAGGGGAAGAACCCCTTGGAAGTTTTCCAGGAAGCGCTTGAAAACGTAATGCCTGTTTTGGAGGTTAAGGCCCGCCGCGTTGGCGGTTCCACCTACCAGGTTCCGATGGAAGTCAGAGCCGACAGACGTCAAACGCTGGGTTTGCGTTGGCTGATCCAATTTGCCAGAAAGCGCGGCGAAAAGACGATGGCGGATAGACTTGCCGGAGAAATCGTTGACGCCAAGAACAGCGCAGGCGGAGCATTCAAGAAAAAAGAAGAAACCCACCGTATGGCAGAAGCAAACAAAGCGTTTGCACATTACAGATATTGATATCTGCCATAGCGAAAGCCAAGGAGATAATCATTCATGCCAAGAGAATATTCACTTGAAAATACCAGAAACATTGGTATCATGGCGCATATCGACGCGGGTAAAACCACAACCACCGAGCGTATCCTGTTCTACACAGGCAAAACGCACAAGTTGGGCGAAACCCACGACGGCAGCGCAACCATGGACTGGATGGCACAGGAGCAGGAGCGCGGAATTACCATTACTTCTGCCGCAACCACCTGTTTCTGGAAAGGGAACCGTATCAACATTATTGATACCCCCGGCCACGTGGACTTCACCGTTGAAGTGGAGCGTTCCCTTCGCGTGCTGGACGGCGCAGTTACCGTTCTTTGCGCAAAGGGCGGCGTAGAGCCGCAGTCTGAAACCGTTTGGCGCCAGGCTGATAAATACAAGGTGCCCCGTATGGTGTATGTCAACAAAATGGACATTACCGGCGCGGACTTCTACCGCGTTGTGGATATGATCCATACAAGATTGCATGCCAACGGTGTTCCGATCCAATTGCCAATCGGCAAGGATATGACTTTCCGCGGCATCATTGACCTGATGACCATGGAAGCCGACATTTATTACGATGATCTTGGTAAGGATATGCGCGTAGAGCCGATCCCGGCGGATATGCTCGAACAGGCGCAAACCTACCGCGAACAAATGGTGGAGGCAATTGCCACCACCGATGACGCGCTGATGGAAAAATACCTGGAAGGGGAAGAAATTTCCATTGACGAATTGAAAGTCGCTTTGCGTAAAGCCTGCATTGCAAACCAAATTGTTCCCATTGTTTGCGGCACATCCTACCGCAACAAGGGCGTTCAAAAATTGCTGGATGCAATTGTAGACTTTATGCCCAACCCGACCGATATTCCCGCCATTCGCGGCACCAACCCGGACACCGGCGAGGAAGAGGATAGACACTCCTCGGATAGCGAGCCGTTCTCCGCGCTGGCATTCAAGATTATGACCGACCCGTTTGTGGGCAAGCTTTGCTACTTCCGCGTCTATTCCGGCGTGATCAATGCAGGCGACACCGTTTATAACTCCACAAAGGGCAAAAACGAGCGTTTGGGACGCATTCTGCAAATGCATGCAAACGAACGCAAAGATATTGACTGCTGCTATTCTGGCGATATTGCCGCCGCAATCGGTGTCAAGAACACCACCACGGGCGACACTTTCTGCGATGAAAAGCACCCGGTCATTCTCGAATCCATGGAGTTCCCGGAACCGGTTATCCGCGTTGCCATCGAGCCCAAGACCCGCGCGGGTCAGGAGAAGATGGGCATTGCGCTGGCAAAACTTGCCGAGGAAGACCCGACCTTCCGGACCTACACGGATGAAGAAACCGGTCAAACCATTATTGCCGGTATGGGCGAGTTGCACTTGGAAATTATCGTTGACCGCTTGCTCCGCGAATTCAAGGTGGAAGCAAACATCGGTAAACCCCAGGTTGCCTACAAAGAAACCATCCGCAAAAAGGTTGACCACGAATGCAAATATAAGAAGCAGTCCGGTGGTTCCGGTCAGTATGGTCACGTTAAGATCATTCTGGAGCCGAACGAACCCGGCAAGGGCTACGAGTTCATCAATGCCGTTACCGGCGGCGCAATTCCGAAGGAATTTATTCCCGCGGTTGATGCCGGTATCCAGGGCGCAATGCAATGCGGCGTTCTGGCGGGCTACAACGTTGTGGACGTGAAGGTCACGCTTTACGACGGCTCGTATCACGAAGTCGACTCTTCCGAAATGGCATTCAAGATTGCAGGTTCCATGGCATTCAAGGAAGCAATGCGCAAAGCCGATCCGGTTCTGACCGAGCCGATGATGAAGGTGACCACCATTGTTCCCGACGATTACATGGGCGCAGTCATTGGCGATTTCAACAGCCGCCGCGGTCAGATCCTCTCGCAGGAAGCGACCCAGAGCGGTGTGCAGGAGATCATCGCCTATGTTCCGCTTTCCAATATGTTTGGTTACGCAACCGACCTTCGTTCCAAAACGCAGGGCCGCGGACTCTATACCATGGAGCCGAGCCACTTCGCCGAGGTGCCGAAGTCGATTCAGGAAACCATCATTAAGGAACGCAGCAACAGAAACTAATTTACCCGAAAGCTTTAAAAATTAAAAAATAAAAAAAGAAATTTATTAAACGGAGGAAATTCAAAATGGCAAAGGCTACATTTGAACGCACCAAACCGCACGTAAACATTGGCACCATCGGTCACGTTGACCATGGTAAAACCACCCTGACCGCCGCGATCACCAAGACCCTGGCGCTCAAAAACGGAAACGTTGAATTCCTGGCTTATGACCAGATCGACAACGCTCCCGAAGAAAAAGCAAGAGGTATCACAATCAACACCAGACACGTTGAGTATGAGACCGAGAAACGCCACTATGCACACGTTGACTGCCCCGGCCACGCTGACTATGTTAAAAACATGATCACCGGTGCCGCACAGATGGACGGCGCTATCCTGGTTGTTGCAGGAACCGACGGCCCTCTGCAGCAGACCCGCGAGCACGTTCTGCTCGCTCGTCAGGTCGGCGTTCCTGCCATCGTCGTGTTCCTGAACAAGACCGACTTGGTTGACGACCCCGAACTGCTTGACTTGGTTGAAATGGAAGTTCGCGATCTGCTTTCTTCCTATGACTTCCCGGGCGACGATATTCCGATCATCCGCGGCTCCGCTCGCGATGCTCTGGAATCCACCAACACCGATCCGAACGCTCCCGAGTACAAGTGCATTTGGGAACTGATGGATGCTGTTGACAGCTATATCCCCACTCCCGAGCGTCAGTCCGATCTGCCCTTCCTGATGCCTGTTGAGGACGTGTTCTCCATTTCCGGTCGTGGCACCGTTGCTACCGGTCGTGTTGAGCGCGGAACCGTTAAGGTATCTGACGTGGTTGAAATCGTTGGTCTGTCCGAAGAGAAGAAGCAGACCACCGTTACCGGTGTTGAAATGTTCCACAAACTCCTGCCGCAGGCAGAAGCTGGTGATAACATCGGCGCTCTGCTCCGTGGTATCGCAAAGGACGAGATCGAAAGAGGTCAGGTTCTTGCAAAACCCGGTTCGGTTCATCCGCACACCAAGTTTGTTGGACACGTTTACGTTCTGACCGAGAAAGAAGGCGGCCGTAAAAAGCCCTTCTTCGCTGGCTACCGTCCGCAGTTCTATTTCAGAACCACCGACGTTACCGGCACCATCGAACTGCCTGCCGGCGTTGAGATGTGCCGTCCCGGCGACAACGTAGATATGACCGTTGAACTCATCACCCCCATCGCTTGCGAAGAGGGTCTGCGCTTCGCTATTCGTGAAGGCGGCAGAACGGTTGGATCCGGCGTCGTTTCCAAGATCATTAAATAATCTCGGAAAAAAACCGAAAACAACAGGGACGGGGGAGAAATCCCCCGTCCCAAAAAACAAAATAACAGTTCAAAAATTCTTTGGGGAATGGTGTAATTCCATACCGGCAGTATAGTCTGCGAACGCAAATTCGGAAAATGCCGAATTGCGCCGATCGGGTGCAACTCCCGAACCGACGGTAACAGTCCGGATGAGAAAAGAAAGAACAAACGACCGCAGTTTGCGCCCCGGGGCTATTTTTGCCGCGGGACTTTTCTTTTCTCCAATTCAAATCAAAAATTGATTTCAATTAGGAGATTTTCTATGGTAAACACGAATGAATTGCAAAAAGCGCGCCTGCTCCGCTTGGTTGGCGTGGCGCTCTTTACGGCTTTGGCGTATGTTGTCATGCTGCTCATTCATTTCCCGGTGTCGTTTTTGACGCTGGATTTGAAGGACGCGATCATTGCGCTTTGCGGGCTTTGCTTTGGCCCGATCTCGGCGCTTGTCTCTTCGGTCATCGTTGCCCTTTTGGAAATGGTGACCGTTAGCACCACCGGGATTTACGGATTTGTGATGAATGTGCTGGGAACGGCGGCGTTCTCGGTAACGGTCAGCTTGATTTACAAGTATAAAAAGAACTTTTTGGGCGCCGTCATTGGGTTGCTTTCGGGCGTTTTTGCCGTTACGGCGGTGATGATGATTTTCAATCTGATTGTCACACCTCGCTATATGCACGTGGAAGTTGCGCAGGTGGCAAACATGATTCCAACGCTATTGTTGCCCTTCAACCTGGTCAAGGCAACCTTTAACGCCGCGGTGGTATTGCTTTTGTATAAGCCAATCTCTACTGTTTTGCAAAAAACTGGCTTTCTGCCAAAATCCAAAGCCGCGCTCAAACTGGACCGCAGAACCATTCTGGTCAGCGTTGCGGCGGTGGTGTTGATTGCCGTTTCGCTGGTGATCGTTTTCCGCGTTTTGCACGGCTCATTCCGCTTTGGCGTGTAAATCAAATAAAAAACGGGGGAAACCCCGTTTTTTATTGACAAACCGCATTTGTTTTTGTATAATAAAGGAAAGAAACGAAACGAGAGGAGCCGAAAGAATGCGCGAGGCGATTGCCGATTTCTTTTTGAATAAAGTCGGGCGCGAGCTCTGCGTCTTTTTCTGCTCGCTCATCCCGGTCATCGAGTGCCGCGGCGCCGTTCCGCTGGGGTGCGCTTTGGGGCTCCCGTGGTGGCAGACCTTTCTTTTGGCCGTTGCCGGAAACCTGTTGCCGGTGCCGTTCATCCTTTGGTTGATCCGCGCCATCCTCAAAGGGATGACAAACAGCCGCGTCAAGTTGTTCAACCGCATTGCCGGCTGGCTGAACCGCAAAGTGGAAAAGCACAAAGGAAAAATCGAAAAGTATTCCTATTGGGGCGTGGTGCTGTTTGTGGCAATTCCCATTCCGGGCACCGGCGCCTGGACAGGCTCGCTGATTGCCGGCGTTTTGAAGCTGGATTTCAAAAAATCCCTGCTGGCGGCAACGCTGGGCGTTTTGATTGCCACAACCATTATGACCATTCTTTCCTACGCCATCAAAGCGGTGGTATAAACAAAACCGGGATTTGAACTCTTCAAATCCCGGTTTTCTTTTATTCTTCTATCTTTTCAATGGGGTAGTATTTTGCAAGACCGCCGGTAGAGGTCTCTTTATAGCCCAGCGGCAGGTCCATGCCGGTATTATACATGGTTTTTACAATCAAATCAAAGCTGATTTTTCGCGAGTCGGCAAGAAAGTTGGCAATGGAAAGCGCGTTGATGGCGCGCATTGCCGCAACGGCGTTGCGCTCAATGCAGGGGATTTGCACCAGCCCGCCAATCGGGTCGCAGGTCAAGCCCAAATGGTGTTCCATGGCAACCTCGGCGGCGTAATCCATTTGGTCAAAGCCCATTTCAAACAGCTCGGCAAGGGCAACCGCCGCCATGGAGCAAGCGGAGCCGATTTCCGCCTGGCAGCCGCATTCCGCGCCGCTGATGGAGGCGTTCGTTTTGATCACGTTGCCGGCAATGCCCGCGCTGGCGAGCGCATGAACAATTTGCAAATCGGAAAATCCGCGTGCCTCCTGCATATAGCGGAGCACGGCGGGAACAACGCCCGAAGCGCCACAGGTGGGAGAGGTGACAATCACGCCGCCGGCGGCATTCTCCTCGCCAACGGCAAAGGCGTAGGCGGAAACCAGGCGGTTCTCTTTGGTTTGCGGCGATTCGTCAATGTGCCGCCCCTGGTAAATAATTCTTGCGCGCCGCTGGGTGCCAAGTCCGCCGGGCAGAATGCCGCGCGCGGTAATGCCGCGGTTGATGGCGGCTTTCATCGTTTCCCAAACTTCGGCAAGAAAGTCTAAAATTTCAGGCCCTTCTTTTTCCACCACGTATTGCCAAAGCCGGATGTTTCGGCGCGCGCATTCGGATGTAATCTCGGCAAAGGTGGAAAGGTCATAAATGTCCGGCGCAACTGCTGCGGGCTGTTCGCCGTCCCAGACGATGGCGCCGCCGCCCACGCTCCAAACGCGCTTTTTGCAAAGCGTTTTTTCGCCGGCAAACAGAGTAATATCCATCATGTTCGGATGGCGGACGGTGGGCGTTTCGCGGTCAAAAATCACCTCGCCGGCAAGGGGCTCCAAGGTTTCCCGAATCACGCGGTCGGTGCCGTGCCCGGAGCCGGTCATGGCAAGCGAACCGTATAAAACGACCTGGTATCGGTCGGCGTTCGGAAAGCGCTCCTTGATTTGTTTGCAAGCCCGTTCTGGTCCCATGGTATGGGAGCTGGAAGGTCCGCGCCCGATGCGGTAAATTTCACGAATGGATTGCATGGCAAAAATCCTTTCCCAAAGGTTTTTTGATGGATTTACACGTTTATTCTATCATTCTTTCGCTTTTTCGTCAAGCTTTTTTCGGGAAAATATAAAAAGCGGATAAAAATTTTCAAACCCCTTGCAATTTTTTTCTTTCTATGTTATAATATAGCAGTAAATTGAATCATTCTTATCAAGAGTAACGGAGTGACCGGCACGATGATGTTACAGCAACCTGCCCGCGCGGTAAGGTGCTAAATCCGAGGAGATGAGAGCAAAAAGGCTCCGTCTGCGGAGCCTTTTTTATGTCCGAAAACAGGAAAGAATGATCCATGCCCGAGCCGCTTTTGCGGACGGGAAAAAGGAAGGTGTAAAAAATACATGAAAACAAAACTTTTTACCAGCGAATCGGTTACCGAGGGGCATCCCGATAAGATTTGCGACAAGATCTCGGACGCGATCCTGGACGAAATGCTCCGCCAGGACCCCATGTCCCGCGTTGCCTGCGAGACCTTCGTTACTACGGGAATGGTTTGCGTGATGGGGGAAGTGACCACACACGCTGACGTGGACATTCAGGCGGTGGTGCGCGAAACCATCCGCGGCATTGGCTACGACCGCGCCAAATACGGCTTTGACTGCGATAGTTGCGCCGTCATCACCTCGCTGCACGAGCAGTCGGCGGATATCGCTTTGGGCGTGGACAAATCGCTGGAAGCCAAGAACGGCGAGAGTGACGGGATGGACACCGGCGCGGGCGACCAAGGGCTGATGTTTGGCTACGCCTGCAACGAAACGCCGGAGCTGATGCCCCTGCCCATCTCGCTGGCGCACCGTCTTGCCAAACGGCTGACCGAAGTGCGCAAAAACGGCACGCTCTCCTATCTGCGGCCGGACGGCAAAACGCAGGTGACTATTGAATACGACGAAAACAATACCCCCCTGCGCGTGGACACCATTGTCATTTCCTCCCAGCATAGCGACAAAGTGGACCTTGCCACCATTCGCGAGGATATCATTCGCGAGGTGATTGCCCCCGTCATTCCCAAAGAGATGATGGACGAGAAAACCAAAATTTTCGTCAACCCCACCGGGCGGTTCGTCATCGGCGGACCTGCCGGCGACACCGGCTTGACCGGCAGAAAGATTATTGTTGACACTTACGGCGGCTATGCGCGCCACGGCGGCGGCGCTTTCTCGGGCAAAGACCCGACCAAGGTGGACCGTTCGGCTTGCTATGCCGCGCGTTACATCGCCAAAAACGTGGTCAAGGCCGGGCTTGCCGACCGTTGCGAGGTGCAGGTTGCGTATGCCATTGGCGTTGCCAAGCCGGTTTCCTTGCGCATTGACACCTTTGGAACGGCGACTGTGCCCGAAGAGAAAATCGAAAAAGCCGTTTCGGCTTTGGTGGATCTGCGCCCGGCGGCAATCATTCAAAAATTCGATTTGCGCCGCCCGATTTATTGCGATCTTGCCGCTTACGGACACATGGGGCGCGAGGATTTGAACGCGCCTTGGGAGAGTTGCGACCTTGTGGAATCGCTCCAAAAGGCGGTTCGCGCATAACAGGTGTAAAAATTACAAAAAACAGATAAAGGAGGGACGGAACAATGCCATTGGACGAATCGTTTATGCAATCTCCGATTGACGAAAACGACGAAGCGGGCTTGCTCCGTCTTTTCGGTTCTGTGGAGCATGTCATTTACCAAAACGAGGAAAACGGATACAGCATTTGCGATTTTTCAACCGACCGCGGTGAACTTCTCACCATTGTTGGCACCATGCCGGAGGTTGGCGAGGGCGATTTGCTTGCCGTTTCCGGCAGGTGGGTGCACAATCCCAAATACGGCAGGCAATTCCGCGTGGAGTTTTGCGAAAAGAAGATGCCTGTTGGCAGCGCGGCAATTTTGCGCTATCTTTCCTCCGGCGCCATTCACGGCATCGGCCCCAAAACCGCGCGCCGGATTGTGGACCTTTACGGTGACGAAACCTTTGAGGTGATGGAGAATCACCCCGATTGGCTTGCCGAAATTCCGGGCATTACCCTCAAACGCGCCCGTGCCATTGCCGAGGATTTTCGCAAAAAAGCCGATATTCGCGCGGCAATGCTCTTCTTCCGCGATTTTTTCGGGCCGACCGCAACCGTCCGCATCTATAAAAAATGGGGCAGTGCCGCCATCGATCTGGCAAAGCGTAACCCCTACCGCCTTTGCGAGGAGATTGACGGCATCGGCTTTGAGCGCGCCGACCGCATGGCGCTCCAAATCGGGCTAAAAGCCGACTCCCCCGAGCGTTTGGAAAGCGGAATTTGCTACCTGCTCGGCGTGAACGCCCAGCAAAACGGTCATGTTTGCCTGCCGCGCGAGGTTGCCGAGGAGAACGCCGCGGCGCTTTTGGGCGTTTCCCGGGAGCAGGCAAAGCAGACGGTTGACAACCTGCTTGCCACCAAAAAACTGCACCGGGAAGTTTTCTCGGGGCAAACGTTTTTGTATTTGCCCAAACAATATGAGGCGGAAACGTATATTGCAAAAAAAATGATCCTTTTGGATCAAGTTTGCCCGGCAATGGACACCGCCAACATTGGCGCTATTTTGCACCGCGAGGAGGCCGAGAGCGGAATTGCATACGCTGCTTTGCAAAGAAAAGCCATCAAGGGGGCGCTGGAAAACGGCGTTTCGGTTCTGACCGGTGGTCCCGGAACCGGCAAAACAACGGTTGTGCGCGCCCTGTTGCACATTTTTGAGGGCATGGGCGAGCGCCCTGTTTTAACGGCTCCCACCGGGCGCGCCGCCAAGCGGCTTTCGGAGGCGACCTCCTGCGAGGCAAAAACCATTCACCGCCTGTTGGAATACGGCGGCGAGGAGGGCGACCGCGCCGCATTCCGCCGCAACGAGAACGCGCTTTTGGAGGAAACCGTCATCATCGTTGACGAATCCTCCATGGTGGATAACGCTTTGCTGTGCGCGCTTCTCAAAGCCGTCAAACCAGGTGCGCGGCTGATTTTGATTGGTGATAGCGACCAGCTTCCATCGGTTGGCGCCGGGAATATTTTGCACGATGTGATTGAAAGCAACCGCTTTTTCACCGTCCGCCTGGATGAAATTTTTCGGCAGGCGCAAAAGAGCTTGATTGTTACCAACGCCCATGCCATCAACCGCGGCGAAATGCCGGATTTGACGGTTAAGAATAACGATTTCTTCTTCCTTCCCCGGTCAGATGACACGGCAATCGCCGCAACCGTTTCCGAGCTTTGCGCAACCAGGCTTCCCAAAACCTACGGGGAAATGGGAACGGCGGGGGTTCAGGTCATCGCGCCCTCCCGCAAAGGCGAGGTCGGAACCGAAACGCTCAACCGCGTCTTACAGGAGGCGCTGAATCCTGCCGGAGAGGGAAAAGTGGAACACCGCTTTCGCGAAATCGTTTTCCGCGAGGGCGACCGTGTCATGCAAATTCGCAACAACTACGATCTGGAATGGACGCAGAACAACGGCGTGGAAGGCACCGGCGTTTTCAACGGCGATATTGGAACTATTTTGGAAATCCGGGGGCACGATTCCTGCATGATCGTTCGCTTTGACGAGAAAACCGTTCAATACGACCTGAACCTGCTGGAAGATTTGGAGCCCGCCTATGCCATTACCGTTCATAAAAGCCAGGGGAGTGAGTATCCCATTGTCATTATGCCGGTAGGCGACCGCACGCCGCCCATGCTCCTTTCGCGCAACCTGCTTTACACGGCGGTCACGCGCGCGCAAACCATGGTGATTTTGGTGGGCAGCGAGGCGGCAATTCGCCGCATGGTGGCAAACAACCGCCAAACCAAACGATATACAGGGCTTTCGCAATGGCTTCGGGGGACAGAGTTATGAGCCGTCTTGCCGATCTTCTGTTTCCCCCAAAATGCGCCTGTTGCGGCGAGCTGTTGGAGTTTAACGGCTTTTTCGGGAGCAAATCTGCCCAAAAAGACGCCCTTTGCCAAGCATGCCGCCTGGTTTGGGAAAAGGAAAAAGAAACGCAATGCAACCTTTGCGGCGAGAAAGTCGCCAACTGTGCGTGCTCTACCAGAATGATGAATTCGGCGGGGTGCCGGGTTCATTGCAAGCTGGTTTACTACCGCCCCGGGAACCGGGAAACTGTTGGCAACCGCGTCATTTACCGCATCAAGGACCATGCCGACCGCAGGACCGTCCGCTTTTTGGCAGATGCGCTTGCGCCCGGCATTTTGGCAAATATGGAGCGGCAGGAATGGAAGGGAAAATCCTTTTTTATTTCCTGGTTGCCCCGGCGTTCCGGCGCAGTCCTCAAAAGCGGAACCGACCAGGCGAAGGAACTTGCCGTCCTGTTGGCAAAGCGGCTGGAGCTTCCGCTTCTCCCGCTGATCGGCAGGCGGCGCAAAAGTCAAACGCCGCAAAAGTTTTTAACGCCAACGGCGCGGCTTTCCAATGCAACAGGTGCGTTTTATTTGCGCGAAAAGCGGAAAGAGGAGGCCAAAGGAAAGGTTGCCGTTCTAGTGGATGACATTGTCACCAGCGGCGCCAGCATGACGGCAGGGGTTCGTCTTTTGCGCCGCGCGGGAGCCAAAGGCTTTTTGGCGGTCTCGGTCGCCAGCGACGAATGCAACCGGAACCCGGTGCTTCCTGCCTTTTCAAAGTCAGAAATATAAATGATACCGCATTTTTTGAAGCAGAAAGGATGTTTTATGGAATATCTGATTCAAAACAGAGAACCAGCCTCGGTTTTTCACTTTTTTGAGGAGATTTGCGCCATTCCCCACGGCTCTTTTCACGAAGAAAAGATTGCCGATTATCTTGTCCGGTTTGCACAGGCGCGCGGACTTTTCTTTACCCGTGACGCCATGAACAATGTGTTCATCAAATTGCCGGCGTCCCCCGACCGCGCGGATGAAGAGCCCATTCTCTTTCAGGGGCATACCGACATGGTGTGCGAAAAGAACAGCGACGTCAAACATGATTTTCTTACCGATCCGTTGGAATTATATTTGGACGGTGACCTGCTTCGCGCACGCGGCACCACGCTGGGCGCCGACGACGGAATTGCCGTTGCCATGATGCTTGCGCTTTTGGACGGCGCAATTCCTTCCCACCCCGCGTTTGAATGCCTGTTCACCACCGCCGAGGAAGTCGGGCTGGACGGCGCAAAAGCGTTTGATTACAGTCAGGTTACCGCCACCCGAATGATGAATTTGGATAGCGAGGAGCTGGGAATTGTTACAGCCGGATGCGCCGGCGGCGTGCGGACAGATTTGACGCTTTCTTACCAAGCGCTTCCGTTTTCCGGCAGTTGTTTGCGCGTTTGTGTGCGCGGTTTGGCGGGCGGACATTCGGGCTCCGAGATTAACCGCGGGCGCGCCAACGCAAACCGGCTGATGGGGCGGATCCTTTGCGGGCTGGCAAAAAGTCAGAACATTCATCTTGTCTCCCTTTCGGGCGGTTCCAAAGATAATGCTATTCCGCGCGAATGCGAGGCGACAATTGCTGTTACCGATGCGCAAAAAGCAATCAATTGGTTGCAGGCGGCAGGCAAAGAACTTGCAAAAGAGCTCTGCCGCGAGGATTCCGGCTTTGCCCTTTTGGTCGAGCCTGCGGCGGCGCCCGAAAAAATGCTCTCGTTTGAGGATACCGAGCGCGCGCTTGCGGTTTTGACCTGCGCGCAAATCGGCGTGCTGGAAATGAGCAAACACATCGACGGTCTTGTGGAATCTTCCCGCAACCTGGGCGTTGTGCGCCATGAAGAGGGAAAACTGGTTTTCGTTTTTTCCAGCCGTTCCTCGGTGGAGGCGCAGTTGGACGCCATGCAGAACGAATTGGATTTGTTTGCCAAGCTGACAGGATGCGCTGTGCGCCACCACAGCCGTTATCCCGGTTGGGATTACGCACCCGACTCGGCAATTCGCGCCGCCTATTGCAAGGCGTTTCAAGCCGTTACCGGCAAGGAAGCGGCGGTTAACGTCATTCATGCCGGCCTGGAATGCGGCATCATCCGCTCCCATCTTCCCAATTTGGATATGATTTCCATCGGCCCGGATATGCACGATATTCATTCCCCCAACGAAACGCTGGTGCTTTCCTCGGTGGAGGTATTCTGGCGCGTTCTTGAAGAGCTGATTGCTTCCATTTCGTCGAAAAGGCAAGAAAAAGAATAATTCTTATTCTAAATATTCAAAAAAAGAATCTCCGCAAATCCGGCAATCGGACTTGCGGAGATTTTTTATGATTGCAAAAGCGAATCTACAATTTTTCGGATCTCGGCCTGCACCTCGTCAATCGGGCGCGCCGCGTCCACAATGCGGACCGATTGCGGATCAAATGTTTGCAAAACCGCATGGAATTGTGCTCTCACACGTTCCAGCCGTTCGCTCGTTTCATAAATCTCGCGCGTTTCGGTGCGTCTGTTGATGCGCTTCATGCTTTCTTCGGGCAAAAGATCCAAAAAAATGCAAAGGTCGGGGTGGCGGATCTCGGGGCAGTTCAGGTTCATACTGCGTACCCATTCAGCGTCGGTTTCCGCTCCCTGATAGGCAAGGGTGGAATAAAAATACCGGTCGCAAATCACATCGTTCCCGTTCTTCAAAAGTGCGGTAATTCCAACCTCGGGCTGGATGTTATGGGCAATGCGGTCAAGCGTGAACAGCGCGGCAAGCTCGCAGGGCGTTTTTTGCTCCTCGCCGGAAAGCGCACGGCGCAATGCCTTGCCGGAGGGAAGATCGGTTGGCTCGGCGGTGCAAACCACCGGGCGTCCTTTTTCCTTCAAATAGCCTTCCAAAAGGCGGATTTGCGTTGTTTTGCCCGCACCGTCAATCCCTTCAAAAACAATCAGTTTTCCGGTCATGGCTTCTTTATTCATCGGTTTTCGGTTGCAACGCGGCAAGCTGCTTTTCCAATTCTTCAATGCGGTGTTTGAGGTGATTGATTTCCAGCTTTGTCGGGTCGGGGATGTGGCATTGATCCATCTGATCATAAACGCGGACGCCGCCGCGGCGGACGACCTTTGCGGGAATGCCGACTGCGGTGCTATCCTCCGGAACTTCGTGAATGACAACGGCGTTGGAGGCAATTTTGCTGTTGGAGCCGATTTTCACGGGTCCAAGCACCTTTGCGCCCGCGCCGATCATCACATTGTCGCCAATGGTGGGGTGGCGCTTGCCAACGTCTTTTCCGGTTCCGCCCAGGGTAACCCCTTGGTAAATGGTGCAGTTATCGCCAATCTCGGTGGTCTCGCCAATCACAACGCCCATGCCGTGGTCAATGAACAGCCCTTTGCCAATCGTTGCGCCGGGGTGAATTTCAATTCCGGTTAAAAAACGGGAAAACTGGCTGATTGCGCGGGCAGGGAAATACCATTCTTTTTCATAAAACCGGTGGGCAATCCGGTGCGCAAAAATTGCGTGCACGCCCGAGTAAAGAAGCAGGATTTCGGCTTTGCTTCGCGCGGCAGGATCCCGGCTTTTCACCGTTTGAATCGTATCCGAAAGGTCTTCGCGCAACTGCGAAATCAGCGCAAGGACGGCATTCGGCTTTTTCTCTTGTTCTTCCATTTTTGGTGCCTCCCTTCGGTGGGAATGAAAAACTCTATTAACCATTATACAGGAAAAAAGCGGATTTGTAAATAGATTTTTTGTTTTTCTTTTCGTTTTCGGCTTTTTGCAAGGATTTTTTACCGAAAAATGCCGCCGGATGATTGACAGAAACGGTTTTATATGATATAATTCTTTTATCTATGTGTAGATCGGAAGAACCGATCACGAAAGGAATTTTTGAACCATGAAATGGACAGGATTGAACGAACTGCGCGAAAAGTATCTTTCTTTTTTTGAATCCAAGGGGCATCTCCGCCTTCCTTCTTTTCCGCTCGTTCCCATCAACGACAAATCTCTTTTGCTCATCAACTCCGGCATGGCGCCCATGAAAAAGTTTTTCACGGGCGAGGAGGAACCGCCGCGCCACCGCGTGACCACCTGCCAGAAGTGCATTCGCACGCCGGACCTTGAACGCGTGGGCCACACCGCCCGCCACGGCACCTTTTTTGAGATGCTGGGCAACTTCTCCTTTGGCGATTATTTCAAGGAAGACGCCATTCCGTGGGCTTGGGAATTTTTGACCAAAACGCTGGAAATTCCCGAGGACCTGCTTTGGCCGTCGATTTATAAAGAGGACGATGAAGCCTACGATATTTGGGTCAAAAAGGTGGGGGTAAACCCCGCCCATGTTGTGCGCCTGGGCAAAGAGGACAACTTCTGGGAGCACGGCACCGGCCCCTGCGGTCCCTGCTCGGAAATTTACTTTGACCGCGGCGAAAAATACGGTTGCGGCAAGCCGGATTGCAAACCCGGATGCGATTGCGACCGCTATATGGAAATTTGGAACAACGTCTTCTCCCAGTTCAACAACATGGGCGATGGGACCTACACCGAGCTGGCGCAAAAGAATATTGATACCGGCATGGGTCTGGAACGCCTTGCCTGCGTGATGCAGGGTGTGGACAACCTGTTTGAGGTGGACACGGTGCGCAAAATTTTGGACACCGTTTGCTCCATTGCCGGCAAGAGCTACGGCAAGGACGCAAAGGACGATATTTCCATCCGCGTGGTCACCGACCATATCCGCTCGGCAACCTTTATGATTTCGGATGGCGTCATTCCCTCCAACGAGGGGCGCGGCTACGTTTTGCGCCGCATTTTGCGCCGTGCCTGCCGCCATGGCAAACTGCTGGGCATCAATCGCTCCTTCCTGCCCGAGCTTTGCGAGGTCGCCATTGGCGAATCCAAGGATGCTTACCCCGAGCTTGCCGAGAAGAAGACCTACATTCTCAAAGTGATCGCCATGGAAGAGGAACGCTTTGACGCAACCATCGACTCCGGGCTTTCCATTCTTTCCGGGCTGATTGAAGAGGCAAAGAAGACCAATCAAACCACCCTTGCCGGCAAAGAGGTCTTCAAACTTTACGATACTTTCGGTTTCCCCATCGACCTAACGCGCGAGATTGCCGCCGAGGCGGGGTTGGAAATTGACGAAGCGGAATTTGAGGCTTTGATGAAAGAGCAAAAGGTTCGCGCACGCGAGGCGCGCGCAAACATCAGCGGTTGGTCGGGAACGGCAAAAACGCTGTTTGCCGATCTTCCCAAAACCAATTTTACCGGCTACAACACCACCAGCGATACCGGCATGATCCTTGCCATCCTTTCGGAGGATAGCCCGGTGGATGCGGTCAGCGAGGGTGAATGCACCGTCATTCTGGATAAAACGCCGTTCTACGGTGAGGGCGGCGGTCAGATCGGCGATACCGGCATCATCACCTGCCATGGAGCGGTGCTGAACGTTTTGGATACCAAAAAGACCGACGGCATTTATTTGCACCTGTGCGCTGTTGCCGAGGGGACTTTCCATACCGGCGACGTCGTTCAAACCGAGGTGGACGCGCACCGTCGCGCCGCCATCATGCGCAACCATTCGGCGGCTCACCTCTTGCAAAGCGCGCTTCGCCGCGTGCTGGGCAACCATGTCGAGCAGGCGGGCTCCTATGTTTCGGATACCGTTTGCCGCTTTGACTTTACCCATTTCGCGCCCCTGACGGCCGAGGAAATTGCCAAAGTGGAAGCCTTGGTCAACGAAGATATTTTTGAAGCCGCTCCCGGCACCATGACCGAAATGCCCATCGACGAAGCCAAAAAGCTGGGCGCCACCGCGCTCTTCGGCGAAAAATACGGCAAAATCGTCCGCGTGGTGCGCATGGGCGAACACTCGGTCGAATTCTGCGGCGGAACCCATGTGGATAACACCGCGCGCATCGGTCTGTTCAAGATCCTTTCCGAGTCCTCGGTTGCCGCGGGAGTGCGCCGCATTGAGGCAACCACCGGCGAAGGGGTGCTCAAACTGCTGGCAGAGAAAAACGCTCTGCTTGCCGACGCTTCCAAGGCGCTCAAAGTGCAAAAGCCGGGCGATCTGGCTCCGCGCGCAACCCAGCTCCATGCCGAGCTTGCGGCAATGAAGAAAGAGCTGGATTCGCTCAACGCAAAAATGGCGGCTTCCAAGCTGGATGACCTGATGGCCAATGCCGTTGCGGTCGGATCGATCAAATTGGTCACCGCCGACCTCGGCGAAACCGCGGCAGACGCCGCACGCTCGCTGGGCGACGAAATCAAGGCGCGGTATGAGGACGCCGTTGCGCTTCTTGCCATTCGCCGCGAGGGAGCGGTGCAGTTCCTCTGTGTTGCCGGAAAGAAAGCGGTGGAAACTGGCGCACACGCCGGCAAACTGGTCGGCGCGGTTGCGGCAATTACCGGCGGCAAGGGCGGCGGACGCCCCGATAACGCCATGGCAGGCGGCAAAGACGCCGCAAAAATTGCCGAGGCACTCGCCGCGGCAAAAGAGATGCTTCAATCTATGATCAAGTAACAATCAAAAATCAAAAAGACCGTGTCAAGGAATACTCCTTCACACGGTCTTTTTTTCATTGTCTTTCAATCCTGCAATTTCAAATCTCCGGGTTTGATCCATTTAACTTTGTAGAGCAGTTCGCTGACGCCGAGGGAAATTGCGGCGGGGAGGATGAAACAAATCAGGAAGAGCCCAACCCAATCCAAAGCCGTTACCTGTTCCGGGTAAACACCGCCGAACCAGCCGAGGATCATTCCAATCGGGCCGAGAAGTCCGCAGGTTCCCATGCCCGAATTGATGGCGGCACCATACATTTTCAGCCCGAATGCGCAGGTGGAAAGCGGACCTGTAATTGCCGAAGCAACAATGGTGGGAATCCAGATGCGCGGATTGCGCACAATGTTGGGCATTTGCAACATGCTTGTTCCAAGCCCCTGGGAGATCAGCCCGCCCCATTTGTTTTCCTTAAAACTCATCACGGCAAAGCCAACCATTTGCGCGCAGCATCCGGCAATCGCCGCGCCGCCTGCCAGGGCAAGCCCCGCGTGGTTGCTTTGCAACGCGATACCCGAAAGCCCGATGGCGGCGCAAATTGCCGCCGAGCTGATGGGAAGCGTCAGCGCAATTCCAACGACGACAGAAACAATTAATCCCATCCAAAACGGTTGTTGCAGGGTTGCCCAACCGATAAATTTGCCAACCGCGCTTGCCGCAACGCCAATGGGCGGCGCGATCAAAACGCTCAACAGTCCGCCAACCAGAATGGTGACAAACGGCGTTACCAAAATGTCAACCTTCGTTTTTTTGGAAACCAGCATTCCAATCTCGCTTGCGGCAATGGCAATCACCAAAACGGCGAGCGGCCCTCCGGCGCCGCCTTTTTCGTTTGCCATATAGCCCACCAAAACGTTGGAAAATATGACCAGCGGGTGCGCTTTGAGCGCATAGGCAATGGCAACCGCCATGGCAGGTCCGGCAATTTTTGCACCGTAGCCGCCAAGCTCGGTCAAAAAGTCGCTCACCTTGGGAATGGGAATCATTCCCAGCGCCTTGAAAATGGTGCCGATGAGGAGCGAGGCAAACAGACCCAGCGCCATGGCTCCCATCGCGTCAATGAAGTATCGCTTTGAATATTTTTTCAGTATTTCTTTCATAAAATGCCTCCAAACGGAAACTTTTCATAGCCACATGGGCATAGTATATCACTTTTTTTGAAAAAAAGCAACAGTCAATCTCAACAAAAACCGCCTTTTTTGCTTTTTTAGGCGCGCAAAAGGGCAAAAAAAGAAATGTCCCGCCCAAATTGGGCGGGACACCCACACTTTTACTCAATTTGCCTTGAATAAAAATGTGGTTTTGCCTGATCTTCGGAAATCAACATTCAAAAGCCGGGCAACGAATGAAGGAAACCTTATTTCGAGAGACTGTTCTCGTAGGACTCGATCATTTTCTTGACCATCTGTCCACCAACGGAACCGGCATCCTTCGCGGTGATGTCACCGTTGTAGCCCTGTTTGAGGTTCACGCCGACTTCGTTAGCGGCTTCCATCTTGAATCTCTGCAGTGCATCTTTGGCCTGAGACTTGGTGCTTTTCTGCGTCCCTTTGGCCTGAGACTTGTTGCTTGCTGCCATTGTGTTTTTCTCCTTTTCCGAACGGTCCGCTATTCTGCGAACCGTTCCGGGAACGAAACACAGATTGGCAGCCATTCGATTATCTATATCATTGAGCAACGGCAAAGAACCGCGCTCTGATACTATTGTGCGCCGGAGCAATTTGATTATGAATGGTAATAGTTGGTCGATTTTGCACCAATCTGCTCTGTTCAAAAAGACGGAAAAAGGGAACCCTAATATTGCACGAATCAGGAAAGGAGAACAGCAATGAAAACAATTCAAAAAGGACTCTGCTTTGTGCTTTTTGCGGCAATGTTATGCGGCGCGTTGCCGCTTTTTGCAACGGCAAACGACGAAATCCCATGCGCCGTCAACACCGTTGCGCATACCGTTGTTTCGGGCGACACCATGTGGAAAATGGCGGTGCGGTATCATGTGGGGCTTTCCGAAATCATTTCGGCAAATCCGCATATCAAAAATCCGGATCTGATTTACCCCGGCGACACACTCTATATTCCCCTGACCGATACCGACGTTACCAATTTTGAAGAAGAGGTCGTCCGACTGGTCAACGAGATCCGCAAAAAGAACGGGCTTTCGGCTCTTTCCGAGAACTGGGAGCTTTCCCGCGTGGCGCGCTACAAGTCGCAGGATATGCACGATAAAAACTATTTTTCGCATACCAGTCCCACGTATGGCTCGCCGTTTGACATGATGAAAAGCTTTGGCATTTCCTACCGGACGGCAGGGGAGAACATTGCAAAAGGTTACCGGACGCCGCAGGCGGTTGTGGACGGTTGGATGAACTCGGAAGGGCACCGCGCCAATATTCTGAACGCCTCCTTCAAGCAAATCGGCGTTGGATATTACGCAAACGGATATTACTGGACGCAAATGTTCATTGGCTGAAACAAGCGGCGGGAAACCGCCGCTTTCGACATTCTGTGCAGACATTTTTTGTCTATTCTTTCAAAAAAGACATTTCTATATGATAAAATGATATATGTAGAAGTTTTGCTATTTTTTGCTATAAATCAAAATGCAGAAGCGCCGCACCTGAAAGAAACGACGATAGAGGGGTTCAATGAACGATCAATTGAAAATTCTTGTCATTTCTCAATATTATTATCCGGAGCCTTTTCGCGTGCACGATATTTGCGAGGAATTGGTGAAGCGCGGACACGAGGTAACCGTTGTTACCGGCGAGCCGAACTATCCGGAAGGGGTTATTTATCCGGGATACGAGAAGCATCAAAAGGCAAACGAGGTCAAAAACGGCGTTGTCATCCATCGTTGCCCCATTCAGCCGCGCAAAACGGGTGCTTTTCATCGCTTTTTGAACTATTATTCCTATTCGCGCATGGCAAAAAAATACGTCAAGCGCCTCAAAGCATCGGATGGAAAACCGTTTGACGTTGTTTTCGTCAACCAGTTAAGCCCGGTTATGATGGCGGAGCCTGCCATTACATATCGGAAGAAATACAAAACCCCGGTTGTGTTGTATTGCCTGGATTTATGGCCGGAAAGCCTGGTCACCGGCGGAATCAAACGGAACTCCACGGTTTATAAAATCTTCCATGGAGTCTCCAAGCGCATCTATCGGTCGGTAGATCGGATTTTGGTTACCAGCCGGTCTTTCCGGGAGTATTTCCGGGATCAATTCGGAATGGCTGACGTTTCCCAAATCGGGTATCTTCCGCAATATGCCGAAAGCCTGTTTGAAAAATTGCCCTACCATCAGCCTGATGAAACCATCAACCTGTTGTTTGCAGGGAATATCGGCGCGGCGCAAAGCGTGGATACGATTATTGAAGCCGCAAAGCGCATGCAGGATCAAAACGTCCGGTTTCATATCGTTGGAGGAGGGACCGAGTTGGAAAACCTGCAAAAAGAGGCAAAGGAACTCCCCAATGTCATCTTTTACGGCCGCCGGCCCGTGGAGGAAATGTCGGAGTTTTACGCCAAAGCCGACGCCATGTTGGTAACCTTGGTAAAAGACCCCGTTTTAAGCTACACGCTGCCCGGCAAGGTGCAATCCTATATGGCGGCGCAAAAACCGGTCATCGGAGCCGTTGACGGCGAGACCGCAAAAGTGATCCGCGAGGCAAACTGCGGCTATTGCGGCGGCGCGGAGAACGTGGACGAACTGGTGGCAAACATCCAAGCGTTTATCCAATGCCAGGAGAAAGAGCAGTTGGGCTTGCATGCGCGCGCCTACTATGAAGCCCATTTTGCCAAGCAGATTTTTATGGATCGTCTCGAATCCTTCTTGCGGCAAAATTCTTCCAAGCAATAATATTATCCAGTCTATTTTCAAAAATCTCCCGCGTTCTTTGCGGGAGATTTTTTAACTTTGCAAGTCAGAAAACAGGCAGAATATGCCCAAAAACGCGAGAAAACGGGAGAAAAGCGGGCGCTAAATTAAAATTTGCAAAAAAAGTTTTTCAAAACCCCTTGACAAAGGTTTGGGGCTATGCTATAATAGGCAAGCATGAAAAAGATATACTAATTTTTGGAGGAATTTCAAATGTCCACATTTATGCAGAAAAAAGAAGCTGTGGTCCGCAAGTGGTACATTCTGGATGCAGCCGGAAAGACCCTTGGCGCAACCGCCGTTGCCGCCGCCGATCTTTTGCGCGGCAAGAACGCTCCCGAATTTACCCCCCATGTTGACTGCGGAAACTTCGTTATCATCGTCAACGCCGAAAAAGCAGTTCTCACCGGCAAAAAGATGGAGCAAAAATACATGATCCACCATTCCGGTTATATCGGCGGTCTCAAAAAGGTTCAATACAAAACCTTAATGCAGGAAAACCCCGCGCTGGCTATGGAGAAGGCTGTTAAAGGCATGCTTCCCAAAAACTCCCTGGGCGCGCAGGCGTTCACCCGCTTGAAGGTTTATGCCGGCGAAGCTCATAAGCATGAGGCGCAAAAGCCGGAAGCTTACGAGTTTTAATTGAGAGAAAGGAAGGAAAACACGAATGTATACCAGTGCTAAACCCTATTTCTACGGAACCGGCAGAAGAAAAAAATCCATCGCCCGTGTCCGCATCATTCCGGGAACCGGTGTCATCACCATCAACGGAAGAGATATTGACGAATATTTCGGACTGGAAACCCTGAAACTCATCGTCAACCAGCCCTTTGGCGTTACCGAAACCATGGGCAAGTTTGACATTATTGCCACCGTTAAAGGCGGCGGAATCTCCGGCCAGGCAGGCGCTGTCCGTCATGGACTTGCACGCGCGCTCCTCGCCGCCGATCCCGAATACAAACCGGCCCTTAAAGCCGCAGGACTGCTGACGCGCGATCCTCGTATGAAGGAAAGAAAGAAATACGGCCTCAAAGCCGCACGCCGCGCACCGCAGTTCTCGAAGAGATAAGAAAAGAAGCCCCCGCATGGGGGCTTTTTTCTTATCCCGGTCGACCTTGGCGGTCAACCGGGCATAGCCCAATTGATTGCCGCTAAAAACGCCCCACCGGGGCGTTTTCTATACGCGTCAACAGTTCTCGAAGAGATAAGAAAAGAAGCCCCCGCATGGGGGCTTTTTTCTTATCCCGGTCGACCTTGGCGGTCAACCGGGCATAGCCCAATTGATTGCCGCTAAAAACGCCCCACCGGGGCGTTTTCTATACGCGTCAACAGTTC
>CAMOLD010000003.1 GCA_946618395.1 uncultured Clostridia bacterium
GGATATTTGGGATAGAACATCCGCTCAATCAGCGGTCCGCCGCCGTTTTGCGGCTGATAATCCACCAGTTTGGAGACTGCGCCCGCGCCAACGGCGATGATGGAATGCACTTCTTCCATCATATAGATATTATATGCCGCTTCTTTGCCTTCCAGCGCAAAGCCAACATTTTCATAATTGCCAACGGTGTTTTTTTGCCGATACATATAGTAGGGCTTATACCCTTCCTGCGAGGTTTTGAGCTGCGAATAGTCCACGCATTTGCCGGCGTCTCCCCCGCGCAAAGAATAGATATGGCTATCCTGCCGCAAAATATCCGCCGCTTTTTTGACGCAAAAGGTATGAACGGTAATATTTTCCGGCCGCAAGGTTAAAATTTGGTCAAAGGTTTTGGAAAATGTTTTGAAACTGTCGCCGGGCAAACCGACGATCAGATCGGTATTCACGGTTGGAATGCCGGAATTCCGCGCCAAATCGTAAGCGCGGAAGAAATCCGCCGCCGTATGGCATCTGCCAATGCCGGCAAGCACTTCGTCGCAAAGCGTTTGCGGATTGACGCAGGTTCTTGTAACGCCGTATTCCTTTGCAACGGCAAGTTTTTCGGCGGTAATGGTGTCCGCTCTGCCGGCTTCCAGCGTAAATTCTTCCAAACCGGAAATGTCGGTTTCCTCATTGATCAGAAAGAGCAGTTCGCGCAACTGATCGGCCGAAAGAATGGTTGGCGTTCCGCCGCCGATGTAGATGGTTTTCAGGCGCAAGCCAAGTTTGCGGATGGTTTGAAAGTTTGCGCGCAGGTCGGTTTTCAGTTTTTGCAGATATTCCGGGATCAAAGCCAGCAATTTTTTGGAAGTATAGGAAACAAAGGAGCAATAGGAGCACCGCGTGGGGCAAAACGGAATGGAAATATACATACTGCAATCGCGCGGGTCCGGCGTTCCAATCAGCTTTTGCTCGGCAAGCGCCACGTCGGTTGCAAGCGCCGCTTTTTTGGGAATGACAAAATATTCATTCGTCAAAATGCGCTTGGTGCGCGTTTTGCTGACGCCGCGGCGCAAAAGATCGGTTGCAACTTTGGAGGGTCGAACACCGGTAAGCATTCCCCAAGAAGGGCGATAACCCAGCAGTTCCCCCCAGGCGGAAACAACCGCCGCACCGCAAACCATTTTTGCCGTTTTTTCCTCGGTATAATACGGCGAAAAATCCAATGCGCGGCTGCAAACCGCCTTTTCGCCGTTGCATTTGACGGTGGCTTTGGCGCTGTATCCGTTGGCGCGTTTTGTCAGTTTCAGGCGCAGTTCCGGCGCGCCCTGCTCATTTTGCGCCGCAACGCCGAATTTTTCCCCGGGGAAAAAGATCATGCACAACGTTTGAACATAATATACGTTGATATCCCCGTCTAAAATCAATTTCATGCTTCAAATCCTTCTGCAAAGCCAAAAAGGCGATGCCGTTTTATTTCTTTTTGAGGGCTTCGGTATCCAAAAGAATGGTGACCGGTCCGTCATTGACCAGCGTGACCTGCATATCTGCGCCGAAAACGCCGCATTCCGTTTTTTCAACGCTTTGGCGGATTCTTTCTTTGAAGAGCTCGTAAAGCCTGTTTGCCAGTTGCGGCGGCGCCGATTCCAAAAAGTCCGGCCGGTTGCCGTGACGGCAGTTTGCCAAAAGGGTGAATTGGGAAACGACCAGAACCTCTCCGCCAACATCCAAAACCGAACGGTTCATTTTTCCGTTTTCATCCGAAAAAATACGAAGTTTCAATATTTTTTCGGCAAGAATGCCAACCTTGTTCTCCGAATCCCCGTTTGCAACGCCGAGCAAAATCAAAAGTCCTTGCCCGATGGAGCCAACCGTTTGCCCTTCAATTTTGACGTTTGCGCTTTGAACGCGCTGAATAACTGCTTTCATGGATTTTCCTCCGCGTCAGGCAAATCCGCGCGAAATGCGGCGGACGCCCGCCAAAGATTGCAGGCGCGAAACGATGGATTGATAATGATCGGTGTTCTTACAGCCGATTTTCAGGTTGAGAATGGAGCCGTCCTCGTTTTTGCTGACGGCGTTGATTTGCAGGATGGAAACCCGCATTTCCGCCAAAACCGCGGTAATTTCCGCTAAAATGCCAATGCGGTCGTCCACCCAGATTTGCAAAAGCGCTTCGTAAAATCCGGTATAGTTTCCGTCATCGGCGCTCTCCCAGTATGCCTCTTTCCAGCGGTCGGCGTTTTCCGAATTTTTTCTGCCCTCAATCACGTTCGGGCAATCGATTTTATGAATGGAAATGCCGAATCCTTTGGTCACAAAACCGATGATGGGGTCACCGGGTAAGGGATTGCAACATTTTGCAAACTTGATCATGCAGCCGTGTTCCCCGTCCACAACAACGCCACCGTTCGAGCGCATATTGTGCGGTTTGTGCAGTTGCACTTTCTCAGGCGTGAGTTCGACTTTGGGCTCGTCATCTTCAATATGGACAACCCGTTTGCAATCCTCCGGCAGGCGGTTGATAAACTTGGAAATTGCCAGGCCGCCATAGCCGATGGCATTGTAAAAATCCTCGTTGCTGTTGTATCCGAACCGCTCGGAGATGCCTTTGACGATCTCTTCCCTTTGCGCTTCGGTCACCGGTCCCCGGCAGATTTTGCGAATCTCGGTTTCCACCATATTTTTGCCGAGGATGACGTTGTCGGTCTTTTGTTCCTTTTTGAACCAGGCGCGAATTTTGGAGCGCGCACTGCTTGTTTTGACGATATTCAGCCAATCGCGGCTAGGGCCTTTGGCGGATGCGGAAGTCAGAATTTCCACAATCTCGCCGTTTTGAAGTGTGCGGTCGATCGGAACGATCATCCCGTTGATTTTACCGCCAATCATCTTGTTGCCGATTGCCGAGTGGACGGCATAGGCAAAGTCGATCACGTTCGCCCCGTTGGGCAACGAGATCACGTCCCCTTTGGGGGTAAAGACGAACACTTCGTCGTGGAAAATGTCGGTTTTGAAGGCGCTCAAAAATTCGTCGGGATCGCGCGTGCTGTCCTCAGCTTCCAAAAGCCCTGCAATCCATTCCAGTTTGCGGTCAATTTCCTCTTTGGAAGTGACGCCCGATTTATATTTCCAGTGCGCGGCAATGCCGTATTCGGCAATTTGGTGCATTTCCCAGGTCCGGATTTGCACCTCAAACGGAATGCCGTCCCGACCGATGACCGTTGTATGCAAAGAGCGGTAAAGGTTGGGCTTTGGCGTAGAGATATAATCCTTGAATCTTCCCGGAACCGAATTGAACATTTCGTGGATCAATCCCAGCGCGGTATAGCATTCCAGCTCGGTATCCACAATAATCCGCATGGCGTAAAAGTCGTAAATCTCGTCAAACGACTTGTTTTGCGTAAACATTTTTTTGTAGATGGAATAAACCGATTTGATACGCCCTTCCAGAGAAAAATGGATTTTGTTTTCCTTGAGTTTTTGAGAAACCTGCGCGCGGATTTTTTCGATAAAGTTCAGGTTTTCTCCGTATTTTTCTTCGATATACTTTTGAATTTCCTGGTATCCGATGGGGTCAAGATATTGCAGGCTCAAGCTCTCCAGCTCCTGCTTGATGCGCTGCATACCAAGGCGGTGTGCCAAAGGGGCATAGACGTGCATGGTCTCCAAAGCGGTCAAACGGCGCTTTTCGTCCGGCTTTGCGTCCAGCGTTCGCATATTGTGGAGCCTGTCGCAAAGCTTGATGAAAATGACCCGGATATCCCGCGACATGGCAAGCAACATTTTACGCAGGTTCTCGATTTCGGCTTCCTCTTTATCCTCCACCTGCATCAAAACAATTTTGGTCAAACCGTCAACCAGCCCGGCAACCTCTTTGCCAAAACGCGTCTCAATTTCTTTGAGGTTGGTTTTATCGGCGCAATCCTCAACGGTATCATGCAAAAGCGCGGCGCAAATAGAATCGGTATCCAGTTCCAGCCCCGCAACAATCTCGGCAACGGCAACCGGATGGGAAATATAGGGGGTTCCGTCCGCCCGCATTTGCCCCTCGTGCAGTTCTTTGGCATAGTCAAACGCTTTTTGTATTTTTTCGGTATCATAATTTTTCCCGGTTGCGGCAAGGATGTTTAACAACCTTGTAATATCCGTTCTGACAGCGGAATTGCTCATGGGACGATCCCCTCCTTTCCTGCTTGAATGTTCATTTAAAAATCATTGCTGCGATTGGCGCAATTTTTGGAGCAGCTGCGATTGTTCCAAATCGGTTTTTTCGGGATTCGGATTCCATTCCATGACAAAATAATCCCTTCCCGGCTCGCTGAAAGCGCAAAGGTTCAATTCCTGCAAAATTTGCAGGCAAAAGCGTATTTTTGCATAGGTAAATCCGCTTTCAATTTGGTTCAACGCGCGTTGCAAGCGGCGCACGGGAAAGCAGGATTTTCCGTTCTCATGTTCTTTTCGTAAATACTGGTAAACTGCCGCAAGGTCTTTTCGATCCGGCAAAATCTGCTCAGACGCGGAAAAAGATTCCCCTGCCGCAACCGCCTCGTATCTTGCGCGCTCGGAAAGAAACACCAGCTCTTCCTCTTCGGCATAGGCGGCGTCCTGCAACAGCATTTGCACGCGCACCGTTCCGTTGAACTCGTTGGCGTCCAAGCGGAACAAAAAATCGGCATATTCGCCCTCTTCAAAGGGCAAATCGGTAATTCCTTTGCCAAACCAAACGGCAACCATGGAAAGCCCGTCTTTTTCCAACTGCAAACGGATGTGCTTTCCGCCGCTCATCGGCGTAATTCTGGTAACCTTTGCCTTTTGCAAAAGGAAATTCGGGGTCGGGTTTCCGTTTCCGTAGGGTTCCAAAAGGCGAATCTCCTCGACCAGGCGCAATGTCATTTCGCCGATTTCCAAAGTGCAATCAGCATCCTTTTGCAAACAGAAGTCGCCTTCCGTATGCGTTTCGGCATAGTCGTTTAACCGGCGGCGCAACGCCGGAACATCCTTTTTGCGCACCGAAAGCCCGGCGGCAAGCTCATGCCCCCCGTAACGAAGCAATAAATCCTTGCATTCGGCAAGCGCGTTGACAAGGTTCAAACCCTTGATACTGCGACCGGAGCCTTTTCCGGAACCGTCTTCCGATCCGTCATACGAGATCAGAATACAGGGCAAGCCATACCGCTCGGTAATGCGAGAGGCAACGATGCCGATAATGCCTGTATGCCAGTTGTCATTGTCGAGAACGATGACCCTGCTGCGTTCCTCTTTGGGCATTTCCTCAATCATGCGGAACGCCTCTTCGGCGATCTGCGTTTCTTCGGTTTGCCTTGCAAGGTTCAAATCGCAAAGCTGGTTTGCATAATGGGTTGCGCCGGAAAGCGTTTTGGCAAGCAAAAGCTCGACCGCAATTCCCGCCTCGGCAACCCGACCGGCGGCATTGATGCGCGGCGCGATGACAAACCCGATATAAGCAGATGTAATTTTGCGCTGTTTGGTTCTTCCCGGACCGGCGGCAGCCTCCATCAGCGCCTGCAAGCCGGGTCGGCAATTTGACTCCATATCGGCAATTCCCTTGGCAACCAACAGCCTGTTTTCGTCAATCACCGGCATAACGTCCGCAATGGTGCCAACGGCAACCAGATCGGCATAGGCGTTGCTGATTTTCATAACGGCTTCCAGTGGTTCTTTACCCTCTTTTTCAAACTGCTTGATCTCCATGGCGCAGGCAAGTTTGAAGGCAACGCCAACGCCGGCAAGCTCGCAAAACGGATAGGTATCGTCCGCCCGGTGCGGATTGACCACTGCGCAACACTCCGGAATTTCGGGGCGGCAGGCATGGTGATCGGTGACAATCGTTTCAATGCCTTTGCGCTTTGCGTAGGCAATTTCCTCAATGGAAGTAATGCCGGTATCCACCGTTACAATCAGCGAGACGCCTTTGCTTTTCAGCAAATCGATGGCATAGGCGGAAAGTCCGTAGCCCTCTTTGCTCCGGCTGGGGATATAGTATCCGACATCGGCGCCTTTTTCCGAAAGATATAAATATAAAAGGCTTGTGGCGGTGGCGCCGTCCACGTCGTAATCGCCGAAAACGGCGATTCTTTCTTTTTGGTCCAGCGCGCGTTGCAGGCGCGCAACCGCGCGGTCCATATCTTTCATCAAAAACGGATCGTGCGGCATCAAATCCGAAAAATGCAGAAAACGCTGGGCGGTTTCCGGCGTGGAATAGCCGCGCAGACAGAGCAATTTTGCGGTTGTAGAGGTAATTTTTAACGAGGAAGACAGATGGGAGACGGCTAAATTCAATTCCGCATTGGCAGAATCGAACAAAACGCGCCATTTTGATTGTTGTGCAGACGGTTCCATAAAGCCGCTCCTTTCTTTGAATTTTTTGATTGTTTATTGTCCGGCAATTCCGCCAAACCGCCTCATCAATGCCTCCGCCGAGCGAAGCCCGTCCACGGCGGCGCTGGTAATTCCGCCGGCATATCCGGCACCTTCGCCGCACGGATAAATAGTATCATGCCCGAATGCGGTTCGATCTTCAAGCAGGCGCAAGATGCGCACCGGCGCCGAGGTTCGCGTTTCGGCGGCGGTCAAAATGGTGTCCGGCGCGTCGTAGCCTTCCAGCTTTTTGCCAAACGAGGAGAAGGCATAGCGCAAAGATTTCGTTACAAAATGCGGGAAAATACCGCAAAAATCGGCAATTTGAACCTTGCCGGAACGATAGGAAGGCAACACGCGGGAAGGTTCCGTTCCCCGGAAGCCGTCCATCAAATCGCCCAGCGTCATCACGGGGGCAACATAGTTTCCTTTGCCGGCGGCAAACGCGGCGCGCTCGATTTTGCGCTGGAAAACGATGGCACCAAGCGCAAGATTTCCGTTGACCGGCGCATAATCCGCGCAGGAAAGCGAAACGGCAACCGCGGCGTTGGCGTTTTTCCCGTTTCTTGCATGGTTGCTCATTCCGTTGACGACAAGACCGCCCTCCTCGGACGCGGCGGCAACGACCTCGCCGCCCGGACACATACAAAAAGTATAAACGCCGCGCGCGCCTTTGGTGTCCGAAAGCGCATATTCGGCATGACCGAGATTGGGGTGCCCGGCAAAATCGCCGTAAAGCGCACGGTCGATATCGCTTTGCAAGTGCTCGGCGCGCACGCCGACCGAAATTGGCTTTGCCTCTATGGAAAACTGCTTTTGCAACAGCATTTCATAGGTGTCGCGCGCGCTGTGTCCGAGCGCCAGCACCATGGCGCCGCAACAAAACTCGCCTTTGTTTGTAAAAACGGTGATCGTTCCATCGGCTTGCTCGCAAAAATTGTCCATTCGCGTGCGGTAAAGCACCGTTCCGCCCAACCGCTCAATCTCTTTCAACATTCCGGAAATGACCCGGCGCAAAACGTCGGTTCCGATATGCGGTTTTGCCAGGGTCAAAATTTCTTCCGGCGCACCAAAGCGGCAAAAGGTTTGCAACACATAGTTGCAATAGGGATCGTGGATCCGGGTAATCAATTTCCCGTCCGAAAAGGTCCCGGCGCCGCCGGCACCAAACTGAATATTGGAGTCGGGATCCAGAATGCCGTCCCGCAGAAATTTTTCAACCGAGCGCACCCGGTCCTCAATCGAATCGCCGCGGTCGATGATCACCGGGGCATATCCGCTTTGGGCAAGCAGGAGCGCACTGAACAGCCCGGCAGGTCCCATGCCGACAACCAGCGGCGGCGCCTGCAAGCGCTCCGTTCCGCGCACCGGGTTTGGCAATTCCTCCCGCAGCTCGCGCAGTTCCGCGCGTTTTCGGAGTGCCTCCGGTATCGGTGCCTCCGATTCGACCGCAACCGAGGAAACAAAGCGGATATCCTCTTTGCGGCGCGCGTCAACAGAGCGTTTATAAAGCCGAAAATGAAGCGACCGGAGAGAAATTCCCCTGCGCTTCATTTTATCGGCTGCCGCTTTACAAATTTCCTCGCCGCTTGCCGAGACCGGCGTTTTGACGCCTTCCAGCAAATAGCGATAAATCGGCTTGTTATCCGGCATTGGATTCTACTTGTTCGGTGCTTGCCGAATTGGGATGGAAGAAAGAATATTTTTTATAATCCGAGTTTGTCAGATTGACCACCAACAGCCAAATGACAACCGCCAAAAGCAGGCAGATGAGAAAAGGCAGGAAGCGAAAACGGCGGACTTGATTTTCTGCGGCTTCTTTTTTCTTGTTGTAATGTCCCAGCGTGTTTTTTGCTTTCATTGCTTATCTCCCTCCTTTTTTGTTGGAATTGTTGTCGTTCAACAGTTCGGGAATTCCCGGCTTGGGCAGGGGCATTTCCAGCTGTTCCCCTTCGCTCTTTTGCGGTTCCGGATCGGTGTTTGAGCGGTTGATGAGTTGCTCCAAGCGCTCCTGGAAGAGCTTTTTGGATTCCTCGCGGCGGCGGCGCAAATAAAGCTCGCCGGCAAGATAGGTCATCAAAATATCCTCCAGCATTTCGCGGTCAACACCGCGCAAAAGTTTGCCCTCCTGCGCAACCGAAACCTTTCCGGTTTGCTCGGAAACCACAACAACCAGCGAGTCACTGACCTCACTGATACCAACGGCGGCGCGGTGACGCGTTCCCAAATTGCCAAAGTTGATGTTGTTCTTTGCGGAAGGAAGCACAACGCTTGCCGCATAAATGCGGAAATCCCGAATGACCACGGCGCCGTCATGAAGCGGCGCTTTATCAAAGAAGATGCTGGTAAGCATATGCGAAGTGATTCTTGCGTCGACCAGTTTGCCGGACTCAATATATTCGCCAAGCTTGGTCAGACCTTCAAAAACGATGAGCGCACCGGTTTGATTTTCGGACATTTCAAAAACGGCGTTCAGAGTTTGCTGCGTAACCTCTTTTGCAAGCGGATACAGCTTTTTGGGCAATGTATCGCTCCGCGGCGCAAACAAGCGCGAGTTTGCAATCCGTTCCAAAGCGTCCCGGATTTCGGGCTGGAACAGCACAACAACGCAAAGGAAGAAGACCCCTGCCGCCAAACGGATCAAGAATGTCAGCGCCGGCATGTGGAAGGCGGATACAACCAGGCTCAAAATAACAACGATCACCAAGCCCAAAAGCACCCGGCCGGCACGTCTTGCCTTTGCAAAACGATACAGCGCATAGAGCAAAAAAGTAAGTATTAAAATATCGACAAGATCGTAGGGCCCGAAATAACGAAACGGATCTACGATTTTATCCATGACAAACGTGCGGATGATATTCCAAAGCCGTTCAAAGAATGACATAATTCCCCTCCGTCCGAAAAATGCGATTGAGTCAAAATGGCTATACAAAGATATTATATCATAGTTAATTCTATTTTCCAATAGCTTTTTTGAAAAAAAGCAAAAATTTGTTGAAAAAAAGGACAAGCCCTTGCCGGTTTGCCCTTTTGATTTCAGCTTTTGATTATTTCTCGGGTTTCCAAACGCCCTTATTCAAAAGCATATTCTGTTTGAGTTTCCAAAGTTTTTCGGAAAGGTCAACGTAGTAGTTATGCGGATTGTTGAAGCGGCGGACCTCGTCCCACATTCCCTCAATTTCGGCTTTGCAACGGGCGCGGATATCTTCAAGCGCCGGGAGCTTGTAAACCTGTTTGCCGCCTTGAAAAACCGGAACCATCAGCTCGGTTGCCGTATAGTTTTCCAAAATTTTGCGTTTCCAGACGTGTTCGGGGTCAAAAAGCTCAATCGGTTGGGTGTCATCAACCGTTTCGTCATGCAGGCAGATCAGATCTGCCTCGGCTTTCCCGGTGTCTCTGCCGCGCAAACGGTAAATCTTTTTGAAATGCGGCGTTGTGATTTTGCCGACGTTTTCGCTGATCTTGATTTTGGGAATGATCCGCCCGGATTCGTCCTCAACGGCGCAAAGCTTGTAAACGCCGCCGAAAACGGGATCGCTCTTGGATGTAATCAACCGCTCGCCAACGCCGAAAGCGTCCACACAGGCGCCCTGGCGGATCAGTTCGCGGATCAGGTATTCGTCCAGCGAGTTGGAAATGATGATTTTGCATTCCGTCCAGCCGGCGTCGTCCAGCATTTTGCGAACTTTTTGGGTCAGATAGGTAATATCGCCGGAGTCAATGCGGATTCCGCAACGGGTAATGCCCAGCGGTTTGAGAACCTTGTTAAAGGCTTTGATGGCGTTGGGAATGCCGGATTCCACCACGTTATACGTATCCACCAAAAGCGTTGCGTTGCTGGGATAAATTTTACAATAGGATTCAAATGCCTCGTATTCGCTATCAAACATTTGCACCCAGGAATGCGCCATCGTTCCTCCGGCGGGAACGCCGTAAACCTCATCGCTGATGGTGCAGGCGGTGGACCCGCAACCGCCAATATAAGCTGCACGCGCGCCCAGAATGGCGGCGTCGGCACCCTGCGCGCGACGGGAGCCGAACTCACTAACCGCCCTGCCCTTGGAAGCGCGCGTAATTCTTGCGGCTTTGGTCGCAATAAGCGACTGGTGATTGAGCATCATCAAAATATAGGTCTCCACAAACTGCGCCTGAATGGCGGTGGCGCGCACCGTTAAAAGCGGCTCGCCGGGAAAAACCACCGTTCCTTCCGGAATTGCCCAAATGTCGCCGGTGAAATGGAAGTTGGCAAGATATTGCAAAAACTCCTCGGAAAAGCATTTTTTGGAGCGCAGATAGGCAATATCGTCTTCGTCAAAGCGCAGGTTGTTGATATACTCAACAATCTGCTCCAACCCGGCAAAAACGGCAAAACCGCCGTTATCGGGATTCTGGCGGTAAAAAGCGTCAAAATAGACGATTTTATCTTTCATTCCCTTTGCAAAATATCCGTTGCCCATGGTGAGCTCGTAAAAATCGCAAAGCATGGTCAGGTTGCGGGAAATATCTTTCATGTTCTGTCCCTCCGGGAAATTCTGTTGTGTATTTCCGTATTATTTTAGCACAATTTCTCTTTTTTTGCAAGTTATTTTGGAAAATAGATAAGAAAAGGAGCTTTTGAAAGCCCCTTTCCCGATTCTGATTACAATTCTTTTCGGATTTTTTCCAGCGCGGCTTTTTCCAGGCGTGAGACCTGCGCTTGCGAAATGCCGATTTCCCCGGCAATTTCCATTTGCGTTTTATTGGCATAAAAGCGCAGTTGAATAATCTTTTTTTCGCGCTCCGAGAGCTTGTTGACCGCCTCGCGCAACACCATGTTTTCCAGCCATGCCTCGTCGCCACCCGAGGTGTCCGAAAGCTGATCCATCAAATAAAGCGCGTCGCCGCTATCGTTATAGACCGGCTCGTAGAGCGAGATTGGCTCCACAATCGCCTCCATGGCGCGCAGGACGGCTTCCCGCTTTTCCCCCATCCGCTCGGCAATCTCCTCCACGGTTGGCTCGCGCTCTTTTTGGGCAATCAATTCCTCGCGCGTTTGCAGCGCGCGGTAGGCAAGCTCCCGCACCGATCGGCTGACGCGAATGGCATTGTTATCGCGCAAATAGCGGCGGATCTCGCCAATGATCATGGGCACGGCATAGGTGGAAAATTTGACGTCCATATCCATATTGAAATGGTCCACCGCTTTGACCAGCCCGATGCACCCGACCTGAAACAAATCCTCCATGCTCTCGCGCCTGCCGGAAAACCGCTGAATGATGGAAAGCACCAGCCGCAAATTCCCATAAATCAAATCTTTTCTTGCGGTTTCGTCCCCCTCCCGGGCGCGGCGCAAAAGTTCGGTTTTTTCCTCCTCGGTCAGCACTTTGAGATCGGAGGTGTTGATTCCACAAATTTCCACTTTGAAGCGATACATTCTTTGCTCCTTTTTTCGTATTCAAAGAAAGTATTGCCGAAGTTGGAAATGCTTTATTCAGTTTGGAACCGACCAGTTTTTGACAGCAAAATCGCCGCGGCAAAATGCCGCGGCGAATGCAATATTTTATGGTTTTTACCGAGAAAAACAGTTATTTTGACGATTTTTTACCCGTATCTGCAACCGCTTCTTTCACACCGGCGATCAGAGAGGTGACGTTTTGAATTTCGGAAGGAATGATGATTTTGGTGGATTGACCGTCCGCCGCTTTTTCAAACGCTTCCAGGCTGCGCAAAGCGATTGCCGCGTTGCTTGGGGACGCCTCGTTGATCATGCGGATACCTTCGGCGGTTGCCTTTTGCACAGCGAGGATTGCCTCGGCTTCGCCTTCCGCCTCGCGGATCTTGGCCTCTTTGTTTGCCTCGGCTTTCAGAATTTGCGACTGTTTTTCAGCCTCGGCTTGCAGAATCAGCGATTCTTTTTTACCTTGCGCCACCAAAATGGTGGAGTTCTTTTCACCTTCGGCGCGCAGAATTGCCTCGCGGCGTTCGCGCTCGGCTTTCATTTGCTTTTCCATTGCGTCCTGAATTTCCTTGGGCGGAATGATGTTTTTCAGCTCCACACGGTTGACCTTGATGCCCCAGGGGTCGGTCGCCTCGTCCAAAATGGCGCGCATTTTGGTATTGATGATGTCGCGCGAGGTCAGCGTGTTATCCAGTTCCAGTTCACCAATGATGTTACGCAGGGTGGTTGCCGTCAGGTTTTCAATTGCCGTCATCGGCGTGGTATGACCGTAGGCATACAATTTGCAGTCGGTGATTTGGAAGAAGACGACGGTATCAATCTGCATTCGGACGTTATCTTTTGTGATAACCGGCTGTGGGGGAAAATCGGCAACCTGCTCCATCAGGTTGATCTTCTTTGCAATGCGTTCAATGAACGGAATCTTCCAGTGAAGGCCGGTCTTCCAGGTCTGGTGATAGGCGCCGAGGCGCTCTACAACATACGCCTGTGATTGCGGCACAATGTTAATGTTTGCAATTACTATAATCAAAAGTAATACGGCAATAACGATTCCTGCAATAATAAACGGCATGATAATTTCTCCTTTTTATAAGTATTTTTTTGTTATGCGTCTTTTTGAAGGTCGCAAATCAGTTTAACGCCCTGAATCTCCCGAATGACAACAACCGATCCGGCGGGGATTTCTTCTCCGGTTGCCGAACGCGCCGTCCAGACAAGTCCGGCGATCTTCACGCTCCCGGTCTCGGAAATGTTGTTGATTGGCTCCTGAACAATTCCTGTTTTTCCAATCAAACTGTCGGCATTCAGGTTCGCTTTGCGAAGGTCCAGCTTCTTTTTGACCAGCGTCCGCCCAACGGCGAGAAGTAGGATGGAAAGCCCCAGAAAAACGATCAGCTGGATCCAGAATGTTTTGACAAACGGCGAAAGAATCATGGCAACCAGCGCGCTGGGCGCAAACCAGCAGGAAACCAGTTCGGCTGTCAAAGCCTCAACAATTAAAGACAGCACCGCAATGGTTGCCCAAAAGATGAACGCCCCGTTTTGAATTAAAAATCCTTTCATTAAAATCCCTCCTTTCTCTTACAAGAAAATTATACCACATTTTACGCGCCATTCCAAGATGTTTTTCAAAAATTTTTCTTTTTTTAGAAAATAATAGTTGACAAAGGAAATTTTTTGATTATACTATTTCTTGTCGAAAGCAAATTTCGGCAAAAGATAGAGGTTGCAAATTCAATCAGTAGCGCGAAAAACGCACGAAGAAGCGCGCGCAAAAGGTGAATTTGCCGAAATCCGACTTCCCGTCTTCGCGGGCTTCGGGTTGGGGCATGACGAAACACGCCATGAACTGTCACAAGCAATTGTGGAGCGCTATCAAAATACATCTTTTTTTGTATTTTAACGCCTCCATCGGAGGCGTTTTTATTTTAAGGAGGTTTATTCTTTATGTCAAAAACAAGGAAAATCGTTCTTGCCGCCTTCCTTGCAGTCATCGTTGTTCTGATGATTATTGCGGTAACGACAAAAGGCATTGACAAAATTGTCACCTGCGCCGATTGTCAAGGAACAGGCGAAGCAGAATGCGGCGAGTGCGAAGGAACAGGTGAGGTTGAAAACGAAGAAACAAAAGCCATTGAAACTTGTTCCGAATGCGAAGGAACCGGAATTGTTGACTGCGAAACCTGCGAAGGAACAGGAAAAACCATCGGTAGTGCCTGGGCGCTCTTGCCGCCGCTGGTTGCAATTGCTCTGGCGCTGATTACCAAAGAGGTTTACAGTTCCCTGTTTGCCGGTATTGCATCCGCCGTCATTTTGGCGGCCAAGTTCAATCCGGTGCGCACAGCCGACGGCTTGAACGGCGGATTCATTTCCAGCCTTGCCGATGAATGGGACGTTGGTATTCTCATCTTCCTGGTCTTGTTGGGAATTGTCGTTGTGATGATCAACAAAGCTGGCGGGTCTATCGCCTTTGGCGAATGGGCAAGCAAACACGTCAAAACCCGCGTCGGAGCGCAGCTTGCAACCTTTGTTCTCGGCGTTTTGATTTTTGTGGACGACTATTTCAACTGCCTGACCGTTGGTTCGGTCATGCGCCCCATTTCGGATAACCATAAAATCTCCCGCGCAAAACTTGCCTATCTGATTGACGCAACGGCTGCACCGGTTTGTATGATTGCTCCGGTATCCTCCTGGGCGGCGGCGGTTGCCGGCGTTGCAACTGCGTTGGGAATGAACGGTATTCTGTTGTTCGTCAAAGCCATTCCCTACAACTATTATTCGCTTTTGACCATTGTTATGATCATCACCATTTCGCTGATGAAATTTGACTTTGGTCCCATGAAGCGCCATGAGCTGAATGCTTTGAACGGTGATCTGTTCACCGAGGGTGATCGGAATGAAACCGAGTTCAAAACCGAGGCAACCGGAAACGGCAAAATGATTGATTTGCTCCTGCCCGTCGGCGTTCTGATTCTCTGCTGCATTCTCGGCATGGTCTATACGGGCGGTCTGTTCTCGGGCGAGGGCGTCAGCTTTGTGCAGGCGTTTGCAGATAGCAATGCCTCGATCGGCCTCTCATTGGGCGCTTTGATTGCCGTCCTCTTTACAATGATTTACCTGATTGCACGTAAAAAGGTAACCTTTAAAGAAGCCATGGATTCCATTCCAAAAGGATTTACGGCAATGGTTCCTCCAATTCTCATTCTAACGTTTGCCTGGACGTTGAATGGTGCAACCGGCGCTTTGGGCGCGAAACACTTTGTTTATACGCTGATGAGCGGTTCTGCTGCAGGGCTGCAGATCTTCCTGCCGGCAATCATCTTTGCCGTTGCGCTCTTCCTGGCATTCTCTACCGGAACCTCCTGGGGAACCTTCGGCATCCTGATTCCGATTGTGGTTGCCGTTTTCCCGGCAAACAGCCAGCTGCTCATCATCGGCATCTCCGCTTGCCTTGCCGGCGCCGTTTGCGGCGACCACTGCTCCCCCATTTCGGATACCACCATCATGGCATCCGCCGGCGCGCAATGCAACCATGTCAACCACGTTTCCACCCAGCTTCCCTATGCATTAACGGTTGCGGGCGTTTCCTTCGTCTGCTTCATTCTTGCAGGGTTGATTAAGAACTGGATCATCATGCTTCCCATTTCCATTGCGCTGATGGTTGGCACGCTCTTCTTAATCAAATTCATCACGCAAAAGATGAAAAAAGTAGATTAAAAACTTAATTTTTGCGGTATTTTCCGCAAAAAGTGGCTATTGAACACTTGCCGGGGCAATTCCGATTTTCGGAATTGCCCCTTTTTTGATTTTTGACTTTTTTCATTTTTTTCCGTTTTCCTCTTGTATTTTTTTATAAGTATGGTATAATAAAGAATTAGGTTATTATTCCCTGTTTTAGAAAGAGGTGCCGCATGAAATATCTTGTTTTGATTCCGGACGGAATGGCAGACGAAAAAATTGAAGCGCTTGGCAACAAAACGCCCATGGAAGCCGCAAAAAAGCCGATGATGGACGCGCTGGCGAAAAAAGCACTTGTGGGAACCGTTTCCAATGTTCCGCAAGGCATGGTCCCGGAAAGCGATACCGCCAACATGGCAATTCTCTCGTTCAATCCGCGCGTGTATTCCAAGGGGCGTTCCCCGCTGGAAGCCGTTAGCATGGGGATTGAAATGCAGCCGGACGAAACCGCCTACCGCTGCAATGTGGTCACGCTGACCGACAACGGCGAGGACTATGACGATAAAATCATTCTTGACCACAGCGCCGACGAAATTTCAACGCCCGAGGCAACCGAGCTGATTGCCGCATTGCAGGAAAAAATGGGAGACGACATTCGCAAGTTCTATCCCGGCATCAGCTACCGCCATTGCCTGATTTGGAAGAACGGCAACGACAAATATCCTTTTGCCCGTCCGCACGATATTTTGGGCAAGCGCATTGGCGAATATCTGCCCAAAAAGGAAAACGGCGGCGAAGCGTTCTACCGCCTGATGCGGGACAGCTTTGAAATTTTGAACCATCATCCCGTCAACGAGGCGCGGCGCGCCCGCGGGCTGAAACCGGCAAACTCCGCCTGGCTTTGGAGCCCCGGCAAAAAGCCGCAGCTTCCCAATTTCAGCCAAAAATGGGGGCTCAAAGGCGCCGTTATTTCCGCCGTTGACCTCATCAAAGGCATCGGTCTTTGCGCCGGCATGACCTCCATTGATGTTCCCGGAGCCACCGGCAACGTTCACACCAACTACAAAGGCAAGGCGGACGCCGCCATTGAAGCCTTCCGCAAAGGTTTTGACTACGTTTATATCCACGTAGAAGCTCCGGACGAATGCGGACACCGCGCCGAGCTGGAAAACAAGGTCCTTTCGGTGGAAAAAATCGACGCCGAAATTCTCAAACCGGTCTATAACTATCTCGTCTCTTCCGGCGAGGATTTCCGCGTGATGGTCCTGCCCGATCACCCAACGCCCATCCGCCTGCGCACGCACACCATCGACCCGGTGCCCTTCTTTATCTATTCTTCCAACCAGGAAAAAAACGGCGTTCCCGCTTTTAACGAGGAAACTGCCGCCGCAAAAAATTTCTATTTGCCCTACGGCTATCATTTGATGGAGCTACTCCTGAACCCCGAAAAACCGCTTGCCGACCTGACGAATCCAGACTGAAAAAATTTCCCCTGAAAGGAGTGCGGCAGAATGAACGACCCGCAAAATCTTCCAACCGAACCGTTTGCCGCGCCGGCTGCCCTGCCGCCGGAAAAGAAGGAGCGTTCCCTCGCGGCCGTTTTGTTTGACTATGTTGAAATGTTTGCCTGGGCGGTCTTTATCGTCATGGTGCTCTTTACCTTCGGGTTCCGCATTTGCCGGGTGGAGGGTCCCTCTATGGAAGACACCCTGCAACAGAACGAGCGCCTGCTTTTGCGCTCCGCGTTTTACACGCCCAAGCAGAACGATATTATCGTCTTTCATTTGACCAAAGTGGATTCGACCATGGAAAAAACGCTGGTCAAACGTGTCATTGCGCTGGAAGGTCAGGAAGTTGTAATTGACACCAGGGCAAAAACCATCACCGTTGACGGCGTGGAATATGCCGACGCACACCGCTTTTTGAAAGACAACAACGACCAATACAACACAGGTTACTTTGACGAACGCTTGGATAGAACCACCGGAATTTTCAAAACAACCGTTCCAAAAGGAATGGTATTCGTTTTGGGCGACAACCGGAATCACTCCAATGACAGCCGCACCGGAGTGGGATTTGTGGATAAAAACTGCATTCTCGGCAAAGTGGTTCTGCGGTTCTCCCCCTTCACATTCCTTTAAAGAAAGGTTTGAAAATGGCATTTGAACAAATCCAATGGTTTCCGGGGCATATGGCAAAAACCCGCCGGCTGATCTCGGAAAACCTGAAAAATGTTGACCTCGTCATTGAGCTGCTTGACGCGCGCATTCCGGACGCCTCGCGCAACCCGGAAATTTTGCGCCTGACCGAGGGAAAACCGCGCTTGGTCCTGCTGAACAAATGCTCGCTTGCCGACCCGGCGCAAAATCAAATTTGGCTTTCCCGACTTGCCGAAAAAGAGGTCTTCCCCATTCTGACCGACTGCGTCAGCGGCGAAGGAATGAACAAAATTGCCGGCGCGGTCAAGACTCTGCTTGCCGAAAAGCTGGCGCGCTACCAGGAAAAAGGAATGTCCGGCAGGCGTTTGCGCGCCATGGTGCTGGGAATCCCGAACGTTGGCAAATCCTCGCTCATCAACCGCATTTCGGGCAACAAAAAAGCCAAAGTGGAGGATCGCCCCGGAGTCACGCGCGAAAAGCAATGGGTCACCACCTCTATAGGCATTGACCTTTTGGATATGCCCGGGATCCTTTGGCCAAAATTTGAGGATCCGCGCGTGGGCGAAAATCTTGCGCTGACCGGTGCCATCAAGGACGACATTCTGGACACCGAAGGCCTTGCCGTTCTGCTTTGCAAAAAGCTCCGCGCGCTTTACCCGGAATTGTTGGCGGCGCGATATAAGCTTGCAAGCGAGGACTTTGAGCTTTCCGATTACGATCTTTTCCTCAAAATCGGCAAAAAACGCGGCTTTTTGATGGGCGGCGGAGAAATTAACACCGAGCGCACCGCCGCCGTTCTTTTGGATGAATTCCGTGCCGCAAAAATCGGGCGCATCACGCTGGATCGCATATCCTAAAACGACGGAGGTTCTTTCCATGCTGGAACAAACGATTGAAAACGAGCTCCGCGCAAAAGGCTTTTCGGCAATTTGCGGCGTAGACGAGGCAGGCAGAGGTCCGCTTTGCGGCCCTGTGGTTGCCGCCGCCGTCATTCTGCCGCCCAACGCCGTCATTGACGGGTTGAACGATTCCAAAAAACTCTCGCCGAAAAAGCGCGACCTCCTTTTTGACGAAATTCAAAAACAAGCGCTTGCCTTTTGCATTGCGGAAGCGAGCGTGGAAGAAATTGACCGCTTGAATATTCTGGAAGCCGATCTGCTTGCCATGCGCCGCGCCATTGCCGGCTTGCAAATTCCGGCGGATTATGCTTTGATTGACGGAAATATCGCCCGCGATTTCCCCATCCCGGCGCGCGCCGTCATCCATGGGGACGCCCTTTCCCCCAGCATTGCGGCGGCTTCCATTCTTGCAAAAGTTCACCGTGACCGCCTTTGCGAGGAGTTGGACCGCGCCTATCCGCAATACGGAATTGCCAAACACAAAGGCTACGGCACAAAAGCGCACATGGACGCGCTCCGCCAATACGGCGCCTCGCCCATCCACCGCAAATTGTTCGTTCGTTTTTTGAACGAGGAAACCCATGGGACGTGATTTTTCCAAACCGACCGCAAAAGAAACCGGAGATTTTGGCGAGCAAAAAGCCGCCAATTACCTGCGGCGCCGCGGATATTGGATCAAAGAGCGGAATTTCCGCGCCGGAAAATACGAAATCGACCTGATTGCCGAATCGCTGTTTTCCCTTTTGTTTGTGGAAGTAAAAACAAGGAACTACAAATCGAAAGACCTTTCTGATCCCGTTGCGCCAAGTCGCGCCGTGGATGAAGAAAAAATCCGGTTTGTCAAACGGGCGGCCGCGCAGTATTTGCGCAGGCACCCCACTTGGAAAAAATGGAGAATGGATATTATTGAAATCTGGATGACCGAAAACAAGGTCTTCCGCATCCGTCGGATCAAGGACGTGAAAGAAACATATTGACCTTTCGGAGGCACGGCATGACGCTTTCGCTTTTTGATTTGCATTGCGATACCGCATTGGAAATGTTTGAAAAAAAACAGCCCTTTGCAAAGAACAATTTGCATGTTTCCCTGGAAAATACCGCAAAATTCGAGCAATATGTTCAAATTATGGCGTTTTTTACATCTCCGGAGCTGGATGATGAAACCGGCTGGAATCGCTTTTTACAGCTGCGTCAAAATCTGATCTCCGACCCTTGCGTGCAATCCGGCTCCGCAACTTTGGCAACAACTTGTCCGCCGCGAAAAGCCGGCGTCTCCCTGTTCTTTGGCATCGAGGACGCGCGCATTTTTGCAGGAAAAGCCGAGCGCGTGGAAGAAGCCCGGCAACTCGGTGTTCGCATCCTGACGCCGCTTTGGGCGGGAGCAACCTGCATCGGCGGCTCGCACGATACCAACGCCGGATTGACCGACTTTGGCAAGCAAGCGCTGCAAAAAGCGCTGGCTTTGGGAATGATTCTTGATATTTCCCATGCGTCGGTTCCATCAGCCGATGAAATTTTTGAGCTCTCCGCGGCGCAAAACCGTCCGGTGATCGCCTCGCATTCCAACGCCGCCGATATTTGCCCTGTCTCGCGCAACCTTTCGCGCCGGCAAATTCAAAAAATTCTCTCTTCCGGCGGTGTCATAGGCTTGAACCTTTACACAAACTTCTTAAAAAAAGACGGCAAGGCACACATTTCCGATCTGTTACCGCACATTGAATATTTCCTGGAGCAAGGCGCCGAACGCGCGCTCTGCCTGGGCGGAGACTGGGACGGCGCAACGCTTCCGCCGGAAATACAAACCGTCGGCGATCTTGATTCGCTTGCCGACCTGCTTCTCTCCCGCAATTATTCCGAAACCTTCATCCGCAATCTTTTTTTTGAAAACGCATATTCGTTTGCAAAAAAACATCTTGTATAAATTTCCCCAAGGAGGATTTTCCATGAACTTCATCAGCACCCGCGGACACGCACAAAAAGTAACCGCCGCGCAGGCAATTGCACGCGGTCTGGCACCGGACGGCGGCTTGTTCGTCCCCGAAACCATTCCGCAACTTTCCAAAGAGGATATTGCCGCGCTTTGCAAAATGTCCTATCCCGAAAGAGCCGCAAAAATCCTCTCGCTCTATCTTTCGGACTATACCGAAGAAGAACTGCTTGCCGACTGCCGCGCGGCGTATGCCGAAACCTCGTTCATCGGGGGCGCCGCGCCGCTGGTGTCTTTGGATGACACTTTGAACGTGCTCGAACTCTGGCACGGGCCTACCGCCGCCTTTAAGGATATGGCGCTCCAAATCATGCCCCGCCTGCTTTCCCGCGCGTTGAAGAAGATTGGCGAACAACGCACGGCGCTGATTCTGGTTGCCACCTCGGGCGACACCGGCAAAGCCGCGCTGGAAGGTTACAAAGACCTTCCGCAAATCAAAATCATCGCTTTCTACCCGGTGGACGGCGTCAGCAAGGTGCAAAAACTGCAAATGGCAACCCAGCTGGGCGAAAATGTTTCGGTCTGCGCCATTCGCGGCAACTTTGACGACGCGCAAACCGGCGTGAAAAAGATTTTCGGCAATGCGGAAATTGCCAAACAGCTGAACGAAAAGGGCTATTTCCTCTCCAGCGCCAACTCCATCAACTGGGGTCGTCTGGCTCCGCAGATCGTTTACTATGTTTCGGCATACTGCGATCTCATCAATGCCGGAAAGCGCAAACCCGGCGAGCCTTTCAACGTCTGCGTTCCCACCGGCAACTTCGGCAACATTTTTGCCGCCTACCTTGCCAAGCGCATGGGACTGCCGATCGGTAAGCTGATTTGCGCCTCCAACTCCAACAATATCCTCACCGATTTTTTAACCACCGGCGTTTACGACCGCAACCGTTCCTTCTATCTGACCATGTCGCCCTCCATGGATATTCTCATATCCAGCAATCTGGAGCGTCTTCTTTGGGCAACCACCGGAACCGAAAAGACTGCCGGCTATATGAAGCAACTGAACGAAACCGGCAAATACGCCGTGGATGCCGGAACGCTTGCCGCTATTCAAAAAGATTTCGTCGGATATTTCGCAAACGAAGAAGCAACGGCAAATACCATTCTCAAATTCTGGAAGGAAGACCGCTACCTTGCCGATCCGCACACGGCGGTGGCGCTCTCTGCCGCGCAAGCCTATATCCGGGAAAGCGGCGACAGAATCCCGATGGTCGTGGATTCCACCGCAAGCCCCTACAAGTTTGCAAACAACGTCTTCCGTTCGATTGCAAAGAAGGAACCCAGCGGAGATTTGGAAGCGCTGGACGAGCTGACCGAGCTGACCGGCGTCAAAATCCCCTATCCGCTTGCCGACCTCAAAAAACGCGCCGTCCGCTTCAAAGAAGTTTGCGAGCCGAACGAAATGCCCGACCGCGTTTTGCAATTTGTGAAATAAGTTTTTGAAAATAATGCGGAAAATACCGCAAAAATGTAGAAAATACCGCAAAATTCAACAACAAAGCAGGGCGTTCTGCCTTTTCCCCATTTTTTGAAAAACAGGTAAAAGCAAAACGCCCCACAGTTTGGATTGCTTATCCTTGCGCTCCCTCTTTTGGCTTGAATGTGGAGCAAACCGTTTCATCCGAGCAATGCGCGCAATCCGGTCCTACCGAAATTTCGTGCGCGGTGCAGTTTGTTTCCTGATCGTGATAATAGCAGTTTTCCACGTTGCAACGAATTCCCTCAATTTTGCAGTGGTTCTTTTTGCGGTCAAAATCCTGTTCCATTTTCTTTCCCTCTCTTTTTCTTTGAAATCCGAAGGGGCAATCCCCTTCAAACTCCAGCATTCCCTGAAAATTCCTTTTCTATTCACCTGAAAGGAGGAAACTTCCATGTCGCTGTTTGTAATTGCCGATCTGCATCTCTCGTCCGACCAATCCAAATCCATGGAAGTTTTCGGGGCAAGATGGGCAGATTACATGAACAAGCTGGAAAAAAACTGGAACGCCGTGGTTTCCCAAAAAGACACCGTGGTTCTTCCCGGCGATATTTCATGGAGTTTGCACCTGAAAGATTCGGAGGCAGACTTTCGCTTTTTGGATTCGCTCAACGGGCAAAAGCTGGTTGGCAAAGGAAACCATGATTTTTGGTTTTCCACCAATGCAAAGGTAACCGCTTTTTGGCGCGAACACGGATTTGAAAGTTTGCATATTCTTTACAATAACGCGTATCTGACCGATTCCTGCATTGTTTGCGGCTCCCGCGGCTGGTTTACCGAGGAAGAACAGCAAAACACCAAAGATGAGGTTGACTACGCAAAAATCATCAACCGCGAGGTCATTCGTCTGCGCATCAGCCTGAAAGAAGCCGTCAAACTGCAAGAACAGGACGGCAGAAACCTGCCTTTGGTTGCCTTCCTGCATTTTCCCCCCGTTTTCGGCACCTTCGTTTGCCGCGAAATTCTGGATGTTTTGCATGAATTCAATGTCAAAACCTGCTATTTCGGGCATATCCACGGGGCATATTCCGCGCCGCCGAAAACCACCTTTGAAGGCATTGACTTTTTCTTTTGCGCCGCCGATTATCTGCGGTTTACACCGATTCCGGTTTCGATTTTCTGAATTTTAAAAAAAAGCATTGACAAAAGATAGAAAAACAAGTAAAATATAGTCTGTATGAATAATTTTCTTTGGAGGAAGTAAAAAAATGAGTCTCTTGAAGTCCGAAAAATCCAAAAAGGAGAAGAACGTATATACGCTGCAATTCTCCGTTGATCAGGAAACTTTTGCAAAAGCAGTTTCCAACGCATACCACAAAAAGGTTGCAAAGATCAATGTTCCCGGTTTCCGCCGCGGAAAAGCACCGCGCACGGTGATTGAAAAAATGTATGGGAAGGGATTTTTCTACGAGGATGCGTTCAACGATGTTCTCCCCGCCGCGTGGGAGGAAGCATCCCAGGCAAGCAAGCTGGAAATTGTCGGTCAGCCCGAATTTGACGTTGTTTCGGTAAACGAAGGCGACGCCGGCGTTGTGTTCTCGGCAAAAGTGTTTGTCAAGCCCGATGTCAAACTGGAAGGCTACACCGGCATTGAAGCCGAAAAGAAGGTCGAACCGGTCACCGATGAGGAAATTGACCGCGAGATTGACACCATCCGCGAGCGCAATGCGCGCGAAACCGAGGTCACCGACGGCGTCAGCGTGATGGGCGATATTTGCCACATTGACTACGAAGGCTCGGTGGACGGCGTTCCCTTTGACGGTGGAAAAGGCAGCGACTATCCCCTCAAACTCGGCTCCGGCAACTTCATCCCCGGTTTTGAGGAACAGGTCGCCGGCCACAAGGTAGAAGAAGAGTTTGACGTTAATGTCACCTTCCCCGAAGATTACCACGCAAAAGAGCTTGCTGGAAAAGCCGCCGTCTTCAAAACGGTCATCCATAAGATCCGCCATATCGAACTTCCCGCGGCGGACGACGATTTTGCAAAAGACGTTTCCGAATTTGATACGTTTGCTGAATATCGCGCCGATATGAAGGCAAAAATTGAAAAGCGGCACGAAGAAGAAGCCGACAAAAAGTTTGAAGAGCAGCTTTTGGACGCTTTGATTGAAAAAATGAAAGCCGACATTCCCGAGGTGATGTTCACCACCGAGACCGACAACTTTGTGCGCGATTACGAAAACCGGCTGCGCATGCAGGGGCTGGATCTGGAAACCTATTTCAAATATACCGGCATGACCATTGATTCCTTGCGCGAGCAACTCCGCCCGCAGGCTGAAAAGCAGGTCAAACTCCGCCTTGCCCTGGAGAAAATCGCCAAACTGGAAAAAATCAAGGTTGGAAAGAAAGAAATTGACGCCGAGATCAAACGGATTGCCGACTCCTATCAGATGGACGCCGACAAGGTGCGCGAGATCATTCCCGAAGAATCTGTTGCCGAGGATCTGAAGGTCAAAAAGGCAATGGACCTTGTCAAGGAGCAGGCTGTCATCAAAGCGTAATTCCCCGCTTGCAATCAACGGCAAACCAGGAGCCGGAAACGAATTTTCTGTTTTCGGCTCCTTTTTCAAACCAAAATGAAAGGAGATTGACACCATGATCAATCCTGAAAGCAAAGATCTGCGCAACGCGCTTGTCCCCATGGTCATTGAGCAAACCAACCGTGGGGAACGTTCTTATGATATCTTCTCCCGCCTTCTCAACGACCGCATCGTTTTCCTTTCGGATGAGGTCAACGATACCACCGCTTCCCTTGTGGTTGCGCAAATGCTGTTTTTAGAGGCGCAGGACCCCGATAAGGACATTTCGTTCTATATCAATTCCCCCGGCGGTTCGGTTTCCGCAGGCATGGCAATTTACGATACCATGCAATTTATCAAATGCGATGTTTCCACCATTTGCATCGGTATGGCGGCAAGCATGGGCGCTTTCCTGCTCTCCTCCGGAACAAAGGGCAAACGCATTGCACTGCCGCATAGTGAAATTATGATCCACCAGCCTTTGGGCGGCGCAAGAGGTCAGGCAACCGATATTCAAATTCAAGCCGAGCAAATCCTGCGCATCAAACGCACCTTGAACGAGATTCTTGCCGCCAACACCGGCAAGCCGCTGGAAATCATTGAAAAGGATACCGACCGCGATAACTATATGACGGCGCAACAAGCGCTTGAATACGGTTTGATCGACCAAATTTTAACCCATCGGTAATTCCAAATCCGAAAAAAAGGAGAGTCCGATTCCATTATGGCAAACTCAAATAACAACGGAAGAGGATTGCGCCATTGTTCCTTTTGCGGAAGAAACGAGCATCAGGTCAATTTTCTGATCCCCTCGCCCACAGGCGCCTATCTTTGCGACTATTGCATTGAGGGCTGTAACCGCATCATTTACGAGAACGAAGAGGAACACCGCCGCGAAGAGCGCTTTACCATGGATGATCTTCCCCGTCCGGCGCAAATCAAAGCCTCTTTGGATCAATATGTCATTGGTCAGGATGAGGCAAAAATTGCTCTTTCCGTTGCGGTTTACAACCACTATAAGCGCATTCTTTCCAAGGACGGAACAACCTCGCACCGCAAAAAGAGCGCAAAAGCAGAACAAACCGACGACGTGGAATTGCAAAAGAGCAACGTTCTTTTAATCGGTCCCACCGGTGTTGGAAAAACCTATTTGGCGCAAACGCTTGCGCGCACAATGAAGGTTCCCTTTGCTATTGCCGACGCAACAACGCTGACCGAGGCAGGCTATGTTGGCGAAGATGTGGAAAACATCCTTCTGCGCCTGATTCAAGCTGCCGATTACGACGTAGAACGCGCCGAACGCGGCATTATCTATATCGACGAGATTGATAAAATTGCGCGCAAAAGCGAAAACCGTTCCATCACTCGCGACGTTTCGGGCGAGGGCGTTCAGCAGGCGCTTTTGAAGATTTTGGAAGGAACGGTTGCAAACGTTCCCCCGCAGGGCGGCAGAAAGCACCCCAACCAGGAGTTCATCCAGGTCAACACGCAGAACATCCTTTTCATCTGCGGCGGCGCGTTTGACGGCCTTGACAAAATTATTGAAAAGCGCAAAGGAAACTCCACCATCGGTTTTGGCGGAGAGATTATGACCAAAACCGAAAAGAAGGATATGGGCGTTTTCAAGGACGTTATTCCGCATGACATTGTAAAATTCGGTCTGATTCCCGAAATGGTGGGGCGCATTCCGGTCATTGTTCCCCTTTCCGATTTGGATCGAGAGGCGCTCGTCAGCATTCTGACCAAACCGAAGAACTCGCTGACCAAGCAATATCAAAAGCTCTTCAAAATGGACGGTGTGGAGCTCGTCTTTTCCGATGAAGCCTTGCAAGCGGTCGCTGACCTTGCCATTGAGCGCGGAACCGGCGCACGTGGTCTGCGCGCCATTTTGGAAAAGGCGATGACAAAATTGATGTATGAGATTCCTTCGCGCCATGATCTTGCAAAATTGGAGATCACGCCGGAGTGCATTCGCGGAACGGGAGACTGCAAATATACCCTTTTGCGCGACCTTCCGCAAAGCGAACTTTCGGAGCCGGAATCCGACAAAAAGCAGGGTGCTTGAGCAAAATAATCCCAAAAATACCGTAAAAATCAAAAAATATAGGTCAATCCAAAGGAACATTCCAAAGGAATATTCCGGCGGATTGACCTTTTTTGAACCGACTGATAAATCAGCCGCCGCAACCGCAATGCCGATCGGGACGGGGCGGTTCCGGTTGGTATCCCTGCGAGGAAAATTCGCTCATCGGGAACGGCATACTCTGGAAAATCCGGCAAGGATTATCCTCTTCCGCCGCAACGCATTCTTTTTCGGGAATGGCGTATTCTGCCGCCTGAACCAGATATTGCGCCGGGCGAACAATGCGAACCACCGAGAAAATGCCAAGCGTGACCGTTAAGAAACGATCCCTGCGGTTCTCGTCGTCAAAAACGACGGGCGCCTGCAACTGACCCAGCAAATGGTCCGGGATTTCGCCTTCGCGACAGCAGGGGCAGCAGGGGTGATCCGGCTTTTCCATCACGCGGGAGCCGAGAAGAACGGGATCTACTACTTCCACAACCGCGGTGGGCATATTCCGGCTTCCCTCTCCGGGTTCCCCGATTGAGCAGAAGCTATCGCTTTGAGAACTGCGGAAAATCATTGTTCCGTTTTCACCGCCGTAAAGAATCACGCGCTTTTCCAAAACGGCAAGCCCTTCAAATTCCTGCGGTTGGGCGCCGCCGCGCCCGGGATGCCCAACGCACGCCTCGCAATCCACGCGGATATAGAAGCGAATGTTAACGGCGTAAAAGCCGCGGTTGAAGGCAATCGGATCAATGGTCAGGTTGGTCCAAAGAATTTCCGCGTTCTTTGCGCGAACCGCTCCGGCATGCTCCAGAATCTCGTTTCCGAAATCGGAAAGATAAACGCGAACATTCTCAAAGCAATCCCGATCGCGGCAGGAATCCAGGACGCGGTTGGTTTCAATGCAAACCGTTTCCCGGGGCAAATTCGGGAATCTGTTTTCCCCCATAACCGTAAATCTCCTTTTTGATGATAAGAATTCGGAAGGAGAATACTCTCCTCGCTAACATTCTATGCCGGGCGCCTTTTTTTGACACGTTTTTCCTTTCTTTTATGTATAAAAAAAGAAGCATTCCGAAAAGCCGGAATGCCTCTGTATTTTTGGGTATTATTTTCTGCGCAAGCGGCCAATCACCCGCCCGCGGCATTGCACATCCATAAAATCTTTCAAAAGGATGGGTCCGTAATCGGGGTTGAGCGAAATGAGCCGGTCGCCGCCGAAAATTTTGAAAAAGCCGTTGCCATCCAAAAGGAAAATACCAGCTTCTCCAACTTCTACCGCCTCGGCGTTCTGCACCAGCAAAACATCGTGGTTGTGGTATTTTGGCTCCATGCTGTTGCCGCTGATGCGCAAGGCGTAGTCCGCCTCCATGGTCCTGGTGTTGTTGGGAACGCAAACGCGCTCGGCGCGGCTATCGTCCAAATAGACGCCTGTCCCTGCCGAGACCGGCAGTTCGTAAAGCATCAGCGTCCGTTTTCCGGTCTTGGTTTGCGCACCGGCATATCTGCCCGCGGATTGTTTCGGGAAAATGAGAACGCCTTTTTCCTGCATTTGGGCGGCGGCTTCCTCTTTTGTCTGCTTTGCAAGGGCGCGTTTTTCTTCATGCGCCAAAACCGCGCCGGTCAATTCCTTTCCCCAGCGGTCCAAATTCCGGTATTGCTCAATCAGTTTGATTTCATCCGGCGAAAGCGTATAGTTGTTTGTATTTTCAGGGTTGCCTGTAATAATGTAATCCACCGAGCAATCCAAAGCGTTACAAATTGCAACAATGTTGGAAAGCTTTGGCGATTCGTTCATTCCCGCCATCAATTTGCTCAAAGTTCCAAGCGGAATTCCCGAACGCTCCGAAAGGCGCTCGTTGGTCATCTTGCGCTCGTTCTTCATCAATTTGATCCTGTCAATATAAGTTTCCATTTGCTTCCTCCTTTTTCCGATTCCGATATGATTATAGCACATTATTTTGCATTTGTAAATAGTTTTTTGAAAAATTTTTCTTTTTTTGGAAAAAATATTTTAGGAAGCTAGAAAAAGAGCCGATAAAGAAGCGCCGATTTTCTCGGCGGAGCGTTCTGCCTCTTCTGCAAAATTGCCGCCGCTTCCAATCAAAAGCGAAAGCGAAAGCTTTGCATATTGCTGATTTTGCGGAGTGGATTTGACGCGGATCCCGCGAAAAATGCCGGGCGTTTCCCGCTCCGCTTCTGTTTGAAGCGCCCTTGCCAGCGCCAAATTCTCTTGCCAGGCAGGGCATGAAGCGCCGCTTTCCCCGCTCCCAACAATCGCCAATACCTGCGCCGTAGGGTCATCAGCGTCCCCGGTCACCGTTTTGATGTAATTTCCCTCGCCGTCAAAAAGCGAATCTCTGCCAACCGAGATTACCAACGAAATTTGCGGATGCTCACAAAGCGCTTTCCGAATCAGATCTGCGCTGCGTTCCGAGCTTCCCAAATAGCCGCTCTCCGCTTCCTGCTCTTGAAAAATGACCGAAATTCCATGTTCGGTTAAAACATCGCAAAGCTTTTTAGCAACCGCGGAAATATTCCTTTGAGGATCGGCGGAAAAGGTCGCTTCCCCAGCTCCATCTTCCGGAATTTGCGCCTCCTTTTCCAAATAGGCTTCCGCCGGGTTGGCGCAATAAATCAAAACCACCGGCGGCGTTTCAAATAGGATTGGCACTTCCCCGGCGCTTGATTCTTCCGGCTTTGGCTCATATAGCGTTTTGGCAACAACGGGGATTGCGCTCTGCCCCTCTTCCGGCGGATTTTCGCTTGTTTCCGGGGCGGAAGAGGAAGGTTCGTCGCCGGCATTTTCCGGCTTTTGCTCGGTAACTCGTTCGCGGCGGAAAATCCCCTCAAAAAAGGTTTTTACCGGCGCACCAAAGGAGGTCCAAATACCGCTCACGGCAAATGCCGCAACCAAAATCGCCGTGCAAACCAAAAAGGAGAGCAAGCGGAAAAGCCTTTTCCCAATGGGCTTTTGGAGTTTGACCTTTTCCGACGGAATGGGCAGCTGTTTTTTCAAATCATCTTGTTTCATCATTTTTCTCCCCGTTTTTTGTTCCATTTTATGCAAAATACGGGGGTTTTATGTGGGAAAGATTCCTCCTCAATCGGTCAAATCTCCCAAAAAAGCAAGCGAAAGCGCACGGGAAAGAATTTTGGTCATTTGTTCGGTTACAACGTCGCATTCTTTCAGCGATACAAAAAAATCATTTCCGCTCCGCAATGCCGTTTGGAGCCGCTCGTCCGGCTCTCCGATTCCGGCTTTTGCAAGCGTATGCCAAATCAAGGTGGAGGTTGCAACCACCGTTGGGACGCCAAGCGCCAAAACCGGAACGCCAAGCGTTTCTTCGGTCAGTCCCTCGCGGTGATTGCCAACGCCGGAACCCGGAATAATGCCGGTGTCCGAAAGTTGCACCGTGGCGGCAAGGCGCTCCAAATCCCTTGCGGCAAGCGCGTCAATGGCAATAACAAGATCGGGCTTGCAGTTCTTTGCAACCGCGCGCACAATTTTTCCCGCCTCCATTCCGCTCTGCCCCAAAACACCCGGCGCCAGCATGGAAACCGCGCAACAACCCAGCGCATGGAAAAGCCCGGGGTCCTGCTCCCGCAAATGTGCGGTCGCATTCAGGCGGCAAAGCGTTCCCGGCCCGATCGCGTCCGCCGTCAAAGACGCGTTTCCAAGGCCGACAAGAAAAACGGAAAAGGTGGAATCCACACGTCTGCCGCAAACCCGCTCCGCAAATCCGCAAAGTTCGCCGCAAAGGATACGCGCAAGCATCTCGCGCTCTTCCGCGCCCAAAAAATCGATGCGGCCGCATTCAATCGTCAAATAATGCCCCATCGGCTTTCCAACGGCTTTTGCCCCCTCTTCGGAGAGGATTTTCACTGTATCAATCAAAAAAGGGCCGCTTTTTCGCCTTTCCTGCGCAATGCCTTTGCGCTGTTCCGCCGCTTCGGGAATGCACTCTTTCGCCAAATCGCTTTGCAAAAATCGTCTCTCCATATCCGCTCTCCTCTTTCTTTCTCTGTTTTTAAGGCTACTTTTCCATAATTTTTTACAAAATATACACGAAAATCTTCTCTTTTCTATTGCAATTTCTGAAATATTATGATATGATATATTTATATATGTGCAATGATTTGTCAGTTTTCTCGGAAACAAGGAGGTTGATTGCCGCTATGATGAAGAAAATAATCGCCCTGTTGCTCTGCCTTGCCGTCTTTGTTGGCATTTTTGCAGGATGCGGAGGGCTTTCGGGAAAGGATAAAGGCGCTTATATCCCGGTATCGCTGAACGCGGAAACGTTTGATTTTGACCCCGCAAACGCCTACCATAACACCGATAGCCTGAATATTCTCGGCTTGATTTACGAGCCGTTGTTCACTGTGGATTCCAACGGCAAAATCAAACCTGCGCTTGCAAAAAGCTACCGGACCTATACGGATGACGAAGGCGTCCACATGGATATCTCCATCAAATCCACCAATTGGAGCGACGGCACGGCGCTGACGGCAAACGACATTGTGTATGCCTGGAACCGTCTTTTGGACCCGAGCAACCGTTTTTCTGCCGCTTCCCTGTTGTTTGACATCAAAAATGCGCGCGCCTACAACCGCGGGCTGACGACCGACCTTGCCATTGAGGCAATCGAGCAGCAAAAAATTCGCCTGACCTTTGAAGGCCCCATTGATGAAAACGCCTTCCTTCTCAACCTGACAAACGTTGCAACCGCTCCGCTTTATGAATACGCCGTTTTGGGCAATCCCGACTGGGCAAAAAGCAATGCCGACATTTTAACAAACGGTCCGTTCAAGCTGGTTTCCATTGAGTATGTTGACGATCTGAACGAACATGAGTTCTCCTTCACCGTTTCGGATGACTATATCTTTGATTCCAAGGGCAATCGGATGCTGGATGAAAACGGAAATCCCAAAAAAGCCAGCTCCTCCGCCAAAAAGATCCGCAGTTTCGTTTTGGAACGCAACGCCTACTATTACCGCGACAAGAGCCGCGATGCCCTGGATAAATACGTTACCCCCTATCGGATCCTGGTGGACTGCACAAAGACCGACAGCGAAATTTTGCAGGATTACAAAGACAACAAGCTCTTTTATATCGATTCCATTCCGCTTTCTTTGCGCAAAGACGACTATGTGACCAAATATACCAAGGTGAGCGACGCGCTTTCCACCTTCGTTTGCTATCTGAACGAAACGGCCCAGATTAACGGCGTGGCGATTTTTGCCGACGTTCATGTCCGCCAGGCGCTTTCCCTTGTCCTTGACCGCGATGCAATTGCAAAAGAGATCGTCTATGCCGAGGCGGCAACCGGACTGGTCAGCAACGGCATTTTTGAAAAAGGAACTTCCGGCTCTTTCCGCAAATCCGGCGGCGCACTGCTTGCAACAAGCGCAAATCTGGAAGCGGCAAAAGAAGAACTCAAACAAGTCGAAATTTCCGGTTTCAGCGCTTCCAAATATTCTTTCACCATCAAGGTTGCAAGCCATGACGAAGTGCAGATTCGTATGGCGGAAATGATTGCCGAAGCTTGGAGTTCTTTGGGCTTCCGCGTCACCGTTCAAAAAATGTATGCCATTGAGAACAACGACTTTATTGCGCAGGATGGCAAGGAAGTCAAAAAAACCAACGCCTGCGACGATCTGTTTACCGAAGCCTTGCAAAGAGGCGATTTCCAAGCGATTGTGTTTGACTACAACGCCTATGCGCCCACGGCTTATGCAATGCTTTCCTCCTTTGCAACCGGCTTTGCCGGCGGATCTTCCCGCTCGCAATCCGGCGATTACACCATGATCTCTCATATCACCGGCTATAACAGCACGGAATATAACACTTTGATGGAGGCAATCTATCTGCTTCCCTATTTCTCGCAGCTGGATCCCGACCCCAACGCAAAGCTCTTTGACAACCCGGACACCAATCCTTATTTGAGCCTTGGCTTTGAAGATTACGAGGATTATATTCTCACTTACAGAACCATCAACCGGCTCTATGCAAAATACAACATCGAAACGACTGATAACTCCAAAAAATGGGAAGAGCAAAAAGCCATTCTGCTTCACGAAGCCGAAAAACTGCTGATGAACGATATGCCGGTCATCCCGGTCATCTTCAACAAGCAGGCAACCCTGACAAGCAAAAAGCTCTCCAATGTTTCTTCCAACTATTTTATCCCCGCGCTTTTTACCAAGACGAAGTTGAAGAATTACAAAGATTACATTTATGTGTTCTATGATTTCCCCAAATCGGTCAACTGGGAAAACTTCGGGCTGACGGAAGAAC
>CAMOLD010000004.1 GCA_946618395.1 uncultured Clostridia bacterium
TAGCGCACGAGATGGGACACGCGCTCCACAGCTACCATTCCTGCAAATATCAGCCGACCAGCACCGCCGATTACGTCATTTTCGTTGCCGAGGTCGCTTCCACCTGCAACGAGGTGTTGCTTATGCGTTACCTCTTAAACAAGACGACCGACAAAAAACAGCGCGCTTATCTCATCAATCATTTCCTTGACCAGTTTAAGGGAACCGTTTACCGCCAAACCATGTTTGCCGAGTTTGAGCTGACCATGGGCAAAATGACCGAGCAGAACGAGACTCTGACCGCCGACGCGCTCTGCGAAAAATATCACGCGCTGAACAAGCTCTATTTCGGCGAGGATATGATTTCGGATGATGAAATTGCGCTGGAATGGGCGCGTATTCCGCACTTCTTCTATAACTACTATGTCTTCCAGTATGCCACCGGGTTCAGCGCCGCGGTCGCCATTGCCAACCGCATCCTCAAAGAGGGGGAGCGGGCGGTTGCCGACTATAAAAAATTCCTTTCCGGCGGCAGCAGCACCGATCCCATCAGTCTGCTCAAAATTGCCGGGGTGGATATGTCAACGCCCGAACCGGTGAACAGCGCGTTGGAATTGTTCGGCTCTTTGGTGGACGAACTGGAAACGCTGATTTGAAAAAACGCAAGATTTTTTGGCAATTTTTTCACAAAACCCCTTGATAATTTTTTCTATTTATGATATAGTAATTGAGGATTTTTTAATTTTTACCCGAAAGGAATCAAAACAATGACCTACAACAAGAAATCAATTGAAGATGTTGAAATTAAAGCCGGTCAAAAAGTGTTTGTCCGTTGCGATTTCAACGTTCCCATGAAGGATGGCGTTATCACCTCGGATAAACGCATCGTCGGCGCACTTCCCACCATCAAATACCTGATGGAGAAAGGGGCAAAGGTCATCCTTTCCTCCCATATGGGCAAGCCGCACGCCATTTTTACCCCCAACTTCAAACTGGATAAGAAAGAGCAAAAGAAGATTGACGCACTTCCCGAGGGCGAGCGCGAGGCCGCAACTGCCGAGCTCAAAGAAAAGGCGCTCAAAAACGACCCCAAAAAGTTCACCCTCAAACCGGTTGCCGACCGCCTGAACCAGGATTTGGACGGCAAAGTCGCCTTTGCAACCGACATCATCGGCGAGGATGCAAAAGCCAAAATTGCCGCTATGAAAAACGGCACCTGCGTTCTCATTGAGAACGTCCGTTTTGACGCGCGTGAGACCAAGAACGATCCCGCATTTGCAAAAGCGCTGGCCGACCTTGCCGGCGAGGGCGGACTGTTCGTCAACGACGCATTCGGAACGGCGCACCGCGCCCATGCTTCCACCGCTGGCGTTGCCGATTATCTGCCCGCCGTTTGCGGCTACCTGATCCAAAAAGAGATCAGCATTATGGGCAAGGCTTTGGAAGATCCGGCGCGTCCCTTCGTTGCCATTCTGGGCGGCGCAAAGGTTTCGGATAAGATCGGCGTCATCAACAGCCTGATTGAAAAATGCGATACCCTCATCATCGGCGGCGGCATGGCTTACACCTTCTTTGCCGCAAAGGGCTATACCTACGGCACCTCCATTTGCGAGACCGACAAGATCGACCTTGCCAAAGAGATTATGCAAAAGGCAAAGGATAAGGGCGTCAACTTCCTGATTCCGGTTGATAACGTGATTGGCCGCGAATACAAAGAGGACACCGTTTTCATGCGCATCTACTCCAACGCCATTCCGGACGGCTGGATGGGACTTGACATCGGCCCGGTTACCCGCGAGCTGTTTGCAAAGACCATTCAAGGTGCCGGCACCGTTGTTTGGAACGGCCCGATGGGTGTTTCCGAATGGAAAAACTTTGCCGCCGGAACCGAAGCGGTTGCCGAGGCGGTTGCAAATTCGGGTGCCATCTCCATCATTGGCGGCGGCGACTCTGCCGAGGCGGTTGAGCGTTTGGGCTTTGGCCCCAAGATGACGCACATTTCCACCGGCGGCGGTGCTTCGCTCGAATTCCTGGAAGGTCTGGAACTCCCCGGCATTGCCTGCTTGCAGGATAAATAAGAATCGGAAAGGGAAGAAAGCTATGAGAAGAACGGTAATTGCCGGCAACTGGAAAATGAATTTTACCCCCTCCGAGGCAAAGGCGTTCATTGGCGCCGTCAAGCCCCTGGTTGCAGGAAAGAACGGCTGTGACGTCATCTTTTGCGCCCCCTACGTGACCATTGCCGCCGCGCAGGAAGCCGCAAAGGGATCGAACATCAAAATCGGTGCCGAGAACGTGCACTTTGCCGAAAAAGGCGCCTACACCGGCGAGGTTTCGGCAAAAATGCTGACCGAGTGCGGCGTGGAATACGTTATCATCGGCCACTCGGAGCGCCGCCAATACTTCGGCGAGACCGATGAAACAGTCAATCTGCGCACCAAAGCGGCGCTTGCCGCCGGTATGAAGGTCATCCTCTGCCTGGGTGAGGTCAAGGATCAGCGCCTTTCGGGCATTACCAACGAGGTGGTCGCTATGCAGACCAAGTTGGACCTGAAGGATGTAACCGCTGAGGAGATGAAGAACATCATCATCGCCTACGAGCCGGTCTGGGCAATCGGCACCGGGCTGACCGCAACGCCGGAGCAGGCCGAGGAAACCTGTGGCGTCATTCGCAAAACGCTGGCGTCCATTTACGGCGAAAAGGTTGCTGAGGAGACCACCATTCAGTATGGCGGCTCCATGAATGAGAAAAACGCCGCCGAGCTGCTTGCCAAACCGAACGTGGACGGCGGATTGATCGGCGGAGCTTCGCTGGTTCCCGAAAAATTTGCCGCTATCGTTGACGCGGCACAATAAAAAGAAAAAGTAAAAAACCGGAAGGGAACACCCTTCCGGTTTTTGTATTTTTATGGCGGTTTATTGCTCGTTCAAATCCGAGAGCGCCGCACCGATGACGGTGCCGAACTGCGCGTTTTCGGGAATGTGGAAACGAACGCCAAAGCTCTGCGAAAGATTGGTAAACACGTTTTGAATGGGCGCAATGGCGGTCAAGTTGCCGGTTAGAACAATGTCCGAAATGTTGTTGGCGCGCGCCGCAAAAATGGCAAGCATGGCAACCGTTTCGGCAATCATGTTGGCAACGCCTAGCGCCAGGTCGGCAGGGGTGGCAAGGTCGGAAACGTTGCCAAAGTTTGCGGCGGTCAGGTTTTCGTTGATTCCGCCGTAAAGATGGTTCCGCGAAATGTCCTTGATGCGCAGGTCAATGTTGGCAAGGTCGCCGTCCTTGGCAAGCTGCTCGATGTGGTCAATGTTGTCAACGCCCAAAAGTTTGCGGCAGAGCCCGACCAGCGTTCCGCCGCCCATGCCGGTGCCGCCGAGGTATTCGGTGGTTGCCTTTTTGCCGTCAAATTTGGCGTGAATCAGCGCCGTTCCGGTTCCCAGGCTGACAACAATGGCGTCTTTCAAACCCGAAAGCCAAAGCCCGCCAATGCCGATGCAGGTAAATTCCGGCACCTTTTTGCAGTCCAAGTCATAAATCGGTTTGGTCAAAAAGGTGGAGCCGGTTCCGGTTACCAGAATGCGGTCAATGTCGGCAAGTTCCAGCCCGTTCTGGGCGGTAAATTTTCCAAACGCGCCGTAAACCGATGTCAGCGGGTCGGTGGCTTTTACAAATTGCGGGGCAATGATTTTGGGCGCCTTTTCGTCCTGCTTGCAAAAGCCGACGATTTTGGTGGTCGTTCCGCCAACGTCAATGCCGATTACGGTTTTTTTCATGGTTTTGCCTTCCTTTCCTGCTTTGTTCAAGAGGCGAAAAAAGAATCTGCCATTATTATAGCATACCCTTGCTTTTTTTGCAAGGGCATGATATAATTTATATGAAAAAAGTCCAAAACCGCAAAAGGAGGGAAAAGCACATGGCGTTTGACGCGGGAATGCTGACGGCATCGCTTGCCGAGATTCGCAAAACAGCGATTGGCGCGCGCGTGGAGCGTGTATTTATGCCTGCACGCGATGAAATTGTGCTTGCGCTCCGGCTGCCCGAGGGCGGAAAGCGGTTGCTCATCAATGCCGGCGCCAACCATCCGCGCGTCGGATTTTCGGAAATTCAAAAAGAAAACCCTCCCGTTCCGCCCATGTTTTGCATGCTTTTGCGCAAGCATTTGCAGGGCGCAAAACTTTCGGGCGTGCGCCAGGCGGGGTTTGAGCGCGTTGCAATTTTGGAATTTGACGCGCGAGATGAAATGGGATTTTCCACCGTGCGCAAATTATATTGCGAGATGATGGGAAAATACAGCAACCTGATTTTTGCCGATGAAGCCGATAAAATCCTTTCGGTGCTCAACCCGGTGGATTTTTCCACTTCTTCGCGCCGCCAGGTTTTGCCGGGAATGACCTACGAGCTTCCGCCATCGCAAAACAAAACCGATCCCACGGCGGTCTCCTTGCAGGAGTTTGAAAATCTTTTTTCTGCCGCTTCCCCCGAAGGAAAAGCCGAAAAATGGATCCTTTCCACCTTTTCGGGCATCTCCGCCGCCGTTGCGCGCGAAATCGTCTTTGCGGCAACGGGAAGTGTGGATGCGCTCGTTTCGGATTGCAATGCCGCGTGCCTGGAAAAACAATTTTTCGGGGTTGTGCAAATTATTCGGGAAGAAAAATTCTCCCCCTGCATGGTTTCAAACGAAGGCGAACCGGTGGAGTATGCGTTTTTGCCGCTCTTGCAATATACGGGCTATGAAATGCAACCGTTTTCTTCGGCAGGGGAACTGCTGGACGCCTTTTTCGGCGCGAGGGAGAAAGCTGAAGCCATCCGCCGCCGCGCCGCCGATATTTTGCATCTGATTGGCAATGCGGAGGCAAGAATTGCAAAAAAACTGCACCTGCAGCGCGCCGAGCTTGCCGAATGCGAAAAAGGCGAGCAATATAAAAAGCAGGCGGACCTGATCACCGCCAATCTGCACGCCATTCCCAAAGGTGCCTCGCGCGCCGAACTGACCGACTATGAGGATTACCGCCCGGACGGCAGTTTCGGGGTTTGTGCCGTGGAGCTGGATCCGCGCCTTTCTCCGGCGGCAAACGCGCAAAGGCTTTATAAAAAATACAACAAGAGCAAAAACGCGCGCGTGGAATTGACGCGGCAAATCGCTTTGGGCGAGGAGGAGCTTGCCTACCTGGAAACGGTGAACGATTCGCTTTCCCGCGCCGAGAACTCCGCCGATCTTGCCGAAGTGCGCGAGGAGCTTTTCCGCGCCGGATTCGCCTCGCGGATGAAGCACTATGCCGCGCCGAAAAAGCAAACGGCGCCCGCCGTTGCCGAGTTCCGCACCTCGGGCGGCTATCGCGTTCTTTGCGGAAAGAACAACCTGCAAAACGAGTATATCACCCAAAAGCTCGCCGGAAAAACCGACTATTGGTTCCATGTCAAAAACCGCCCCGGCTCCCATGTTGTGCTGCTTGCCGAGGGGAAAGAACCGCCCGAGCGCGATTTTACCGACGCCGCCGAAATTGCCGCCTTTTATTCCAGCGCCGAGGGCGGGAATATCGAGGTGGATTATACCATCGTCAAAAACGTCCGTAAACCGGCGGGCGGCAAACCGGGGTTTGTCATTTACCATACCAACTGGTCCTGCGTGGTCACCCCGGACGAGGAAAAAATCGCAAAAATGCGTGTAAAATAACAGAAAGGATTTGCTATGTTAATTGTCAATAACCTTACCAAAAAATACGGGAAGGTCGCCGCTTGCGACCATGTCAGTTTTACCCTGGAACCGGGAACGTTGACCGTTCTGCTCGGGCCGAACGGGGCAGGCAAAAGCACGGCAATCAAATCCATCATCGGCTTTTTGAGGTGTGAGGGCGACATCAGCGTGGACGGCTACCCCTGCAAAACCGTTGAGGCAAAAAGAATTCTGGGTTATATTCCAGAGCTGCCCTCGCTTTATCCGAATCTGACCGTTTCGGAGCACATGGAATTTTTGGCGCGCGCCTATAAACTTTCCAATTACAAGTCGTATGCGGAAGAGCTGTTTGACCGCTTTGAATTGACTGATAAAAAGAAAAAATACGGCGACGAGCTTTCCAAAGGGATGCAGCAAAAACTGAACATTTGCCTGGGGCTCTTGCCGCGCCCCAAAATTCTGCTTTTGGACGAACCTATGATCGGGCTGGACCCCCACGCCATCAAGGAGCTCAAATCCCTGTTGTTGGAGTTGCGGGACGCGGGGTGTGCCATTCTGGTCAGCACCCACATGATCGATAGTGTGGAAAACCTTTGGGACCACGCGCTCATCATGCAAAAAGGCGTTGTCCGCGCCGACGTGACCAAAGCGCAGTTGCAGGAGCGGGGCGAATCGCTGGAACAGATGTTCTTTGAAATCACCGAGCAAACGCCGTCCACCGACGGGGAAACTGGAGCGGCGGAATGAAACTGTTTTTCTACTACGCTTTCCACTCCTTTGTCAACCAGGTCAAAAAGCTGTTCCGCTCCTGGGTCGCCATTGTCATTGTGGCAAGTCTTGTGTTCGGGCTTTTGGTGGGTATGGGCGCCGGCTTTTTGGAGGAAGTGATTCAAGAAAAGGCGGCAACCGAACAACCGGCGGAGCCCGTGCCGGAGGAGATCATTCTTTCTTTGGATGCGGCAACCATCAAATCCATCGTCGGGCTTGCCGTTTTGGGCGTTGCGTTGCTCGTCTTTCTATTCTCAATTTGGTTTGCCGATAAGAGCGGCTCGCAAATTTTCCTTATGGCGGACGTCAACTTGTTGTTCTCCGCGCCTATGAAACCGCAATCGGTGTTGTTGTTCCGGCTGATGTCGCAGATTTTCATTTTGCTTTTTGTCGGCTTCTATATGGGATTCCAAATCCCCAATTTGGTTGCCAATGCAAATCTGCCGCTTTCTGCGGCACTGTTCGTGCTTGCCGCCTGGGTATTTATCATTCTGTATTCCCGGCTCATCAGCGTTTTGGTCTATACGGTGACGGCGACCCGGCCGAAATACAAAAAGATGATTTTGCCGCTGGTCATTGGCATTGTGGCGCTGCTTGGCGGCGGTTATTCGATTTACTATCTGCAAAGCGGACTGCATCCGCTTTCCGCGGCGGAAAACTTTTTCAATTTCCCGGGCTCCAACTGGGTGCCTTTGCTTGGTTGGCTGAAAGGAATGGTGCTGTTTGCCATGGAGGAAAAGCCTTGGCTTGCGGCAATTTGCGCGCTGCTTTTGCTGTTCGGGCTTTTCCCGCTTGCCTGGGGCATTTGGCATTTCAAAGCCGACTTTTACGAGGACGCGATGGCGGGCGCGCAGATCCATACCGAAAAGCTGGAAGCCGCAAACAAAAGCCGGCTGGGCATTGCCGGAGGGAAAAGCAAGGACCGCGGCGACAACATCAAGCGCGACGGGCTTTGGGGCAGCGGAGCGCAAATGTTCTTTACCAAAACGTTGTATAACCGGTTCCGCTTCGGCATTCTCAAAGTTTTCACCAAAACCTCGCTGTTTTATCTTGCCATGGCGGTTTTGTTCAGCACCTTTATGGTGTTTGTCATGAAAACGCCGAACTTCTATATTGCCGGGTTTGCATTTTGCTTTGCTGTCTTCTTCCGCGCCATGGGCAATCCGCTTTCTTCCGATATGGAAAGCGTTTATTTCCAAATGGTGCCGGCGTCCTTCCATTACAAGGTATTCTGGTCGGCGGCGGGCGGATCGGTCAACACGTTTTTGGATCTGTTGCCGGCATATCTGATCATTTCCATCTTTCTGCGCGCCAATCCGTTGGTTGCGGTTGGGATTTTCCTTTTGGCAATGGCGCTGGATTTCTATGTCGGGCAGGTGATTCTGCTCTTGGATTTGAGTATGTCCACCGCCATTGCGCCGCAGGCAAAGCAGGCAATTTCGGTTTTGTTTATCTATTTCGGGTTGCTTCCCCCCGTTGCCGTGCTCGCCGTTATCGGTGCTTTTTTGAGCCTTTCACTCGGTATTTGGATTGCCGCCGCAAGCACCGCGGCAATCGGGTTTGCCGTTTTTGCAATTTCCCCCATGATTTTGGACAGAGGAAGAAGATAACATAAAGGAGAAAAGAAGATGAACGTAAAATTGAAACTGACGCGCGGCATGATCGCACCGGAATACGCAACACCGGGAGCCGCGGCGGTGGATTTGCGCGCGGCATTGGATGAAGGAAAAACCATTACGCTTGCCCCCGGCGAACGCACGCTTGTTCCCACCGGGCTTGCCATTTCGCCCGAGACCGAGGGCGTTGTTGCAATTGTTGCCGGCAGAAGCGGATTGGGCGTGAAAAAAGGCGTCACGCTTTCCAACAGCATCGGCGTTATCGATTCGGACTACCGCGGCGAGATTTGCGTGGGTTTGATTAACCACGGGGAAGAGCCCTTTACAATCGCGCGCGGCGACCGCATTGCCCAGCTCTTCTTTTTGCCGGTGCTCCACGCCGACTTTCTGGTGACCGAAACGCTGGATGAAACCGAGCGCGGTGCAGGCGGCTTCGGGCATACCGGGGTTAAATAAAATGAAAAACAAAAAAGCGCTTTTGTCGATTGACAAAAGCGCTTTTTTGTTGGTTGGGAAGTTTCAGGCTTTCTTTTTGTCTGCCTTGACATCCAGAACCTTTTTTCCGTTGTAAAATCCGCAAACTTTGCAAACGCAGTGATTCTTCACGTAAGCGTCGCAGGCGGGGTTGGAGCATTTCGCAACGCCGGGCAGAGTCAATTTGCTGTTTTGGGAGCGTCTTTTATCTCTGCGTGCTTTGGAAACCTTCTTCTTCGGTACTGCCATGTCTTACACCTCCTCTTTTATTTCCGCACCCGGGGGTGCGATACGGGTTTTCTTGGTTCAGGATTTGTCGTCCTCGTCTTTTGCCCATTCATAGTTGGCAAGAATCGCCAACCGGGGGTCAACCTCGCGCGTGTTGCACCCGCAAGCCCCTTCTTTGAGCGGTTTGCCGCATTTGGGACAGAGCCCCGGGCAATCGGGCGAGCAAAGAACGCGCATCGGGAAGGTCAAAAAAATCTCTTCCCCCACCAGTTCGTCCAAATCCAACAGGCCGTTTTGAACAACGGCGTATTCGTCCACGTTTTCTTCCAGCTGTTCCCGGGTCAGCGTGCCTTCGGCGGCAACGGTGCGCGCAAGCTCAACGGTAAAGGTGTCCTCCACCGTCTCAAGGCAGCGCGCGCAAACGCCGCGGTAACCCACGTTGGCGCAAAGCGTCAAACGCATGTATCCCGCATTGTCGGTCACCTCGCCGCAAACGCGGGTGCAACCGTTTGGCTCAACCCCTTCGGGAAGTTGCGGTGAAAAAGAATAGTCGATTGCAATGCGGCGGACCTCGCCGCGAAGCATGGGTCGCATATCCAAAATCATGTGCCCACCCCGCTTTCGTTTCTTTTCAAAACGCGACAACAATTATTATAACGGTTTTTCCCGCTTTTGTCAATAGGTTTTTTCGGATTTTTTGTCTTCCTCCGCTTTTTTGAAAGCCGCTTCATTGACAGGCAAAGATTTCCGTGCTATAATGGACGCAGAAAAACTGCCGGGAAAGGAGAATGCCGATATGCGTTTCGGAGCCGTAATTTGTGAATGCAATCCGCCCCACGGGGGACACGCCCGCCTTTTTGAGCAGGTCAAGCGGGAATCCGACTGCGTGATTTGCCTGATGAGCGGCGCTTTCGTTCAGCGCGGCGAGGCGGCAATTCTTTCCCCTGCGGCAAGGGCGGAAATTTTGACGGGTATGGGAGCCGACCTTGTGTTGGAGCTTCCGTTCCCCTTTGCGGCGTCGAGTGCCGAGGCGTTTGCCGCCGCAGGGGTATCGATTCTTTCGCGATTGGGAGCGACCGATCTTTGGTTTGGCAGCGAGAGCGGCGACATTGCCTTTCTTTCCGGGCTTGCAAGCGCCGCGCAAAGTCCGGCTTTCCGGGCGGAATATGCCAAGCGGTCGGGAGAGGGAAATACCGGAACGGCGGCGGTCTATTTTCAGCTGTTGGCTGACTTTTGCGGACTGCAAAAACCGCTTTCTCCAAACGATATTCTGGCAATCGCCTATCTGCGCGCCATCGAGGAACAGCAGGCAAACCTGATCCCCCACGCCGTCAAACGGGAGGGCGCCGACGACCGCGACCTTACTTTGACCGCGCAAACCATTCCTTCCGCCGCGGCATTGCGAAAAGCGATTTTTGAGGGGAAAACGCATACCGCCTTTGCGTTTTTGTCCGCATTTGAGCAAACCATTTTGCAAAAAGAGGAGCAAGCCGGAAGAATGCCGGCAAGCTTGCAGAATGCTTCCGCCGCCGTGCTTTGGAATTTGCGGCAACTGCCGCAGGAGGCGTTTTCGGGCATTGCCGAGGCGTCGGGAGGGGTGGGCAACCGCCTGCAAGCGGCGGCGAACGAGGCAACCGACTTGGAGTCGCTGCTTGCCCGAGCGGCAACGAAAAAATACCCCAATGCGCGCCTTCGCCGCGCCCTGTTGTTCCTTTTAACAGGAGTAAAGCGGGAAGAGCTTTCCGCGCCTCCGGCATATACGCGCCTGCTTGCCGCAAACAAGACGGGCAGATCCTTCCTTTCCGCGGTGCGCAAAACGGCGGATATTCCGGTGGTCACCTCCAATGCCGGTGTTCCGGATTTTCCGGCGGCAAGACGGCAGGAAGAACTTGCAAAAAAAGCGACATCGCTTTACGCGCTTTGTCTGCCGCGCCCGGCATCGCCGGCGGAGCTTTTGCGGCAAAATCCGCTCATTCCGGGAAAAGCGCAAAATGAATGCGCCCGAACCCTTGACAAGCTGCAAAAAGAATGATATAATAATAACAACTCCATACACGCATTGAAGGAGGCAGACATGGCAGAGGAAAAACGGCCGCTCGTCAGCGGCAAATATCTGGAATATCTCGGCAAACCGCTGGTGCGCGAAGGCGACACCATTTGCTACGGCGATATGACCGAAAAATGTATTTTGATTCTGGAAATTTTCTCCTATAACAAAGAAACCGGCGCGCCCGAAAACATTTTGGTTCAGGTCATTGATTCCAAAGACCCGAACAAGATTTTGATGCAGGGCAACAAAAAGGGATTGACCGACGCGTTTTCCATGGGGCTGATCTGGCTGGAACGCGCTTTGCGGTCGGCATAAGTCGGAAAAACGGGAAAAGCGGTCCGGAAAGGACCGTTTTTCTTTGCAAATTTTCCGTTTTGGTTGACAAATTTACCGTAATATGCTAAAATATGGATATCTTTTAGGAAAGAGGAAGCACCATGCATTGGTCAGAAGAAATTGCACAGCGGCTGATTGACCGCAACCCCCAAAAAGAAGAATACGTTTGCGCCGCGGGCATCAGCCCGTCCGGCTCCATCCACATCGGCAACTTCCGCGATGTGGTCACCTCCTATTTTGTTGTTCGCGCCCTGCAAAAGAAGGGAAAGAAAGCCCGGCTTTTGTTCTCCTGGGACGAATACGACCGTTGCCGCAAAATTCCGGCAAACGTGCGCGAGGTGGTAGGCGACGCATACGATAAATATATCGGTTGCCCCTATGTGGATATTCCCGACCCCTGGGGCACGCACGAAAACTTTGCCAAACATTTTGAGGCGGAGTTTTTGGAGTCGATGAAAAAGTTCGGCATCGAGCTGGATTGCCGCTACCAGGCGGATCTTTACCGCGCCGGAACCTATACCGAGGATATTTTGGAAGCGCTCCGCCGCCGCGGCGATATTTTTGAAATTCTGGATTCCTTTAAGACCAAGGATGCCGACAAAACGCCCGAGGAATTGCGCGCCGAGCACGACGCCGAAAAGGCAAACTACTACCCGGCAACCATCTTTTGCCCAGAGTGCCGCACCGACTTTACCACCATCACCTCGCTCTCCGAGGATTGCACCAAAGCCACCTACACCTGCCGTTGCGGACACAGCGGAACCTTCGATTTTCGCACCGACCACAACTGCAAGCTTTCCTGGAAGGTGGACTGGCCCATGCGCTGGCGCCACGAGGGAGTGGACTTTGAGCCGGGCGGAAAGGACCATGCCGCGCCCACCGGTTCCTATTCCAACGCCAAACTGGTTTCCAAAAAGATTTTCGGCTATGAACCGCCGCTCTTCCAGGGGTATGAGTTCATCGGCATCAAGGGCATGACCGGCAAAATGTCCGGCTCTACCGGCCTCAATTTAACGCCGGATACCCTGCTCAAACTTTACCAGCCCGAAATCATCCTTTGGCTCTATTCCAAAACCGAACCCACCAAAGCCTTTGATTTCTGCTTTGACGACGGCATTTTGCGGCAGTATTTCGAGTTTGATAAAATGCTTTCCGATTGCCGCGCCGGAAATGCCAACGAGGCAACGCAGGCGATTATGTATAACTGCACGGTTGAGGGAAGAGATGTTATCACCGTCCCCATGGCACTGCTTGTTCAGCTGGGCTCCATTGTGGATTTCAATATTCCCATGCTGGAAACGGTGTTTGGAAAAATCGGAACCCCCTATACCTATGCGCAGTTTGCCGACCGGCTTGACCGCGCACGCTACTGGTTGGAGCAATGCGCGCCCGACCAGGTCAACCGGCTGCGCACGCACCGCGCATGGGATATTTACAATACCCTGAGCGACGAAGGCAAACAGGCGGTCGCCCTGTTGCACGACACCATCCTCAAAGGCGGTTACGACCTGGACGGTTTGAACACCGCGCTTTACGATATTCCCAAGCAGGTGTATCCCGCGCTTGCCGAATCCAAGGAACTGCGCCCCTTGCAAAGCGCGTTCTTCAAATCGGTTTACCAGTTGCTTTTGGGCAAAGACCAGGGTCCGCGCCTGTATCTGTTCCTGTATGCCATTGATCCTGCCCGTTACGTAGGGCTTTTGGATTTCTCCTATCCCGAAACCGAGGAGGAAAAAGCCGCCGCCGTTGCCGAAGCGGAACCTGTTGCCGCGGAAGAACCCGAGGCATTGCAACCGGAGCAGGCACCCGCCGGCGAGCCGGACCCCGTGCCTCCGGTCAAAGAGCAGATTACGCTGGAAGACTTTGATAAACTGGACCTGCGCGTTTGCAAGATCCTGAAAGCCGAGGCGGTGCGCAAGTCGCATTCCTGCTATAAACTCACCCTTTCGGATGGGATTGGCGAGCGCGTCATCATGTCCTCCATCAAGGCGTATTACACGCCAGAACAGTTGGTGGGCAAAAAGATCATCGTCATTGCCAACCTCAAAGCAAACCGCATTTGCAACATCAATTCTTGCGGCATGCTGTTGGCGGCAACCAACAATGCCTGCGGTTGCAAGCTGATCTTTGTGGACGATGCCGTTCCCGAAGGAACGCCCATTCATTAAAAAACAAATATGCAAAAAAAGAGCCGCAACCGGTCAGGTTGCGGCTCTTTTTTTGCTTTTTATCCCATCACAAATCGTTTCATAGTATCAATCAGCGCTTTTGCGGATGTTGAATCGGCGTCCTCTGCAAAAATGCGAAGGAGCGGTTCGGTGCCGGAGAAGCGGCAAATTACAAAGCTGTTATCGGTAAAATACACCTTGCAGCCGTCCTCGTAGCCAACCTTTGCAATTTGCTTTTCCGCAAAGACAGGTAGCTGTTTTTCAACCATCAGCAAGTTGTCAATGCGCGGTTTGTCCTCCGGGCGGAAGGTCAGGTTATCCTCTTCCATCACGTGGGTTCCGTAGCGCGCGGTCAGTTGATCCCAAAGTTCGGTTGCCGATTTTCCGGTTGCGCAAAGCATTTCCACAAACAGCGCGGCGGCATAAATGGAGTCTTTGCCGAAGATATGACCGCGAACGGTAAGCCCCCCGGAGGATTCGCCTCCCAAAACGGCGTCTTTTTCATCCAGCTTTGCCGAAATGTATTTGAAACCGACCGGCACTTCGTAGCAGGTTTCGCCGAAGGACTCCGCAACCATATCCAGCATATGCGTGGTTGCAAGATTGCGGACGACCGGGCCTTTCCAGCCGCGGTATTCGTGCAGGTAGTAGTAAAGCATAACAAGAATTTGGTTTGCGTCAATGTAGGTTCCGTTTTTATCAATGATTCCAACGCGGTCGCCGTCTCCGTCAATGGCAATGCCAAGGTCGTATCCTTCCTGGACCACGCGGGTTGCCAGCGTTCCCAACTGGTGGAGTCCCGGCGCCGGCGTCATACCGCCGAAAAAGGCGTCCCGGTTTGCGTCCATCAGGTCCACCGTGCAGCGCGCGGTGTATAAAACGGCGGTCAAGGGATAGGAGCCGGAGCCGTGCATGGGGTTGAAGAGCAGGCGAATGCCCGCGTTGCGGATTGCGTTCAGATCCAGGCGGGAGAGAATGGAATCCAAAAACCGGTTGAACGGCGTTTGCAAAAAGATAATTTTTCCGTCGGCTTCGGCTTTTTCAAAGGGCATGGAGCGAACGGTTGCGCGCGCAATCAGTTCCTCCAGGTGCGATGTGCATTCCACCGAGGCGTCGCGCCCTTCCTCCACAATCAGCTTAATGCCGTTGTAAATTGCCGGGTTGTGGCTTGCGGTAATTTCAATTCCATAGTGCAGCGGCTCGTCTTTTACGGTGAACATGACCAAAGGCGTTGGTGCACTGCGCTTCATGAACAACACCTGCGCTCCGTTTGCCGCCAGCACTTCGGCAACCCAAATTGCCGACTCTTTGGAGAGAAAACGGCGGTCGTAGCCGATCATGACCGGTTTGTCGGTTTTTCCTTCTTCCACCATCAAATCGGCAATTCCCTGCGCCACGCGCTGAATGTTCTCTTTTGTAAAATCATCACCAATCACGGCGCGCCATCCGCCGGTTCCGAATCGAATCATAGTCTGTTCCTTTCTGCGGGGTCTTCAAAGTCAATTATATTATAAATCAAAGAATCAGTTCAAAAAATAGAAAATTGGATATTTTTTCTTTTGGATTGGCTGTTTTTTCAAAAGGGAGAAAAGAAGACTGTAAAAAAAATGTTAAAAGTTGGGAAAAAGGTGGACAAAGGTGTTTACAAATGCTTTTTGATGTGCTATACTCTTATAATGTAGTATTATATTTATTGTTCCCGATAAAGATTATTTTTTGAAATTTCGCAGAAGGAGAAAACCAAATGCAGGATTCGCAGGGAAAGAAAAAGAATCTGTTTCGAACCGACCTGCGCCCGGCGCTGATCGCCGGCGTTTTGATCGGTGCGATTTTGCTCGGGCTTTTGACCGTTTTAACGATTTTGGATCGTTTTGAGCTGATCAAAAGCGCGGAGCTGCCGTTTTATGCCATCGTGCTGTTCGGCATCTATTTGCTCACCGCGGGAATTTTGCTGGCGGCGTATTTGTTGCGCTACCGCAGAATCAGCGCGGCAAACGACGCGGCGGACCTGATGTCCACCGAAATCAGCGACTTGTTCCGCTATGTGGTGGATTTGCCCTATGCCATTGTCAGCGCGCAGGGAACGGTCAAAATCGTCAGCGGCTCTTTGCAGGAGATTCTGCAATACCGCTCGCCCATTTGCAACGTGCCGCTTTCCAGCTTTTGCTCGGTTTCGGTCAACAGCATCATTTCCTATGCGCAAAACGGCGGACCGGTCAAGGATATTACCGTTAACAGCGACGGTGTTCCGATTGACAATTCCAAACCCATGATCACCGAGATCGAAGGGCGCAAATACAGCCTGGATTGCTATATTCTCCGTTCGCGAGGAACCGATTATTATTTCGTCATCTTCCGCGATGTAACCGAGATTCTTGCCCTGCAAAAGAAGAAATACGAGGAAGACCCCATCGTTGCCTATGTGGTCATTGACAGTTTGCAGGAGCTTGCCCAATACGTTCGCGTCAGCTACCGCACCGCCGTGAGCGAAATTGAGACCATCCTGAAAGAATGGGCGGAAGGCTTTGGCGGAATGTTGCGCGAATACGAGCGCGAAAAATACGTGGTCGTGTTCAACCGGTTGGCATTGGATGAATGCATTGCCAACAAGTTCCACATTTTGGAAACCGTCCGCAACGTCAAATTGGGCGATAACAGCTATCCCGTTACCATTTCCATGGGCGTTGGCGCCATCAAGGGCAGCTTTGAGGAGAAGGAACGCGCCGCAAGCGACGCTTTGGACATCGCCCTGCAAAAGGGCGGCGACCAGGTAGCCGTCAACACCGGCGAAACCATTACCCTTTACGGCGGCCGCGTCAACACCATGGCTGGATCCACAACCATTACCTCGCGCGTCAACTCTATGCACCTTTCCAAACTGATGCGCGACGCCGGAAATGTGTTGATTATGGGACACAGCGCGCCGGACTACGATTCCATCGGCTCCTGCGTTGGTCTTGCCCGGTTGGCAATGTGCTCCAAGGGCGGGGATTATTCCAAAATCCGCATTGTGGTCAACCGCGACCACGTCAACTTCCGCAACTGCTATGACGTTGTGGCGCATCTGCCGGAATACCGCTCCATGTTTATTGGAGCCGAGGCGGCAATGGATTCGGTTCGCTCCAATACGCTGTTGGTCATCAGTGATGTCAGCAACATGGCGCACACCGAGGCGCCCAAGCTGCTCAAAAACGTGCAGAACGTGGTCATCATCGACCACCACCGCCGTCCCGACCAAATGTATGATTTCAAGCCGCTGATGACCTATATTCGCCCCGGCGTTGCCGCGGCAAGCGAACTGGTCAGCGAAATGCTGGAGCTCAGCCCCTTCCACGACGAGCTTCTCAAAGAGGAAGCCTCGCTCATGCTTGCCGGCTTGATGCTGGATACCAAAAACTTTACCCAGGGTGCCGAAATGCAAACCTTCTCGGCGGTGCGCTATCTCTATGAGCGCGGCGCCAACGCGGCAATGATCAAGTCGTTCTTCACCGAGTCGCTTTCCAACCTCTTTACGGCGGTGGACATTGACAGTCGCACCAGAACCTACCGCGAAAAAATTGCCCTGACCTGGCTTTCGGTTGACCGCGAAAAGAACGAAGAGGATAAAATTGCCGTTGCCAAGGCGGCAGATAAGCTGATGAACATTTCGGGCATCGAGGCTTCCTTTGCGCTGTTGCACGCCGGCAATTCGGTCACCATCTCGGCGCGCTCAGGCGGAAAGATCAACGTTCAAAAAATTTGCGAGCGGCTGGGCGGCGGCGGACATTTTGATATGGCGGCCGCAATGTTGCGGAACACTACCCTGGAGGCGGCTTCCATTCAGCTCAAACAGGTCATCGACGAATATCTGGATCACGAATACAAAGAATAAGGAGATCAGCACATGAAAGTCATTTTGCTGACAGATGTAAAAGGGCAGGGAAAAAAGAACGATGTCATTGAGGTATCCGACGGATACGCAAAGAACTTTTTGATTCCCCGCAAATTTGCCAAAATTGCCGACGCGCAGGCACTCAACGATGTCAAGGTGCGCGAAGAGGCGCGCCTTTACCGCATTGCAACCGAGAAAAAAGAGGCGCAGGCAATTGCCGAAAAGCTCAAAACCGTCAAGGTGGTCATCAAGGCGTCGTCCGGCGGCGACGGGCGGCTTTACGGCTCGGTGACCGCAAAGGATGTTTCGGAGCGGCTGGAAGCCGACTTCGGCATTTCGGTTGACAAACGAAAAATCACCCTTCCCGAGGTCATCAAATCTTTTGGCACCTATCAGGCGGAAGCAAAGCTTTACACCGAGGTCACCGCAAAGATCACCATTTCGGTTGAAGAATAATCTCATCCCCGGTTTGTAAGAATTTGAAAGGAGAGTGCGTTTCCGGAAAGCCCCGGAAAGCCCCTAAAACAAATGCAGGACGAATTGATGCGGAAATTGCCGTTTTCCATGCCGGCGGAGCAATCGCTCCTCGGCGCCATTCTTATCGACCCCGCCGCGCTCAACGAGGTGGCGGTATCGGTCAATGCGGACGATTTCTACCTGGAAGAACATAAACAAATTTACCTTGCCATGACCGAGCTGTTTTTGGCAAGCCACGAGATTGACGTTGTCACGTTGATCGACCGGCTGGTCACTGCCGGCGTTTACGATAAATCCGGCGGCGAGGACTATCTGCGCACGCTTTCGGAGGCGGTTCCCGACGCAATGAACGTCAAGGATTATGCCCGCATTGTCAAGGATAAAAGCGTTTTGCGGCAACTCATCCATGCGGCAAACGAAATTTCAGAAAGCGCCTATTCCGAGCAGGATAAGGTCTCCGATGTCCTGGATCATGCCGAAAACCTGATTTATCAGGTCGCGCAGGGAAGAGACACGCAAAACTTCCGTTCCATCTCGGAGGTTTTGCAAACCTTTTATGACAACCTGCACCAACTGCAGGAAAATCCCGAGGCGGTTGCCGGAACCAAAACCGGCTTTTCGGCGCTGGATCAGGTGCTTGCCGGCATGGGCAAAACCGATTTGATCCTGGTTGGCGCGCGTCCGGGTATGGGCAAAACCTCGTTTGCGCTCAACGTTGCAACCAACGTGGCAAAACAAACGGGCAAAAAGGTTTGCTTTTTCTCGCTGGAAATGTCGGCGGAGCAGGTGGTCAGCCGCATGGTGTCCAGCGAGGCGCTGGTCAACAGCTATTCGCTCCGCACCGGCAAACTGACCCCCGAGGACTGGGAACACCTTGCCTATGCCGCATCCGAACTGGCAAAATGCAATATCCTCATTGACGATACTTCGGGTATGACGGTAACCGCCATGAAAGCCAAACTGCGGCGCGAAAAAGACCTGGGGCTTGTCGTCATCGACTATTTGGGGCTGATGCAGGGCGATAAACGAGCGGAGAACCGCGTGCAGGAAGTTTCTGCAATCTCCCGTGCGCTCAAAATTATGGCAAAGGAACTGGGCGTTCCCATCATCTGTTGCGCCCAGCTTTCCCGCGGACCCGAATCCCGGACCGATAACCGTCCGCAACTTTCGGATTTGCGCGATTCCGGCGCCATCGAGCAGGATGCCGATACGGTTATTTTCCTCTATCGCAGCGAATACTACAAGAAAGATGAAAAGAGCATGAACGATATGTCCATTGCCGAAATCATCGTTGCCAAAAACCGCCATGGCGAAACCAGAACGGTCAAAATGGGCTGGAACGGGCAATATACCAAGTTCGTTACCATCGACGAGAACGCGCCGCAATGAAAAAGCAAAACGGGATTCCAATGCCCTGGGAGCTTGCCGGTCAAGCCCCCGAAACACCGGTTTTGCTGGCGCTTTCCGGCGGAGCCGATTCGCGTTTTCTGTTGGACCGGCTTGCAAAAGGGAGCCGGCGGGACGGTTTTCCGGTTCTGTTGGCACATGTGCACCACGGCATTCGGGGAAAGAATGCCGACCGCGACGCGGAATTTTGCCGCGCCCTGGCAAAGGAATATCAACTTCCCATCGAGGTGCTCCGGGAGGACGTTCCCGCGCTTGCCAAAGCGCACGGCAGGGGCATTGAAGAGGAAGCGCGTGAAGTGCGCTATGCTTTTTTTGAAAAACTGATGCGCGAGCGGAACATTCCCCTGCTTGCAACGGCGCATCAGGCAGACGATTTGCTGGAAACCATGCTGTTTCGCATTGCGCGCGGAACGGGAGCGGCAGGGCTCTCTTCCATTTTGCCGGCGCGTCCGTTCGGGAACGGGTTTGTCACCCGTCCGCTCCTGGGTTTGTCGGCGGCGGAAATTCGCACTGCCTGCAAAACAGAGGGGCTGGATTTTACAGAGGACGAAACCAATACCGAATTGACCTATGCGCGCAATCTGATTCGTGCGCAGGTCATTCCCGCGCTTGAAAAGCTGTATGCCGCGCCGCAAAAACAGGCGGCAAAGCTCGCCGACCGGGTGCGGCAGGACGAGGATTATTTTGCCGGGCAGGTCAATGCCGTTTGGCAGGAATCCTTCCAAAGCGGACTTCCTTGCAATCTGCTTGCCGGGTTGCATCCCGCAATCCGCGTGCGCGTTTTGACCCGCTTTCTTTCGGAAAACGGCGTCACCGCCGATTCGGTAATGCTGGAACGCGCCGAGGCGCTGGCAAACGGACGAAACGGGCGCAAAATTCCGCTTTCGGGAACGGTCGGGCTGTTCAAGCACCGGGACGTTTTGACGGTGGAGGAAAAAGCCGAACCGCTACCGGGCTATCAGATTCCGCTCCGCGAAGGGATCAACGAACTCCCCGGCGGTATGACTGTGGTTGTGGCGGAGGGCAAAAAAGCAAGCCCGATCCCCCAAAACGCCGGAATGACTGCTTGGCAGGTGCGGTTTTCCGATCTTGCCAAAGCCTTGAGCGCCGGATATATTTGGCGCACCCGAAAAGAGGGCGATTCCATTTTGCGCGGCGGGCATCATAAGCGTTTGCGCAAAATTTGGCGCGAATGCGGCGTTCCGGAGGAACTCCGCGACCGCCTGCCGGTGCTTTGCAACAAAGAGGGCATCGTCTGGGCGCCGATGGTCGGTTTTGCCGACAAAAAGAAATAAACCCTTTCAAAAAAACAAAACCCCGAAAACATAGAAAGGCAAAAACATGTATAATATTGAAAATGACATTGAAAGCGTTTTGGTCAGCGAAGAGGAACTGAAAAAGATTTGCGACGACCTTGCCGCAAAACTGACCGCCGAGTATGGCGACAGCGGCCGGCAGATGGTGCTGGTTTGCATCCTCAAAGGATCGTTCGTCTTTGCCGCCGAGGTATTCAAGCGGCTCCGGTTCCCCTGTGCCATCGAGTTTATGAAAGTTTCTTCCTACGGCGGCGGAACCGATTCTTCCGGCTTTATCCAGGTGCACCTGGACCTCAAACGCGACGTCAAAGACGCCGATGTGGTTCTTGTGGAGGACATTGTGGATAGCGGCAGAACGCTGGAAAAACTTTCGCAGCTGCTCGCCAACCGCGGCGCGCACAGCGTCAAATGTTGCACGCTGTTGGATAAACCCGAGCGCCGCGTTGTCAACTTCAATGCCGATTTTGTCGGCCGCGTTGTTCCCGATGTGTTTGTAGTCGGGTTCGGGCTGGACTATGACGAAAAATACCGCAACCTGCCCTATGTGGGCGTTTTGAAACCGTCGGTTTATCAACAGTAAACGGAGGAACCCATGAAGAGAAATATTGTTCGGGAACTGATTTTTTATGCCATTATCATTGCCTTGATTGTGTTCGCGCTTTCGGCGCTTTTTTGGAACAACAAAAAGACAAATGAGCAAAATTACGGAATTGTGGTGGCGGACATTGAAAACGATAACATCAAAGAGTTTACGCTAACCTCCGGCCATGTTGCCATCGTTCAACCAAAAACCGGCGAAAAATATACGGTCAATTTGGGCGAAGAATACGCCAGCCTGTTGCTTTTGAACCACGAGGAAAAATTGAGCGAACTGCGCGGACTGAACGCAATGGATGAAACCGTTGGTATTGCAAAGCTGGATTTGCAGCCGCAGTCCAATAAATTTGCATGGCTTTCCTACCTGCCCATGATTCTTCTCATCGTTGCCATCGTGGTCATCTGGTTCATTTCCTTCCGCGCCATGAACGGCAAAAACAGCAAGTTCAATTCCTTCGGCAGGGCAAAAACCAAACAGGCTTCGCAAAACGAAAAAGACAAAGTCTATTTTCGCGATGTTGCCGGTGCCGATGAAGAGAAAGAAGAGCTGGTAGAAATTGTTGAATTTTTGAAAGACCCGCAAAAATATACCAAACTGGGCGCCCGCATTCCGCACGGCGTTTTGCTGGTGGGCCCTCCCGGCACGGGTAAAACCCTTCTTGCCAAGGCGGTAGCAGGAGAAGCCGACGTTCCGTTCTATTCCATTTCGGGTTCCGATTTTGTGGAAATGTATGTCGGCGTTGGCGCGTCCCGCGTGCGCGATCTGTTTGAGAACGCGCGCCGTTCCCCCGCGGCAATCATCTTCATTGACGAAATTGACGCCGTCGGCCGTCACCGCGGCGCAGGCTTGGGCGGCGGACATGACGAGCGCGAGCAAACCCTGAACCAACTGCTTGTGGAAATGGACGGTTTTGGCTCGCACGAGGGCATTATCGTCATGGCGGCAACCAACCGCCCGGACATTTTGGACCCCGCGCTGTTGCGTCCGGGTCGTTTTGATCGTCAGGTCACCGTCAACTATCCCGACATCAAAGGGCGCGAGGAGATCCTCAAAGTCCATGCGCGCAAAAAGCCGATGGAGGCTGGCGTGGACTTCCGCAAAGTTGCGCAATCCACCGTCGGGTTCACCGGCGCCGATCTTGCCAACCTGCTTAACGAAGCGGCTTTGCTTGCCGCAAAGAAGAACAAGCATCTGATCGGCATGGAGGAAATTGAAGCCTCCTATATGAAAATGTTGCTCGGGCCGCAAAAGAAAACCCGCGTGCGCACCGAGAAGGATAACAAACTGGTGGCTTATCACGAGGCAGGTCACGCCGTTGTCACCTACTATTGCAAACACACCGACCCGGTCAAGCACATCACCATCATTCCTGCCGGTCGTGCCGGCGGCGTTACCATTCGGGTGCCGCAGGAAGACCAGATGGGCAAAACCAGGGGCGAGATGATGGACGACATCCGCATCAGCCTGGGCGGCAGAATTGCCGAGGAGCTGATCCTGGAGGATATTTCCACCGGCGCTTCTTCGGATATTCAGCAGGCAACCCGCGTTGCGCGCGATATGGTCACGCGCTACGGTATGAGCGAGAAACTTGGCGCCGTGCTTTACGGCAACGAGCATTCTGCCGATGAGGTTTTCCTCGGGCGCGATTTCAGCTCGGGCAAAAACTATTCCGAAAAGACTGCCGCCGAGATTGACGACGAGATCCGCGCGCTGATCGAGCAGGCATACAAGGACGCCAAAAAGATTCTTTCCGACCATATGGACCGCCTGCATTTTGTTGCGCAATATCTGCTTGGACACGAGAGCATGGACGGCGACCAGTTTGCCGCGGCAATGAAGGACGACGCCACGGTGGAAGAGCTGGAACAAATTGCCGCCGAGAAAGCCGAGCAAAGCCGGCGCGATAACGAGCAAAGAGCGAAAGCCGAAGAAGAGGCGCGCAGACAAATTGCCGAAAGCACCGGGCTTCCCCCGTTGGAGGAACTGCTCCGCGATCTGGACACCGAGGTTGCCGAAGAAGCACAGGATGCCGATCCCGCGCCGGAAGCAAAACCCGAAGAGACCGACAAACCCGAAGAATAAACAAAAAACAGAGGAACCGCTACGGCGGTTCCTCTGTTCTGCTTACAAGATCAATATTATTTTTTACCAAAGGTGGCGTTGTAGTTATCAATCGCCTCTTTCACAATCTGGCGCGCTTCCACCGGCCCGTAAAGCGATTTGACGTCGGTCTGCTTGTTTTCCAGCTGTTTGTAAACGGTAAAGAAGTGCAAAATTTCGTCAAAGATGTGGCTGGGCAGTTCGTCAATGGATTTGATGCCGAAATAGGAGGGGTCCGAGAAGGGAACGGCAATAATTTTGTCGTCCATCTTTCCGCCGTCCAGCATGCGCATCATTCCAATCGGGTAAACGCGAACAATGGTCATTGGGTAAATGGACTCGGAGCAAAGCACCAAAACGTCCAAAGGGTCGCCGTCATCGGCATACGTGCGCGGAATAAAGCCGTAGTTTGCAGGGTAGTGCGTGGAGGTGTAAAGAATGCGGTCCAGGCGCAAAAGCCCGGTGGACTTGTCCAGCTCGTATTTGCATTTTCCCCCTTTTGGAATTTCCACAACGGCAGGGAAATCGTCCGGGTGAACGCTTTTGGGGTCCATATCGTGCCAAATGTTCATAAAAGCATGCCCTCCTTTTTTTGCAAATGGAAGAATTTGGTTTTTATAGTATAGCATATAATTTCAAAAAACGCAAGTTTTTTATCAAAAAAAGAAAAAATCTTTGAAAAAAACATCCTTTTTTCTGCGTCTCCGCTCCAAAATCCGGCAATAATGCAAGCAGAGATACCATTTCAGAAGGGGGAAAACTGCCAATGCAACCTGTTAAAGGAGCGCAGCGCCGCGTGGTGCAAATGCGCATCGGCAACAGCCGGTATTATGAGGAAGCTTTGTTCATCGTCCGCCGGGATTTGCCGCCGGTCCGGTTCCCGGAGCGGGAAATGCTTCTGGAAGCCAACCGGATTTTGTGCGAGGGAGCGGAAAGGGAAGAGCGCGGCAAGAAAAACCCGGCAAAAGCGCTTGCCTGGCTTTTCGGGGGAATGGTTTTGGGCTTTGCGCTTGCGCTTGTCGTTTTCTTTTTGCGCGTTTCCCCTTGACAAACTGCCAAAAATGTGGTAAACTCTTCCATAAGGTATCGTCCGCCACCGGCGGCGATTGCGGGGAACGAAACGGATGGGCGATGAGCGCCTTTCCGCAACAATTCGACCGGCCTCATCCTGTGCGGCGAGCGGTGCTGCATGCGGAGGGGGTCTGTTTTCCGTATGTTTTTATTGTTTTTTTTACATCTGTTAAATCGTTTTTCGGGGGAAATCCCCTTTGCATTGCCGAAAGAAAGGAGTTTTTATGGCAAAAAGACAACAACAAACCAAAACAAAAAACAATTCCAAAAAACCGACCGGCAAGATCCGCATCATTCCGCTTGGCGGGCTTGGCGAAATCGGTAAAAATATGACCGTGGTAGAATACGAGCAGGATATCATCGTCATTGACTGCGGCATCGGCTTCCCGGATGAGGAAATGCCGGGCATTGACTTTGTCATTCCCGATTTTTCCTACCTGGAAGCAAACAAAGACCGCATTCGCGGCGTTTTTCTCACCCACGGGCACGAGGACCACATCGGCGGTGTTCCGTATCTTTTGCGCACGCTGAATCTGCCGGTTTACGGCACCCCCTTGACGTTGGGCATCCTACGCGGCAAACTGGAGGAGCAACCGCTGCCCTGGCAGGCAGACCTGAAAACCGTAAAGCCCGGCGACAAAATTCGCGCCGGAGCCATGACGGTGGAGTTTATTCACGTCAACCATTCCATTGCCGACGCCTGCGCGTTGGCGGTGCATACGCCGCTGGGTGTGTTGGTTCACACAGGAGATTTCAAGCTGGACACCACCCCCATTGAGGGCGAAATGATGAACCTTGTGCGCTTTGGCGAGCTGGGCAAGCAGGGCGTTCTGCTTTTGATGTGCGAATCCACAAACGCCGAGCGCCCGGGCTATACCCCAAGCGAAAAAAAGGTTGGCGCTTCGCTGGAATACATTTTCACCACCCATACCAAAAAGCGCATTATCATTGCAACCTTCTCCTCCAATGTTCATCGCGTTCAGCAAATTATCAATACCAGTGCGCGACATAAGCGCAAAGTTGCCATCACCGGCAGGAGCATGATCAACATTGTCAATGCCGCCGTTGAGCTGGGATATATGAAAGTTCCCAACGGCGTTTTGGTGGACATCAACGAGATCAAGCGCTATAAACCCAACGAGCTGACCTTAATTACCACCGGCAGCCAGGGCGAGCCCATGTCGGCGCTTTACCGCATGGCGTTCTCCGACCATTCCCAGGTCGCGCTGGATGCAAACGATGTGGTCGTCCTTTCGGCAAGCGCCATTCCGGGCAACGAAAAGCTGGTTGGCAGAATCATCAACGAGCTTTCGCGCAACGAGGTGGAAGTTTTGCACGACGCGTTTGTGGAGGTCCATGTTTCGGGGCATGCCTGCCAGGAGGAGCTTAAACTGATGCAGGCGCTCACCAAACCAAAATATTTTATGCCTGTCCACGGCGAAAACCGTCATCTTTCCGCCAACCGTGATCTTGCGCGCTATCTTGGCATGAACGACCGCAACATTTTCATTTCCGAAATCGGCAAGGTGCTGGAAATTGACGCCTCGGGCGCCAAATGGGGCGGAACAGTGCCGGCGGGCAAGGTATTGGTGGATGGTTACGGTGTCGGCGATGTGGGCAACATCGTGCTCAACGACCGCCTGCACCTTTCGCAGGACGGCTTGATTGTTGTGGTTGCAACCATGGATTGCACCGCCCGTCTGCTTCTCTCGGGACCCGATCTCATCTCGCGCGGTTTTGTGTTCGTCCGCGAAAACGAGGATTTGATGGAGGGAGCCCGAAAGGTTGCCGAAAATACCATCAATGATGTTCTCACCTTTTCGCGCCGCCGCGATCCGGTTGACCGGATGCTGCTCAAACGCCGCATCAAGGACGATCTGGCAAAATATATCTATCAAAAAACCAAGCGCAAACCCATGATTCTGCCTGTGATTATGGATCTTTGATAGAATTTCAATAAAAGAAATCTTTTGTTCATGATTTATTCAAATTAATTGTATATAATAAAGTCAATCTTCGCGCCGGTTTTTCGGAAGTGGAGAAATCCGAAATTTCATCAAAAAAAGAGGAGTATCTCAATGGGAAAAGGATATCGCAACAGAGATGGAAGAACCCCCGATGATTCCATTCTGGCCAAACCCAAAAAAATGAAAAAGCAAAAGAAAACGCGTGCCCCGCTGCCAAAGTGGGTCATTCCGGTCATTATTTCGGTGGTGGCTGTGGCGGTTGTTGTTGCCATCATTTTCGCAGCGCTTGCCAGCGGCGGGACCTTCAAGCGCAACAACATTCTGGTCAAGAGCCAGAAAACAAGCAAGTATAATATCAACGAGATCACCGCGCAAATCCTGCTTTGGGATCTTGCCTGGGCGCAAGGGGAATACTACTATGATAGTATTTACGGCAGCAATTCCAGTTCTGATGAAAGTCAGAAGATTGAAATGAGCTTGTCGAACGCCAACGCTACCAAAGTCAGCCTGAACTATTCCATTCAGCAGTACGCGCAATGGCTCTCTCAGCTGACCGCCCTTTGCGATTGGGGAAAAGAACACGGAATTGAATTTACCGCACAGGATGAGGAGAATGCCTATTCCTCCCTGCTTTCGGATTTCCGCAACCAGGCAAAGAGCTACTATCAATACGCCTATGAGGTTGGTTTTTTGGACGAAACGACGAATGAACGCGTCAAATTCCCCGTGAACTATTCTTCCTATGTGGATAACGACAATCTGCCCTATTTCTATGAGTTCATCACTGAAATTTTCGGGGCCGGAATCAAGGAAGCCGATTTCCGCCGTGCCGCAACCATTTCAAACTATGCCAGCCGCGTTATTACAATTCGGGAGGCGGATTATTGGAACGCCGATCAATCGGAAATTGAGAAAGAGCTGAAAGCAAATCCCGAGAAGTATTATTCGCTCGACTATTTGCAATATGCCGCCGACGAGGATGATGCGCTGAGAGCGTCGCTGGAAGCCGCAACCGATGCAGAAACCTTCAAAAAGCTAATCGTTTCCGACTATGTAAAGAAGAACTATGTTGTGAAATACAACGAAGGAAAAGCCAAAGCAATGCAGGAAAAGATCGCCGATAAAGAGGGCGCCGATCTGATTGCCGCGTTGGCGGAAAACAACCTGCCAGAAGCTACGGAATACACCAAACCCGCGGAAGAAGGCAACGCCGCAACCGGGCTGACCAAAGCGCAAACTGAATGGCTCTTCAGCAGTGACCGCGCCGTAGGAAATACCGGCGTTGTTACCGAGGAGAGTGGACTCCAATCCCTGTTGGTCATTACCGATCTTACCAAAGACGGCGAAGGCAACGTTACCGCGGTTACCGCGTCTGTTAAAACCTTCGACGATAAACTTTCCGAAGAAGATGAAGAAAAGCTGATCAACGAGGTTTGCAACCGTCTGCTGTCGGATGCCGAGGCTGTTGAAATTGAAGGCATAGAAGATTTGGTAGAGGCAATGGAAACGGGTGCAAGCAACGCGTTGCCGGATGAGTCCACAAACTACTATGTCAAAGCCGCCGATTTGGATGAAAAGATCAACGAATTCAAAACCAATTTTGACAAAGCGGAAGACAAAGCCGCATATATGGCAGAAAACAACGTTCCTCATAATGAAGGAATGACCAAGGATTATGTTGACAACGCGTTGAAAGATCTGCTCTTCCCGGCGGAAGGCCACGTTGCAGTTGGATTGACCCAGATTGTTGATACCGACAACGGCGACGTCAAGAATCTCATTTACGTCAACGAGGTCAAGACCGAGGGCGAAGGCGAAGGGGCAAAAACGCTTGTCTCCTTCTATGATTATTCTGTTTCCAAATACTCCACCGATTTCCAGGAATGGCTCTTTCAGGATGTGAACGAAGAGACCATGACCGGTTCTCCCGAAGCCGGCGAAACCTTTGTTGACGACGAAAAAACCGTTTATCTCGTAACCCGTGCGCTTGGCTTGGGCGATGACATCATTCGCGGCGGATTTGCCACGTTTACCGATAAGGATGCGGCGGACAAAGCCAAAGCGCAACTTGACGGTTTGAGCGGTGTCAATTTGCTGCTTAAACTGAAAGAGGTCGCAACAAGCGCTATCATATCTATCGACGGCTATCAACTGGGCGAATCGGGTGTGAAACAAAACTCCGCCGCTTTAAGCGACTGGCTGTTTGACGATAGCCGTGCAGAGAACGATTGCGCCGTAATCGATTCTACCAGCGGCGGCGCCTCCAGCTATTATATTGCCGTCTATTTGGATAAAGCCAGCCAGGGCGAAAGCGTCGCGCGGAACAATTACGCGTCCGAGCAGGAATCCGACTGGGCAAAATCCTTTGTTGAAGAACACGGATACAAAGTTTCCGAATCTGCCCTGAAGAAAATCAAGAACGACAAAGACCCCGAAACCGGCTCAGATGAAGCTGAAGCGTAAGAAAAAATAAAAAAGCAAAATGGCATGGAGCAAATCCGTGCCATTTTGCAACCGGGCGCATATCCTGTTTGATGAATATGCCAAATCCTTTTCGCTCCGTGCGAAAAAGGGGAAAAGAGGGAACACATGATTTTGGATGCCAAACAAACAACGGTTGCCTACCGTTGCCCCCATTGCGGGAGCGCGGTTTTGAGCGCGGTGGGGCTTTTGTCGCTCACCGGCGCGGCAGATCTTGTTAAACTCAAATGCACCTGCGGCAAGAGCGAAATGTCGGTCCTTTACGGTAAGGATGGGAAAATCCGATTGACCGTTCCTTGCCTTGCCTGCGCCAAGCCGCATTCGTTCACCGTTTCATCCCAGGTGTTTTTCGGCAAAGAACTGTTCACTCTCCCTTGCCCTTACACCGATTTGAACATTGCCGCAACGGGAGAGGTCAACCAGGTCAAAGCCGAAATGGCGCGCAGTGAACTGGAACTTTTGGACCTTTTGGAAAAGAGCGGCATTCAGGACCCCGAGCGCCTGCGCGCCGAGGAACAGGCATTGCCCGACCCTCAAATTGCCGAAATCGTTTCCTACGTGATTTCCGAACTGGACGAGGAAGGCAAAATTTATTGCAAGTGCCATCCCGAGGGGTCGGAGGAAAAAGCAAATTGCGTTTACGACGTGGAAATGCGCGAAGAGGGAATTCTGGTGCGCTGTCAAACCTGCGGCGCCGAGCGGTTGATTCCCACCGACAGCGGACTTTCGGCGCACGCGTTCCTCAATACCGACGCGCTTTACCTGGAATGAAGAAGGAGAAAATTTTGAAAAATATTGAAAATCAAAAAGCCCTTTCCGAAAAAGCAGAGGTCACCCTCTCCTCGGAGCTGTTGTTCGACGGGAGGATCGTCCGTCTGTATCATGATACCGTCCGTTTGCCGGACGGTGCCGTGGGGGACCGCGAGTATGTCCGGCATATCGGCGGCGTTTGCGTGTTGCCGCTGGACGCCGACGGACAAGTTACCTGCGTGCGCCAATACCGCTATCCGTTTGGTGAGGTGCTAACCGAACTGCCCGCCGGAAAGCTGGATCAAAAGGACGAAGACCGTGCGCTTGCCGCCTTGCGCGAATTGCGCGAGGAGACCGGCTACCGGTGCGAAAAGCTCACCTTTTTGGGCAAGTTCTATTCCTCCCCCGCCATTCTGGACGAGGTCATCGGGCTCTATCTTGCCGAGGGATTGACCGCCGGTGAGATGGATTTGGACGAGGACGAATTTCTTTCAAACGTCCGCTATCCGCTCTCGGTTTTGGTGGATGAGGTGCAAAAAGGAAACATTCCGGACGGCAAAAGCCAGGCGGCAATTTTGCGCACTGCCGAGCTTTTGCGCCGCCGCGCGGAGGAAAAACAATGAGCGAAGAACGCGAAATTACAATTCGCATTTTCACCGAGCGCACCGGGTTTGATATGCCCCTTGCCGGCGTGTTCGGCGGGATTCCGAGCGGGGATTTTTCCCCGGATGAGGACGAACCCCCGGAGGATTTGCCGGAGGAAATAGAAGAGAACAACGACCCCAAAGAGCCCGACGCGCCGGAGGGAGAAGCTTTTCCACCGGAGGACACCGCCCTTTCGGGCGAGGATTCCGAGCCCGAAAAAAGCGAATTTTTTGCCGTTGGAAAACTGGTGGAAACCGAAAACCGGTTGGAAATTGTCTATGAAGAAAGCGTCCTGACCGGAATGGAGGGGTCGGTTACCTCCATCGGCTTTGCAAAGGACGAGCCCGGCATTGTCAGCATGGTGCGCCGGGGATTTGTGGACACAACCCTTGTTTTTGAGGAGGGGAAACGGCATATCACCATTTATCAAACGCCGTTTGCCGAGTTTGAACTTTCGGTTTGCGCGCTTTCGGTGCAAAATTTGCTTTTGCGCGAGGGCGTCATCAATTTGGATTACGTTACCGAACTGCACGGGGCGCGCACCGAGCGGTGCAAAATGCAAATCACCATTGGCTGAATCGTTTGCGGCGGCTCTTTTCGGGGAGCCGCCGCACAGCCTTTTTTGTTTTGGGACTTGACATTTTTAAAAAAGAATACTATAATAAAAAGCGGAAAATTTTTGGAAAAAGAAGGGATTTTTATGACCAAAATCGATATTTTTTCGGGCTTTTTGGGCGCCGGAAAGACCACACTTATTAAAAAACTGCTCAAAGAGGCATACGCCGGAGAAAAGATTGTTCTTATTGAGAACGAGTTTGGGCAAATCGGCATTGACGGCGGATTTTTGCAGGATGCAGGCATTGTTGTCAACGAGATGAACAGCGGTTGCATTTGCTGCTCCCTGGTTGGCGATTTCGGCAAAGCGCTCCAAAAAGTGCTTTCGGAATACGCCCCCGACCGCATCCTCATCGAGCCCTCCGGCGTTGGTAAGCTTTCGGATATTATTCGCGCCGTGCAAAACGCCGCCGCGGATGGTGCTGTGCTCAACGGTTTTACCACCGTGGTGGATGCCGGCAAGTGCAAACTGTATATGAAAAACTTTGGCGAATTTTTCAACGACCAGGTGGAAAACGCCGGCTGCATCATCCTTTCGCACACGCAACTGACCGATGAAAAAAAGGTTGCCGAGGCAATCGAACTGCTCAAAGGGCACAATTCCACCGCCGTCATTGTTGCAACCCCCTGGGACGAGCTGGACGGCAAACAGCTCCTGGAAGCCATGGAGCGCCGCGACACCATTGAGGAAGAACTTGCCCGCCTTGCCGAGGAAGCCGA
>CAMOLD010000005.1 GCA_946618395.1 uncultured Clostridia bacterium
CGGATCACTCTGCCAAAATTGAATTTTTCAATGCAATAGGCATATCCCGCAATCAGGGCAATGATGTTGAATGCGCCAAGCAGGAAAACCTTTACCCAAAGGGAAACGCCGTTGCCAAGCACACCCGGAACGCCCAAAACATGCAATAAGACGATCATAAAAACGGCAACAAGACGAAGCAGGTCTACGCCGATGTTCCGTTTGCCGGAGGTTTGCTCAAGGGTCATATTCTTTTCCATACCAAGGTTCCTTTCTGATTTTGATTTTTTGAGTTTTAGAATTTATGAAATAGAATCCGCCGGATGATCCGAACGGGTATTTCCGGTTTGAAAAACGGCAAGGCAGTCGTAAAGTTTTTTCCGTTCCCTTGCCGAACGGAGCAGTTTGGAAAGCCGCGTGCGTTTGCCGAATAGAACGCCGAAGCCGTAGGCAACCAGCTCCCAAATTGCAATTGCAGGATAGAGGATGGGAACGCGGTGCAAAACCGGGTGTTTCTCCATGACCATGCCGTGAAACGCGCCGAATACGCCTTTTTTACGGTTGGAGATTGCCGCGCTGTGGGATCGCCCGCGGTCCTTCATACCGAAATTGCCGAGCGCGAAAATGTCTTCCATCACGCCGGCGCAAAGATCGGTTGAAACGTCCCGGTAAAATTCCGGCTCCGGAGAGCCGAGGTAAACCGCACAGGTTTTGGTCATCACGGCGGCAAAGGTCAAAAGCCCGGTTTGTTCCAAGAGGGGCAAGAGTTCTTCCTGCCAAAAAGGCTCGTCCTTTGTTTTGGCAACAAAGAAACCCCAGTCCAACAGGTGCCGCAAGCCAAGTCCTTCCTCCAGCATGTGGTGTTGCATGTGCAACAGCAGGATCAAGCCGTGCTGCGCGGGTGCCGGCGCACGGAAAGTCGCGTGCAGATAATCCGAATCCACCGTTTGCAACACCGCGTTTTTTTCAAGAGAGCTGAAATAGGCGCGGATTCGCTCGCCTGCCTTGCCGGTGGGAATACCTGGCGGTGCGCGGTGCAGTTCCAAATGGCAAAACGGCTTTTTGAAAACGGTGTGGTGGTCGTTCCCCTCCCCTGCGCTTTGGTAACCGCACGAAAGGAGCAACTCCGAAACCTCGTTTTGCAAAGACTCGTCCACCAAAAAATCAACGTCACCGAAATCGCGCAAGGCGGGATCGGGATAGTAGGCGGCAGAGGCAAGCCCCTTGAGAATGAGATAGGGGCGGTTGCCCAGCAGGGCGATCAGCTCGTTTTGCGCCGTTGCAACGTTGCGGTTTCTGCCCATGAACTTGATGGCCTCGCGGCTCCAATGGGGGTAAAGATCAGCCGGGACGCGGTCCTTGAAGGACTCGCACAAGGAAAAGGTGAGATACCCGACCGCTTGATAAAAGCTCTCGGCAATCAAATGCTTCCATTCCTCTTCCGAAAAGTCGGGTGGCGCCGGTGCGTCTTTTCCGAATTGCGAAGCGAGAAGCGAAAGCAAAAACGCTTGCTCTTTTTTCAACTTGCCACCTCCCCTTCCGATTTGATCAATTTGTTTTCTTACTGTTTTGCCAGCTCCTCGCGGATATACGAGAGGGTGAGCAGTTTTTCCTTGACCTGCTCCACCGAAAGCAGCTCGGTGTTGTTGGAGTTAAACTCGGTCAGCGGGTTGCGGTCGCGGTTGCCCTCGCTGAAATATTTGTCGTAGTTCAATCCGCGCTTATCGCAGGGAACGCGGTAGAAGTTGCCCATGTCAATGGCGTGGGCGCACTCCTCGTTGGTCAAAAGGGTTTCATACATCTTTTCGCCGTGGCGAATGCCGATGACCTTGATGTCCTCTTTCTTGCCGCCGAAGAGCTCGCAAACGGCTTCCGCCTGTGTTCCGATGGTGCAGGCAGGCGCTTTTTGCACCAAGATATCGCCGCTGGTGCCATGCTCAAAGGCGAACAGGACCAGGTCCACCGCCTCGTCCAGCGACATGATGAAGCGGGTCATGGTCGGGTCGGTGATGGTGATAGGGTTGCCCGCGCGGATCTGGTCGATCCAAAGCGGAATGACGCTGCCGCGGGAACACATGACGTTGCCGTAACGGGTGCAACAGATCTTGGTCTTTTCGGGGCTGACTGTGCGGGATTTGGCAACGATGACCTTTTCCATCATGGCTTTGCTGGTGCCCATGGCGTTGACCGGATAGGCGGCTTTGTCGGTGGAAAGGCAGATCACGGTTTTGACGCCCTCCTCAATGGCGGCGGTCAGCACGTTCTCGGTGCCCAGCACGTTGGTTTTGACAGCCTCGATGGGAAAGAACTCGCAGGAAGGGACCTGTTTGAGCGCGGCGGCATGGAAAATGTAGTCCACCCCGTGCATGGCGTTCTTGACGCTGGCAATGTCGCGGACGTCGCCGATGTAGAATTTGATCTTTTCGGCAACCTCGGGCATTTTTGCCTGAAATTCGTGGCGCATGTCATCCTGCTTCTTCTCGTCACGCGAAAAGACGCGGATCTCGCCAATGTCGGTTTTGAGAAAACGGTTCAGCACGGCGTTACCAAAGCTTCCCGTTCCCCCGGTGATCATAAGTGTTTTGCCTGTGAAAAGTGACATTTTGAAAAACTCCTTAAAATTTATAAAAATATCGTTAAAAAATAATATTTATCTGCAAAGGCGCAAGTACAACTTGTAGAACCGCGCCAGTTTGAAATGCTTTCCGTCAAGCAACAAATCAAGCAAAATTCTTCTGTTTTCTTTTTTACTGTATTTCCATGGTTTCGGCCAGCCGATAAAATGGATCACGAAAACGTCCTTTGCCATAAGGTGCTTGTCCTTTTCGTAGGTGGGCAGGCAGGGCCACAAAACGTTATATTTTTGATCCAGCCAAAGCTCTTTGGAAGAGCCCCAATCGCACAGCGTATCGTTCAAAACATCCTGGTCGCCCACCATCAGCCCCGCGGCGTTGCGCCGGCGAACGGTGGAGCCGATATTTCGGCAGAGTTTTGCAAACAGCTCCATATCGGGTTTCAAGACGAACAGGCCCGAATTGAAACGGAAACTTTCCGCATACGGCGCCTTGATGTTTTCTACGTCTTGCACGGCCGAGCCGGACGGACGCTCAAACAAATGATCCAGGTTTTTGCAAATCAGCATGTCGCAATCAACAGCAACCACTTTATCGTATTCCACGAGCGAGGCCACCGAAAGCTTAAAAAAAGTTTCTTTCCAATGGTCAAAGGTTTTCAGCTCGTCGGGCAGCTCGATCATCGGTCGGGTGCAGATCACGGCGTTTTGCAACAGCCTGTTGCTTTTGAGCCGCTCGTGCAGCGCGGGGTTATCGTTCGGAATGCAAACCACCAACGGATATTGGGATTTGACTCGTTTCAGCGAGCGCACCAGCGCAAACAGCCCGGGCAGATAATCGGGCTTCGTTACAAAGGTTACATAACAGTATCGATCCGTATTCATGCGTCCTCCCGTGACCCGTTATTCTGCCGAAGACCGATCTTCGCGTTCATCCATTTTGCCCACCTCGAGCTTTTCCGAAACGATATGCCCCCAAAGCGAATGGTTCCATCCCCTGCCGAAGTTAAATTTGGGGCTTTCCGTTACCTCAAAGTTGATCACGTTTTTCACGATCATATCGTGAAATTTCGTATCGGCAAAATCGGAGGCCTCGTAGGAGCAAAGATCCATGGTATATTTTCCTGGCGCAAAATGGGAAATGTCCACCGAAAAAACAAGTTTGCCCTGCTCCGTCTGTTCTATGTTAAAGCGCTCGCTCGTCGTCATGGAAACGGGCGACTGATCGTAAAAATAAAAGACCATGGAAAAAGCCATATTTTCGATCGCTTTTTTGCACCGGTAGGTCACGACCATCTCCATCTTTTCCCCGCAAGTATAAACGGGAACGTTCAATCGGCTTTTCATTTCAAGCGATTCAAAAATAAAATCGGGATTCTTGATAAATTTGTTTTTGTGATCCTTATGAAACACAATGGCGTTTTGCGCGACCATCTTGTTGCCCAAATAGCGATCGATCCCTTCCGAAACGTCGCCGTTAAAAACGATCTTGCCATGATCCATAACAATGCAACGGTTGCAGAGCTGGCGAATGGTGTTCATATTGTGGGAAACATATAGGATGGTTCTGCCCTCATCCTGCGATACCTGACTCATTTTTTCCAGGCATTTTTTCTGGAAAGCCACGTCGCCGACGGCAAGGACTTCATCCATGATCAAAATTTCCGAATCCAGGTGCGAGGCAACGGCAAACGCCAGTTTGACATACATACCAGAAGAATACCGTTTGACCGGTGTGTCAATAAACTGGGCGCACTCGGAAAACTCAATGATTTTGTCGATCTTGCTGTCAATTTCGGCTTTGGTCATACCGAGGATGGCACCGTTGAGGTAAACGTTCTCCCGACCGGTCAATTCCCCATTGAAACCGGTGCCCACTTCCAGCATACTGGAAATGCGGCCATCCAGCTTGATCTCGCCTTCGGTTGGTCCGGTGACGCGGGAGAGCAGCTTGAGCAGGGTGGATTTGCCCGCGCCGTTGTGGCCGATGATGCCCACGCGCTCGCCCTTGTAAACGGTCAGGTCAATGCCGTCCAACGCCATAAAGGTCTCGTTTTTGCCATACACCTTGGATCCAATCTTGGAATTGGGATCCTCCTTATGCCGCACACGCGCCCACCAGCTTTGCAGGTCGCCGCGCAGCGTGCCGCCGCCGATGGTCCCCAACCGGTAGCGCTTTTTTAAACCTGTAATTTGTATTGCAATATCTTTTTCTTCCATTGATGTATCTCCCCTGATCAGACTGTATCCATAAAGTTCTTTTCGATTTTGTTGAAGATGACAATTCCCAAAAACAACACCGCAAAGGTGGTAGCCCAGCTGATGCCCCAATAGAGCCACGGGGTGGAACCGGCTCCCAGCCAGCCGTATTTGAAGAGCTCCACAATTGGGGAGACCGGATTAATCATCGTTGCCGTATAAAGCCCACCGTTGCCAATGGTGTTGGAGCTGTAAACAACCGGCGTAACATACATCCAAAGCTGCACGCCAAAGCCGACCAGCACTTGCAGGTCACGGTATTTGGTGGTGAGCGAGGAGATGATGATGCCAAAGCCCAAGCCCAGCAGGGCAAGCTGAATGATCAGCACCGGCGTCAGCGCGGCAACCCATGTGACCGTAAAGTTCTCGTTGGGGAGAAAGAAGAACACCAGCGCACACACACCGAAAATACCAAACTGAATGAAGAAATTGAACATTTGCGTAATCGCAGTTGCAATCGGCGTGGTCAAACGCGGGAAATAAACCTTGCCGAACACGCCCGCATTGGCAACGAAGGTATTGGAGGTTGCCGTCAGCGCGCCGGAGAACAACCCCCAGGTGATAGAGCCCGCTAAATAGAACAAGAACTGCGGAACACCATCGGTGGAAAGGCCGGCAATGTTGCCAAACACCAGCGTGTGAATGACCGACGCCATCAAGGGCTGGATAATGAACCAAGCCGGTCCCAAAATTGTTTGCTTATAGCGCGTCTTAAAATCTCTGGTTACAAATAGCCAAATCAGGTCACGGTATTTGAAGGTTTCCTTCAAATTCAATTCGAAAACTTTTTTCTTCGGCTTGATCTCAGCCGTCCATTTCTTTTCCATGGTTTCTCTCCAAAAAATAATGTGTTAATAAATTCTGTCATGAAAAATTCGATAAAAACATATTGCATATGGTGAAAAGTGAAATAGTTAAACCCATCTCAACGAAATCCGATAAAGCAAAGGCGTCAGAAAAAACAAAATTTTTCTTTCATCTTGAGTTAGTGCTTTCTTGTTTTGCTTTAAATAACGAAGCGTATCGCGAATTACATGAGTCCTTAAAAACTCCCGCTTTTGATGTGACGAAACAAACTCGTTCTTTAAATACCATAATGTCTCATAGAAAAAATGTTTCTTAAAAGAAAAATATTGCGAAGAATCTTTTGAAAACACACCATACTCATCGTTCATTGAAAGAAGAAGCTCATGAACTTTTTTCAAATCATATGAATAGTCTCTTTTGCGATAGGGAATTGCTCCCGAAATAAAATATCGATAAAAAGGATGGCCCAAGGCAAGTGCCGTTTCTGCATAATTGGCGTAAGTTAGAGAAAAAGCCAAATCCTCTCCATATTTTTGCCGTTCGTCAAAGAGCAATTGATTTTTTTCAATTAATTCCCGTTTGAAAAGTTTTCCCCAAACAGTCGGTAGCCCTTGCCCATTATAGGTAAAAATATTAGATAGGAAAACTTTTTGAAGTTCTGGCCGGCTTGCCATTTGGTTATGGGGAAAATTACACTCTTTCGTTTGGATAGAATCCTTTTCAATTGCAATATAGTCTGCAAGCAAGAAATCGCATTCCCTCGCCAAAGCAATCTCAAAAACCTTTTCCAAAGCTTCTCGATCTATTGTATCGTCAGCATCTAAAAAGCAAATATATTTCCCCTTAGCAATTAAGAGTCCCGCATTTCTCGCTTTTGAAACACCACCGTTTGCTTGAGAAATCACTTTTGCATTCTGGACCCCATTGAGGCTTCTTTGAGCGACCAATGCGGTTTGATCGTTAGAGCCATCATCAATTACAAGAACCTCAACAGATGTTTCGAAATGATCCTTTAATTGCAGACTTTCCAAGCACTGACCAATCGTTTGCTCGGCGTTGTAGGCCGGTATGATAATGGAACAAAACGGACAAGCCATTATCGTTTCTCCTTTCTCTTGCGATAAAAGGATTTAACAAAGGGCGGAACAAAACGATATATCCAGCCTTTTATTCTACTGCCGGTTTGCCGAACAGAAAGCAAGAAGCGTAATGGAGCTCTTTTAAAAAGCAGTACAACTTCCTTTTCATATGTGATTTTTACACTGGTTCTTTTATATGCTGTCCGAAAGCGCTCATTGTTAGAAATTTTCTTAAAAAAACGTTTATAAACCCAAAAGTGCAAGCGGCGATTTTGGGCAAAAGAAGCGGCACTCCAATATGCAGATAGAACGAAACGATGATCAAGTTCTTCCTGCATTTTATCGGTTAAAACACCCATTTTCGCCGTTTTTTCAATTAAATAATGATCCAACGCCAATCGACGTTCAAAAGTTTCAAACACAAATGAGCGAGAAGTAGATTGCTGGTAAGTGATGTAGTTATAAACGCATTTATCAATAACTGAAATTTTTTGACATTTGCTCACTACCTCAAAGTTAAAAACAGTATCATCTGCCCCGGTTTTTTTAAAATCGGTAAATCGGATTTGATTGGATTCCACAACTTTGCGGCGATAAAACTTTGCAACATGGTAGTTTAATGCCCTGCAACTCAATAATTGAGGCAGTTCTTCAGTAAAATCCTTTTTGACAATCATACGACTTCCGCCAAATTCAAGACTGCTATACGGCAAAAGCGTTTTCTCTGAAAGATATTTTAACCCGGCAATTGCTAAATCGCAGTTGCATGCACCGTCAGATAGCGTTTCTAAATAATCCGGATCGATAAAGTCATCACTGTCAACAAAAGAAAGATACTCGCCTTTTGCATTGTCTATGCCCAAATTTTTTGCGCTTGCAACGCCGCCGTTTTCTTTGTGAAAAACACGAATTCGTTCATCCTTTGCTGCATATTCGTCACAAATCTTGCCACAATTATCCGGGCTACCGTCATCAATAAGAATAAGCTCAAAATCTTTGAAAGTTTGATCTAAAATGGAATTGATACAACGCTCTACCTTGTCTTCTGTTTTATAGACCGGTACAATAAGGCTTACTGTCGGCATTTTCCCCTCCTTCATTCAAATAGCGCAATAACTTGTTTTACAATCTCGTCCGCATCAAAAAACGCGGCGCGTTCTTGCGTCTTGTTTTTATATTCTTTTAATTGGTCAGGGGCTTCCAACAGTTCTTTAATGCCCCGGTAAAGCCCTTCCTCGCTGTTCTCGCAAATCATGCCGTATTTGCCGCCGTCCAGAATTTCGGTGGGCCCGGTGCAATCCGTGCTCAGCACCGGAACACCGAGAATCAACGCCTCGGCAACCGTCAGGTTAAAGCCCTCGTAACGCGAGGAGCAAATATAAAGGTCAGCCTGCCTCATATACGGGTAGGGGTTTGGCTGAGCGCCAAAAAAGCGAATGTTCTCATCGCCCGCGGCAAGCTCGCGCAGGTTTTTTTCCTCTTCCCCGCCGCCAACCAGCCAAAGGGCAAGGTCGTTGCCTTCCGCATGTAGGCGCTTCACGGCACCAATCAAACGATCGTAGCCCTTTTGCGTATTCAATCGCCCGGCGGAAACAAGTGTAAATTTTTCTTTTCGGGCATTGCAAGACTGCTTGCCCATTTCAACAATCCTTTCAATGGGCTGCAAATTGTAAATTCGGATTGTTTTTTCGGAATGCCCAATGACCTCTTCAAAGCTCTGTTTGGCACGATCCGAAACACAAACGATGCGGTCGTATTTCCCATAGGCTTTTTGGACCGCTGCCATACTTTTAAAATTGTTGGCAATGCCGCCGCACTGGTGGAAATCGTTGTGTACCCAGGCAAGCTTGACCGACCGGGGATTGGTGGAGCCGCTGATGATTTTGACAGACAGCCCGCGGAAAAAGCCGATTTCCACATCAAATTTTTCTTTTCCAACATAGTATCGGTATAATTTTTTTGCGCTGGCGCGGGTTTCCCACATTCCATCGTCGTAAAGCTTGTGACGAATATAGGGAATGCGTCCGCCGATCGGGTGCGGTTTGTAGGGCTTGTAGCGGTAATGCACCTTAGGTGAAAGCTCGCCTTTCAGATCGGCTTGCGGGTTCAGTGTCAGAATGGTGACGTCATGCCCCGTCTCGGCCAGCGCGTTGGCAAGATTGACCTGCACACGCTCCAAACCGCCAATGGCAAGCCAGGGGAGGACAAACAGAATTTTTTTCATACCGCAACCTCCTTTGCCATCTGTGGGTTTTCAGCCGAAATATTGCCAATATCCTTTGTATTTTTCAACAATTTCAGATTTTCTCTCTTCAAATTCCTGCTTATTGTGAACAATGGGCAGCTTTTCCAAACGTGTCTCCTGTCGGCTCAAATACTCATCAAATGTGCAAAGAACTCTTGCCGGATTGCCGACAACCACCGAGTTATCCGGAATGGTACCCGAAATGACCGCTCCCGCTCCGACAATGACGCGGTTTCCAATAGTGGTGCCTGCCAAAACAATAGCATGCCTGCCGATAAAAACATCGTTCCCAATGGTGATATGTCCCACCCGACAATATCCGCCACCACGCAAAAACTTTCCCATACTGGCGTCGTGCGTCAGAATCGTTGCTCCGGTAATCGTTACATTGTTACCAATGTTGACCAAACACAGCGCCGTGTCAAAAAAGGTATCGTAAATATCAAAATTTTCACCAACCGAGCCGCCTGCCTTGCGCACTTTTTCAATAAAAACACGGTTTTCTTCCTGATGACGTTCCTGATATAGTTGATTTCTGCTTTTCTTTGAAAATTTAGCGATTACCTTTTTAATAAATCTTTTAATTCGCATTCAATTAACCTCTTTCTCAATCTCTCCCGTAAAGATCGCGGGTATAAACTTTTTCGGACACGTCGGTAAGAATCTCGTCAAAGCGGTTGGCAAGAATGACGTTGCTCTCCCGCTTGAATTTTGCAAGGTCGTTGACCACCAGACTGCCGAAGAAGGTTTCGCCGTCCGAAAGCGTCGGCTCGTAGATGATGACGCGCACGCCTTTTGCCTTGATGCGCTTCATCACGCCCTGGATGGCGCTTTGCCGGAAGTTATCCGAATTGCTCTTCATGGTCAGGCGGTAAACGCCGACGATGACCTCTTTTTCCTGCGCCTCGGAAAACTCGTTGTTTTCGGAGTAGGCGTAGTAGCCGGCTTTTTCCAGAATGCGGTCGGCGATAAAATCCTTGCGGGTGCGGTTGCTTTCCACAATGGCGCGAATCAGGTTTTCGGGCACCTCGTCGTAGTTGGCAAGCAGCTGTTTGGTATCCTTGGGCAGGCAGTAGCCGCCGTAGCCGAAGGAGGGATTGTTATAATGCGATCCGATGCGGGGGTCCAGGCAGACGCCGTCAATGATCTTTTTGGTATCCAGCCCTTTCATCTCGGCGTAGGTATCCAACTCGTTGAAATAGGAAACGCGCAGGGCAAGATAGGTGTTTGCAAACAGTTTGACTGCCTCGGCCTCGGTAAAGCCCATGACCAACGTTGGAACATCCTCTTTGAGTGCCGCCTCTTTGAGCAGGGCGGCAAAGGTTTCCGCCTTTTTGGTCAATTCTGCGTCCGACGGATCGGTGCCCACGATGATGCGCGAGGGGTAAAGATTATCATAGAGCGCCTTGCTCTCGCGCAAAAATTCGGGGCTGAACAGAATGTTTTTGCTGCCCGTTTTTTCGCGGATGGAGCGCGTATATCCGACCGGAATGGTGGATTTGATGACCATGGTCGCCTTGGGATTGACGCGCATGACAACATCAATGACCGCTTCGACCGCGGACGTGTCAAAAAAGTTCTTTTTGCTGTCGTAGTTGGTTGGCGCGGCGATGATAACATATTCGGCGTCACGATAGGCGGCGTCGGCATCCAGCGTTGCCGTCAGGTTCAGCTTCTTCTCGGCAAGATATTTTTCGATGTATTCATCCTGGATGGGCGACTTTTTTTGATTGATGAGTTCCACCTTTTCGGGCAGAATGTCCACCGCCGTGACCTGATGGCGCTGTGCCAAGAGCACCGCCAGCGAAAGCCCGACGTATCCCGTCCCCGCTACTGCAAGTTTCATTCGTTTGCTCCGTTTCAATCGTTATTTGTTAATTGGTTTTTCTCAAATTACAGACTACTCATTATTAGAACAAACATCGCAAGTTTCCAAAATTGCATCATTTCTTTGGTGAGTTGGATTCACATTCAAATTTGAATATCAATGGATCCTGCTAGTTTGGAATCATACTGATTTTGAAAAGATAGTGTAACCATATCAAAAGTTTATACATTCTCCACTTTAAAAGCGTCATAGCAAAACGGTTTTTCCGTGTCCAGCCAGGCAATTCACCGGGGTTCAATTTTATCAAGATATTTAACGTCTCGACCACACGTTTGTTTTTAAGAAAATCTTTTTTTCGTTTGCGGCTAACGTTGTCCAATTCCAAAAAACCGATGCCAAGACAAATAAATTGTTTTGCTCGAGCTTTTAATTCAACGTCGCCTTTTTCAAAAAAGCCATATCGGTCGTTCAGCTGCAAAGAGCGTTCATAGCTATCCAAAATGCCGTACTCAAAGTTCTTTTGATATTTGGCAAAATCTCCTTGTCCATTGCCCACAAAATAAATGTACAATACCTCGTTTATGGCATAGATGCTTTCGGCCACATCAAAAAAACATAAATTAAATGTCCAGTCTTCCCCATGCGATTTCTTCTCATCAAATCGCAGGCTGTTTTTGCAGATAACATCCCTTTTGTATAATTTGTTGCAGGTCGATTTCAGACTATTGCCTTTGACATACTCTTTCATAAGATGTTCCACGATATAATCCCTTGCCAACACCTGATTTTTGGGAATCTTTTCGTCTATAGCCCCTTCACAGTTGTGCTTTTTATATTGTGCAACGATTGCATCGCAAGCGGTTGCTTTGGCTACAGTAATCATATCATCCAGTGTTGCCCGAACAATCATATCATCAGCATCACAAAAATACAGATATTTCCCCATTGCCTCCTGAATACCGGCATTTCTCGCCGAAGACACCCCTCCGTTAAGCTTGGAGATTACTCTACAATTATCAAATTGGACAAGATAACTTTCGGCAAGCGCTTGCGTATCATCTGTGGAGCCATCATTAACTACAAGCACTTCTATCCTATGTGTGCTTTTAGTCAATTCAAAGCTTTCTAAACACCGAGTAATGGTACTTTCCGCATTATAGGCCGGGATGATAACTGTGCAATCAATCGACTGTGTCTCCACGTTTATTACCTCCTTTCAATTTTGCCTTCCAGTAACTTGGCGTAAAATGCGTGAAGAACCATTTGAAAAAAGCTTTGAGTTGCCGCTTGGAAAACGCCCATTTCAGCCAGGCGCCGAGGATGCGGAACAAACCGAACAGCGCCGGAGTTTTGCGGTAACGGTTTTTCAGCTTGGTATTGAGAAGGTTATATTTCCACGTCCACGTGTTGTAAGTGGCGTAATGCACAATGTAGGGATGGACCGTTTCCTCCCACCAGAAGAAGGAGCAATCCTGTTTGTCCATATCCCATTGCAAAGTTTCCATCATATTGTAACGATAGTAGCGCATCAGATGCTCGACCGAATTCAGTGGCTTCATTCCGTAAATCATCATTGCCAGCCCCATCAACGGCTCGTCTGCCATACTGCGAATGTCATTGCCGAAATAGGCGGAAATATGTAACAAATCGTATTTATCGTAATTGGGAATCAAATCCTCATAAATGCTGCGAATCACAGCGTCGGCTTTTTCGGATTTCTTATAGTAGTAAATTCCGCCGCCAAATCGGATATAATGCGTCAGATGGAAATACTCCACCGCCGCTTTGCCGAAATGGTTTGGTTGATGTTCCTCGGTAATTTCGGTCAACCCGCCATAACAACTCACTTCCGATCCGTTCTCTTCAAATTTATCAAACAGAAAGGAAATATCTTTGACAATGTTCATATCGGCGTCCATAAAAATCGTTTCCTCAAACGGCGAATTTTTATAAACGTCGATTTTATCCAAAAAGTTATAATGCGGCTGGTCAACCACAATCACGCCGTCAAAATACTTTTTCAGCTTCTTTTCTCCCTTTTTGTCGGTAATTGCGTAAAAAGGCAGGTCGCAGTTGCCGAACAGGCGATAGCTCATTGCCAAATTCTGCGCGAGATAGCAATACCAGTTTCCGGTTGCCACCGTGATAAATCCTTTTTGCAGGTCCATACCAAAACTCCTTTGTTGAAAAATAGGGGTTCACTTTTTACGGAACAGCGCGTTGTGTAATTTTTTACAGTCTCCACCAAAGCAGACCGGATTTTTTCAGCTCGTCAACCTTATAAAGGCCTTTTACGTCAATGAGAACTTTTCCACAATCGGAGCGATTGAACAAGCGTTTGATTCCTTCCAGCCCCAAGGCCTTAAATTCGTTGTGTGCCACGGCAACAATCACGCAATCGGCGTCCTTTGCGTCTTCCAGTTTCGTCAAGGTCACGCCGTATTCGTTCTTTGCGTCCCGCTCGCTTGCCCAGGGATCAACTACCACCGGTTCAATGCCGTATTCATTCAAACGCTTGATAATGTCGTCCACCTTGCTGTTTCGTGTGTCGGGACAGTTTTCCTTAAAAGTAAGACCAAGAATAGCGACTTTGGATTTTTTGGGTGCCTGTCCGGCTTCAATCATCTTGCGAACGGAGGTATCGGCAACGTATTTGCCCATGCTGTCATTGACAATCCGGCCGTTCAGAATAATTTGGCTGTGGTAGCCAAGCTTTTCGGCCTCGTATGTAAAGTAATACGGATCAACGCCGATGCAATGCCCACCGACAAGTCCGGGACGGAATCCAAGCGCGTTCCACTTGGTGTTCATTCCGTCCACCACTTCGTTGGTGTCAATATCCATGCGGTCGAAAACCATGGCAAGCTCGTTCATAAACGCAATATTGATATCGCGCTGGCTGTTTTCCACCACCTTGACCGCCTCGGCTGTCCGGATATTGGAAACGGGGTGCGTTCCAACCTCAATCACCAAATCGTAAACGTTTTTAATCTCTTCCAGACTCTCTTGATCCATACCGGAAACAATCTTGTGAATGTTCTCCAAACGGTGCACCTTATCGCCGGGATTGATGCGCTCCGGAGAATACCCGATCTTAAAATCAACACCGCATTTCAGGCCGGATTGCTTTTCCAAAATCGGAATGCAAACATCCTCGGTGCAACCGGGATATACCGTAGATTCATATACCACAATAGAACCCTTGGTCAGGTTTCTGCCCAAAATTTCGCTTGCGCCAATCACCGGAGTCAAGTCTGGTGTGTGGTCGGTATTGACTGGCGTAGGAACGGCAACGATATGGAACTTTGCCTTTTGCAGCATGGTTTCATCCGCGGTAAACTGCACGGTCGTTTTTTGAATCGTCTCGTCGCCAACCTCTTTTGTCGGGTCCACGCCCGATTTATAAAGCTCAATCTTCGATTTGTTAAGGTCAAACCCGATCACGTTAAGCCCCTTTTTCGCAAACGCAACCGCAATCGGCATTCCAACATAGCCAAGACCAACCAGAGATAATGCCTGCTTTCCGGCTTTCAATTCTTCGTATAACATCTCTTTATTCCTCCAAAAATTACTTTTTCTTAATGATAGCGTCCCGAATTTTGCGAAGCGGGGCTTTGATTTTTTCCACTCGAATATTCCGCGCCAGCTGCCGGTAAACGCCGACCGCGTCCTGCGCGGAAAACAACTGCCAGAACCGCTCGTATCCTTCCGGCACAAAGACGATCTCTTTTGCAATATCCCGCACAAAATCTGCCGAAACAACGCTTGTAATAAATTCAATTTTTTGTTTGCGGCTCAATTTTTCCACCGGGTTGAAGGCAAGCAATGACGCGGATTCCATGGAATACACAAAGGAATTTTGAAATTTGCGTTTGGAATATTCATCGTCGGCTTCAAATTCCTTCAACAACCCGGAAAGCGTTTGAAAATAGGTTTTTGTGGTGGTTTGAAAATAGCTCAGGCGGTATTTTTTGTTCCTGCCCTGATTATCAAACTGGTAATACAGATAGAGCGCATCGGGAATGACCTTGCAAGAGGATGTATAGCGGTAATACCGCATATTGAACACCTCGTCCTGCCCGCGGCGCAATTCGGGAAAGCGGACACCGTTTTGGCGAATGACCGTTGTCCGGAACAGCTTGTTATACGGTGCGCCGAACAGCACGCCCTCATAATACAGCTTGGAAAACGCCTGCCGGAAGGAAGCGCAGTCGGGAAACAGCCGCTCCTCTTTTGCGGTGTCATACTCCCGCAAAACCGCGCCGGTCTTACTGTCGGTAATCTTGGCGTGCACCGAGAAGACCACCAAATCAACCTTGGTTTCCTCGGCCACCGCATACACGCGCTCCAACAGGTTGGGAGCGATCTCGTCATCCGAATCGCAAAAGTAGATGTATTCCCCTTTGGCAGCTTCAATACCCGCGTTTCGCGCGGGGCCGGAGCCCTGGTTTTCCTGGTCGATTACCTGAACGCGGGGGTCCTTTTCGGCGTGTGCGCGGCACTTGGCAAGGCTCTGGTCGGTCGAGCCGTCGTTGACCAAAATAACCTCGTAATCGGTGAAGGTTTGATTGTAAATAGATTGCATACAGCGGTCAATATCCTTTTCGGCATTGTAAACCGGGATGACTACGCTGATTTTCGGGTTTTTCGTTTGATTATTTATCATATTGCACCACAACTCTATTTTTGCTTATACCTCAAAATGACGATCTTTGAAGTGAAATTCACGCCCAAATGGGCAAACATCCACCCCATCAGCCGCCAGTTTCGGCTTTCCAACATTTTGTAGTTTTTAAAAAACGCTTTCTTCTTTTTGATCTCTTTCAAAGCAGCGCGCCGGATTTTCGGGTTTTTGATGCGCCCTACGCCGACAACCGCGTTGATAAAATATCCCCAATAATATCCAACCGCGGCTTGTAGCGTTTTTTGATCGGAAAGGATCCCTTTCATATACTCCACGCCGGAGGTAACCGTATAGAGCTTTGCTTTGGTTCGGCGGTGCAATGCGTCGTCGTTCTTTGCTGCGGAAAACGACCCTGCGCTCCGCTCCCTCACGCCGTATAGAATGCAATGGGAAAACCAGACCCTTTGCGTGTTCGCAACTACGCGCGGCAACCATTCGTCCTCTTCGTGGAGCAATCCCTCAACAAAATACAGTTTCTTTTCGCGCAAAAATGCCGTGCGGAACATTTTGTTCACCGGGCAGGTCAAGGTAAGTTCGTAATCGTTGGAAATCACATCGTACAAAACGTCCCCTTCAAACAATCCCTCCTGCAAATATTCCGGCTGAATTGCCGTTTGCGCGGTCAAATCCTCGTTGTAGCGGATCCTTCTGGAAAAGAGAATGTCAACGTTCGACGAGAATACGGAAACCAATTCGGAATAAACGCCGGGATCCGGCAAAAAATCGTCGCTGTCAATAAAATGAATGTAAGTGCCCTTTGCCTCGTCGATCCCTCTGTTGCGCGCGCTGGAAGCGCCGCCATTCGGTTTATGAATCGCGCGTATTTGCGGGTGCTCCTTTGCAAGTTGATCGCACAATTCCGCAGACCCATCTGTTGATCCGTCGTCCACCAGCAGGATTTCGTAATCGGAAAACGTTTGCGAAAGCACGGAATTCACGCAAAAAGCTAAATACTCCTTGGTGTTATAAACCGGAATTACAACGCTGATTTGCATTTTTGCAAATAACCCTTTCAATAATTTCCACAAGTTTTTCCCCGGATTTTTGCCAGGAGAATGATTGCGCCGTCAAATACCCGTTTTCGGCAATTTCCGCACGCTTTTTCGGATTGTTGATGAGAAACTCGATTTTTTCCTTGAGTTGTATGCCATTCGCTTTTTCGGCAATCATGGCATTCACCCCGTCGGTCAAAACCTCGTCAATACCCTGCCCTTCAAAAATAACGATCGGCTTTTTGCAGGCCATGGCTTCCAAGCAAACGTTTGCAAACGATTCATAAACAGATGGTAAAACGAAAATATCGGTATTCTGCATCATTTCGGAAACTTTTTCATGCGGAATGTAACCGTAAAAATTGACATTTTCAATTTTATTTGTTTTCACATACGCTTTCAATTCGGCTTCGCTCGGACCGCGGCCGACAATATCCAGCTGCAATTTCTTTTCGGGATATTGTTGCAACAGTTGGCGAAAAGCGTCAAATAAGTATTTGTGTCCTTTAATAGGGATCAGATTGGCAACGCAAAGAATGCGGATGCCCTCATGCGGGGCACATTCCGTTTGCCCGTTGAAAACTTCGTGATTGATCCCATTATAAACCGTTTCCACCGGCAAATTCGGGAACCGATCGGTAATAATTGACGCAGTCTTTTTACTGACTGCCAGGCTCAAATCGGTCTTTTTGACAATTCGCTCCATCGCCTTTTCGGGATTGCTCAAAAAGGCTTTTTGATTGCCTTCAAATTCGGTAAAAATATTGTATCCCCGGTAATGCACAATAAACGGCAATCTATTTATTTTTGCAAGCCTCTGCGCAAAATACAGGATATTGACCGGCGCATGAATGGCATAAACAATATCATAATCCTTTACATTAAGCATCCGCTTGAGTTCTTTTTTCAGATGAAAATAAACGAGCGGCGCAAATGCTGTGCGGCTGAAATCGCGGTAGGAAACGTAGAAAATATCGACTCCGTCATACACCGTATGTCCTGTTGGCTTTTCAACAGACGGAACAACCACCGAAATCTCGGCCCCGCACCCCTGCATTGCTTTCACCTGATTGTGCAAAAAAGCGCAATACTGGGGCAACTCTGCCGAAGGATACATTTGCGTAATATAAAGAATTTTCATACTTCTCAATCCTTACTGCAAGGGCCGTCCGCAAAGGGCGAAGCCTTGCCTTGTTTGATGGCTGAAATCAGCTCCAAAAACCGTTCAGCAGCGGTGTCGGCGTTCCAAACTTCGGTCAGCGTTTTGTATGCTGCCCTGCCCAGTTCCTTCCGTTTTTCGGGATGATCCAGCAAATATTTCACTTTTTGATACAGGTCATTATGATTTCCGTTTTTGTAAATCAAACCATTTTCGCCGTCCCGAATCAGGTAGGGCACCGATCCGATTGCTCCGCTCGCCACAACAGCACAGCCGCTGTTCATCGACTCGTTGAGCACGGCGCCCCAGCCCTCGTTGCGGTCGGAGGTAAAGAGAAAGATATCGGACTGTTCCATGTTCCGCCGCACTTCTTCGGGCGACATGGTTCCCAAGAGGTGCACGCGGTCGGAAAGGTTGTTTTTCTCGATATAGTCATGGACCTTGCCTTCCAACTCTCCGCTGCCGATGAAATTCATTTGAAAATCATAGCCCTCGTCGCGGAGTTTTTTTGCAACCGAAAGCGGCGCCTCGGGGTGTTTCCATCCAAGAAACCTTCCGGCCCAAAGAATGTTGTTTCTCTTTTTGCTTTGCAAAATTCCGTCGATGGAATCGTAGGTTTTCACCGCGGGGAAATAGCCCCAGCGGTAAGTTTTGCCGGGATAGGCATGAATGAACCGGCAATCCGGCGCGGTATAGGCACTGGCACAAAGCATATGCAAATTCTTTTTGCGGTAGCGCATGCTCAACCGATAGTGAAGCCGGAATACGCGGGGATCAAGAATCTTCCATTTTCCCTCTTTGAAAAAACGTTCCCAATAGCGGAAGGTGAGCTTGTTTTCTTTCAGCCGCTCCTCAACAAAACAGTCGGGCGCGTCACCGATGATGACAACGTCGCTCTCTGCCCCAAGGCGCATGGCTTCACGGTAAGAAGCCTCATCCTCGTAGGAATTGACCGCATAGTCCGTTTCATGACTCAAGTCGCGATATCCCATATCCAGCCGTTCCTGAGGAATGGGCTGCGTTGCCACAAATTTGAAATTCTTTCCCAGCTCTTTCACCATCGCCTCGCAAAACGGCGTTTGATGGTGCAAAAGAAAATTGGAAAAGAAGGTTACTGTCAACAATTTACTCATCATATTTCGACACTCTTTTGCCAAATTGACTGATAAATAGCAAACAGAGTTTCCGCGTTGTTTTGCGCATCAAACTTCTGCCTCACACTCTTTTTAGCGTTAGATCCCAGCGTTTTTGCCAGTGTCTGGTCTGAAAAAACAAGATCCAGATAGTTCGCCAGCATATACGGCTCATCAAACGGGTAAAGCAATCCGCTTTCCTCGTGGCGAACAAAGGTTCTTACACCGCCCACATCCGAGGCAATACACGGCAATCCCAAAAGCATAGCCTCGCCCAAAGAATTCGAGGAATTTTCTACCGAGGAAGACAGAACAAAGGCGTTGGATTTGAGTAATTGATGTTTCATCCCTTCGGCATCCAAATTGCCCAAAAAGGCAACGTGCTTCTGCAAACCGTATCGGATAATCAGCTTTTTCAAATATACATCGTAATAGGTCTTATGTTTCAAATTGCGCAGACTGCAAACTTCGGCCAAGTCTGGACCTGTCGTGTACAGGCGCGCAGTAGGATATTTTTTCACAAGGTCTGCAAAAGCTTCTAAAACCATGTGAAACCCTTTAAGTGAATAATTGCATTGGGAAACAAAAACCGAAAACGGCTCACAATCCTCTTGTTTCCATGCACCTTCATAAAAAGCGTTTCTCAGGGTCTCATAGCATTTGTAATACTGGATGCCGCTGTTCAACCTTAAAATGCAGGCTTTATCCCATTCGGTTCTTCCAATAATGTGTTTTGCTTGCCGAATTGCGGAAATTTCAAATTTTCCGCGTTTTTCAAATTTTCTTTTCTGCCCCGCGATGTTATCCAACTTCAAAAAGTCGCGTAATGTGCAGGCATGAACGACACGTGGCGGCAAGCCCGCTTCATAGTGTCTGGCGCAAACTGAAATCAACCCCTGCACGTTAATAAGCGTTTGATCGGTTTTCCCAAGCTCGCAAGCAATCTCCATTGCCGAGAGCGCATGGGGATATTCGGTGCCGAAAATATGAATCAAGTCCGGCTTTTCACGCGAAAAAATCTCGCGCAGCTCCTGTTTGGCGCGCTTTTCTTTTTTGAAATTGCTTTTTTCATAAAAAGATTCATAGGAGAAATTTTCAACAGCGCCGCATAGCTTTCTTCCACAAAAAGGGAAGCAAACTAAAATTCTTGCTCCTGTGGTATAGGTTTGCAAACCATGTAAAATTCCCGAAAGCCATCCTGCTCCGGTTGCCGGCGGAAGATGATTGGCTGCGGCAATTTCCGGCAAAACACTATTGACCACCCAAAGAATTTTCATCTTGCTCTCCTTTCCGCTGTTTTTTTGATATTATCCAAAAGGATATTCTCCCTTTTCCTTGTCTGCAAAATTGCGGTCACCGAAAGCGGAATGAACCAGGCAAGGATGTTGATCCACATACCGGTATTCACCGTCGAAAGGATCAGCGTTTGCAGGAACATCCACAAAATATAGCCGTATCCCTGCACGCGCTCAAAGGGTTTATAAAAGTGGACGAAAATAACCCGGTACATCACGATCAGCAAAACAATGCCGATCAAACCGTATTGCGCGGCAAAGTCCAAAATGAAGGAATGGCCGCTGTTGATACTTTTTTTGCCTAAAATATTGCCGAATAATGGGCTTTTGAAGAAGGCTTTCAGAGACAGTTCATAAAGGGAAATACGATCGTCTTCACTGGCGCGAATGCCCTCACTTCCGCCCGAAAGCGCTTCCAACCGGTAGGCAATATCCTCGTTGTCAACCAGTTTGGCAAGACTCTTGATGCCCGATGAAAACAACGTGAAAAAGAGAATAATGGCAAGAATGGTCGCAATCAGCAGGAACAGAACGCCGCGTTTGTTCAGCTTTTTGGACAGGAAAAATGTTGCCGTCGTCGCCATCCAAAGCAAGAACGCTGTGGTATAGCCGGAATTGAGCGTTAGGGCAAGCACCAAAGCCGAAGCAATGATTGCCAAAATCAGGTGTAACCGCTTTTGCTTGTAAGCAAAAATGACCAGCGGATACAGCAAAATGCAGGTGTAAACAAACTCGTAGCCGCCCAGGTTGAGATAGTTATACGTCCGCAAAAGCGGGTCATCTGAATCTACAGTAGCAAGATACCGCGCGGCATCCGGATATTCGACCGATCCGATGATGGTGGTAACAATGGTAACCAAAACTGAAATTGCCAACACAACGGCAAGAAACCGCACCACTTTCGGCCCGCTTTCTTTCATCAAAAGAACGCCAAACAAGATGGGCGCCAGCATCAGCATAGAACTATATCCCCAAAGAAGCAGTTGCTGATCTTTTGTCAAAAGCTCCAAGAACATCCAAAAAACAAACGGGAGCAACACCAAAATGGACTCGGCAAGCGATGCTGTTCCCCGAATCGCCATTGTAAACACCACCGCGCCCAGCAACAGCGCCATATAGGCATAGGTCGTCAAAAAGTCGCTGAAAAGTTGCGAGACGATGGGCATGACCGTATATAGGATGATGACCCCTAAAACAAACTCAAAGGGGCGGATGGTTGTCCTCTTTTTGATCATGCGTTCTCCGTTTCTCCTGAATTTTTTATGCTTTGTTTTCTAAAATGGATGTTGCAAAGGCAAGAATCTTTTTTGCCTGCACGGTATTGGACTTTCCCTCCAATACGAATTTGCGCGCGTTTCTTGCCTGTTCCTCGCGCGCGTCCTGAGGGCGGGCAAGAACGGTTTGAATTGCTGCGGCAATTCCCTCCGGCGTTTCGTCGTCAATATAGTTGAGGTGCGCGTCATAGTCGTGCGGAATGCCCGGCAGGCGTGTGGTCAGCGCAGGAGTTCCCGACGCGAGATACTCCATGGTTTTGGAAGGGAAAGAATATTTGGTGTATTCCGGCGCGGTCGGGCGCGGATTAACCAGGAGCGCCGCGCGCTGTTGCGCCGCAACCACCTCGGCATTCGGGCGCGAGCCAAAATACCGGACGGACGGTTCTGCCTGGCAAATTGCTTCCAGCTCTTCGCGGTAGTCGCCGTCGCCGTAAATGTGCAGTTCGGCGTTCTCCGGCTTTGCCCGCAAAAAGCCTGCCACCAGGTTTTGAATGCCGTAAAGTTTCATCAAACTGCCCGAATACAAAACAATTTGTTTGCCGGTTTTGCGCTCGGTCTTCTCCTCGCGCGGCAATTCGGAAAGTGCTCCGTCCGAGTGCCCTTCCAGCACGATATACGGTTTGCCACCGGGGTTGATTTTTTCGTTCATCTGCTCGGTCAAAAGAATGAAGCCGTCGGCTTTTTTGAACATGCTTTCGTTCAATCGGCGCAACAGTTTGCCGCGCTGAAATTCGGGCAGGTCGGTGACAATCAGGATCACCGGCTTCTTTTTGCGTTTCGCCCCGGCGATCATGCCGAAAGCGTTTGCCAGATTGAGGCAATCGCAAAGAATGACATCGCAATCCTTTGTGACCGATTTGCGCGAACCGCAATAGATGCCCGCCTGCCGAAACAGCGGCAGATTGACGGTTTTGAGGTAATGGTAATCGGCGCCGTTTTCGCGCTCGTCCGGCTCGTGCAAAAAAAGCTTTTTGGTCACCGCACGGTTGACCGGCAATCCCGAAACGCACCGCACGTCGGCGCCGCCCGCAACCAGCCCGCGGATGAGTAACCCGTGGTATTTCTGGTCGGGTTGCAAAACCGAAATCGGTTTATCCCGGAACAGTTCGCCGTAAAGCCGGTCGCTGCAATTGGAAAATCCGTATAAAATTTTCATAGTTCCCCGTAAGAAATCAAAGTTTCGTTTTGCAAATAGAGCAAAAGATCGGCAAGCGGTCTGCCAACGGGACAATCGCCCTCATAGTCCACCCGGTCGATCAAAACCCCTTCCCGGTCAACATCCGGATGCACCATGATCTCGGTCAAGTGTGCCTTTGCCTCCTCCGGCATTGCGGCAAGGTCCTCAAACGAACCCATTTTTTCGGTTGTTACAAACCCGTCTTTTTGCAGGCGTTTGTTGAAACGGTTTTTGATGAACCGCTTATAAAACGGGATAGCGCCAAAATTCCGGTGCAACCGGATTTTGCCGATCCCATATTGTTTCAACACTTTTTCAACGCTGCCAATCAAAAACAAGCCTGTATGGATATGGTGATGCGAATCCGCATGGCTGATTGGAAATCCGATTGCTTTGAGCCGCTCGATTTGCGCGGCAACCTCGGCTTCCAGATGGGCAAGCGTTTTCTTGCCCGGCTTTTTGAGGCGGTTGATCTTCCCATGAAAAACACCGCTTTCGCAGAAGAAAGGATCGCTTTTGATGCCCTCGGTCAAGGGAGCCCCTTCGGTCAAGTTGATATGGATTCCCACGCGGTTAAGAAAGCCGTTTTCGTTTGCAATCCGATAAGCGTTTTCAATGGCTTCGCCGTTGGCGCAGGCGGTGGTAGAAGAGATCAACCCCAAGCGAAACGCCTCGGCAATGGCTTTTGTGCAGCTTTCGGTCAAGCCGAAATCGTCGGCGTTGATGATCAATGCCGTTCTATTCACCGGAAAGCACCTCCCCGATCGTCTTCATTTGCGATTGCACCATCTTTTCCACCGTATAGTCGGAAATGGTTTGGATTGCCGACGCCGACATGGAGGCGCGCAGCTTGTCATCCTCTAAAATCGACTTTGCTTTTTGCAAAAAATCCTCGTCGTCGCCCAAATGGACAACGTAACCGTTTTCTCCGTTTTTCACCAGCTCCAACCCGGCAACGCAGGTGTCGCTGACCACCACCGGCAGTCCGCTTGCCATTGCTTCGTTGACAACAAGCCCCCAAACGTCATAGCTGGTGGGGTGCAGGAACAGGTCGGCGGCACGGTAGTATTCCATCAACTCCGCAAACGGGTGAAAATCTTCCAGAATCACATTTTGCAAGCCGGATTCCGAAAGGATTTGTTGGTAGTGCTCCTTTTCGGGCCCGCCGCCAATCAAAAGCAGATTCGCGTCAGGCGGCATCTGCTTCCAAAGGGCCAGCAAAACGTCGTAACGTTTGAGCGGGATATATCTGCCAACCGCAATGCAAAGTTTTCCATGCGGCAACCCGAGCTTTTCCCGCAATGCGCTTTTTTCGTCCGCAGAAAGTGGAGCGGGCAGGATATCCGACTGATAAATAGACGTGAACGGATGAAAGTGAATTTTGGCTTCGTCGGCGCCGTATTGCAAGAAATACTGTTTGGCATGCGCGCCGCTGGCAAGATATGCCGCCGCCTTGCCGAGAATGTATTTTTTAATCCAATCCCGCAGGAAATTGCCGTGGCGGAAGAGCATCACGCCGTCGCAGTTGACCACATAGGGAACTTTTTTCCGGCGGCAAAGCGCCAAAAGTTTGACCGATTCTTTTCCGCTAAAATCCATGACGACAACCAAATCGAACCGGTTGATTCTTTTTTTGCAATCCCGGAAAAAGTCCATTCCGTTCCGCGTATCCAACGTGTGGTAACTACCGCGGTCAAACCACTGCGCGGCGCGATCGTCGCCGCCGCCGCTCGCATAGAAAATTTCGGTTTGATATCCCTCAGCCAGCGCCTTTGCAAGAACGGCGCGATAGGGCGCAGGATAAACCGCAAAAAACAAAACTTTTTTCACTGCATGCTCCTTGCGCTCATCTTTTTGAAGAATGGGTGGCCTCGATTTGTTCCAGCAGTTTTTGCGGACTTTCAAAATCAGGCGCGTATTGTTTCAATTTCGTTTCATCCCATTCCCACCATTTCAGTTCCAGCAATTTTTGAATGGTTTCTTCGTCAAATCGTTTACGAATGCATTTTGCCGGTGTTCCCCCCCAAATTTCATACGGAGGAACATCATGCGTGACTACTGCGCCGGCGCCAATCACAGCGCCGTCCCCGATTTGAATGCCCGATTTAATCAAGACACCGGCACCAATCCAAACGTCGTTGCCAATCACGGTCGGCAATTGTTCTTCGGGCTTTTGGTCTGAATAAGAAATGCCGATGATGTTTTTCCCAAAAAAGAAAACCGGACTTGTGGAAACTGCTTTCAAGGAGTGCGACGGCAAACCGATATTGCAACCGTCGGCAATTGAAACAAACTTTCCTATCCTGGTCTTTTGAACCAAACAATTTCTGCCAAGATAAGAATATTCTCCAAGAGTGCTTCCATAAAGCCGGGAATGATTTTTTATTGCTGAGCGCTTTCCAATCTTGCTATCAAAAACAATTGCCGAAAAAGCACGGCGCCGTGAAAACAGTGCACCAATTTTATATTTTGCAACGTCAAAATAAGCTTTTAATCCCATCTTCGTCACCATAATAAAATCACAGATTTTTATTATTATACCATATAAAAATAGAAAAGTCAATACCTTTTTCACCGACTTTAATCGACTTTCTTGCTGAAAAGTCGGATATTTCGATGTATTTTTGCAAAAATGTGCGTTTATGGTGCAAGAAATGGGGCGAAAAACCTGCCCCGCAGGGAGAAAGGCAATGATATATCGCTGGCGCGATATGAGATACGGCTTCGCCGCATGATATACCGTGCTCTGCATGTTGCTCCGCACGGCATGATATATTTGCGTGCTGCAAATATTTTCTCCATACGCCGCAGGCGTATATCATCGCACGCAGTGCGATACCATCCCGAAGGAATATCATCCGTTCCGGAAGGAACGGATATCATTGCAAAACGGAAAACCCGACAGGATTCAGAACCCAATTCGCGGCTTTTCTCAAAATCGTTTCTCTTCCTTGCCGCGAATCTGCGTCTTCGCTTCGCTCATCGCTCAGGTTCTCCCTGGGATAAGCAACAACAGCCCCGCGCGGTTGCGCGGGGCTGTTTTCAAAAGAAACAGAGATATGGAAAATGCTTGCTTTTGGCCCCCGACAGGGATTCGAAACGCAAACGCAAAGCGTTTGCTATCAAGTTTGCTGCGCAAACTTGCCCTGCCCCGCCGAAGGCGAGCCGATTCTTTCGGGTCGGGTAGGCCAAAACAGCCCCGTGCGGTTGCACGGGGCTGTTTTGGCCTACCCGACAGGATTCGAACCTGCGGCCTCAAGAGTCGGAGTCTTGCGCTCTATCCAGCTGGGCTACGGGTAGTTCTTTATTCTTTTGTTCCTTTTTGGGAACGCTGTATATTATACCATGTTTTTCCCGGCTTTGCAAGGTCTTTGCCCAATTTTTTTCGCTTTTGTTTTGTTTGACCTTTCCAACCAATTTCAAACTTCCGGATTTTTTGAAAAAAAGGGTTGACAAACAAAAAGGAGTGTGATATAATATCTGCGTTCCGAAAGCGAAATCGCGGCGGACATTGTTCGCTGGTGTGGCTCAATGGCAGAGCAGCTGATTTGTAATCAGCAGGTTGTTGGTTCGACTCCGATCACCAGCTCCAAAGAGTTCACGCTTTTGTGAACTCTTCCAATACGGGAGATTTCCCGAGTGGCCAAAGGGGGCAGACTGTAAATCTGTTGCTTTTCAGCTTCGGTGGTCCGAATCCACCATCTCCCACCACAAAAGAGGCAGTTGCACAAGCAACTGCCTCTTTTGTGGTGGGAGATTTGGATGGGTGGATTCGGAAAGCCCGGGCACATAGCGTAGCTGTGCCCAAAATGTGCCGGTGGCACATTTTGAAGGGCGAGGACTTATGAGTTGTTCGCACAACCGAATCGACCGGGCAGAGAATGTCGCCGACAAAAAGCCGTCGCAATCGCGGCGCCCTTTTTGCGTGGGAGATTTGGATGGGCGGATTCGGAAAGCCCGGGCACATAGCGTAGCTGTGCCCAAAATGTGCCGGTGGCACATTTTGAAGGGCGAGGACCTATGAGTTGTTCGCACAACCGAACCGACCGGGCAAAAAATGTCGCCGACAAACTTGAAAACTCAAAAAAACTCCGCATTTTTGCAAAAAAACAGCGATTTTCGCATATACGGGTTGCAAAAATGGATTTTGCGTGTTATACTGAAAAACGTAGAAAAATAGATTGGAGATGCCTTTCATGCACTTTGGATTTTCCTATATCGGGTTGATTTTTCTTGCCCTTTTGTTTGTCCCGAACCTGTTTTGGACAAAACATCTTCCGCAGGGCTATGAAACATACGCAAAAAATGAAAACAAGGTCTTGCTGATTTTGGAGCGCGTGGGCGAGGTTCTGGTGTCCGCCCTTGTTCTCATTTTCAGCGATTTCAACCCACATGGGCTTGATTTTCGACTCCTGTGGCTCGTCGGGGCGGCACTGGCAATGCTCCTTTACGAGATCTATTGGGTTCGATACTTCAAAAGTAAAAAAACGATGGCGGACTTTTACCGCTCGCTGTTGAGAATTCCGGTAGCGGGCGCGACCTTGCCGGTTGCCGCCGTTTTATTGATTGCAAGTTACGGTCAAAATCCGATCCTGTTCGGCGCGGGCGTCATTCTCGGCGTGGGGCATATCGGCATTCACCTTGGGCACAAGCGGGAGCTTGAAAAATCCGGAACTCCAACGGTGCTGGAAACCGCGCGTTTGCGCCTCCGCGTTGCGCTTCACAATGAGATGGTGCAGTTTATTTCGGGTCAAACCGATGAAATTCTGGCTGCCGCCTACCGCGAAATGCTGCAAGGCGCCCTTGACCACCCCGAACAATGGAACTGGTATGCAATTTGGATGATGGAAGAAAAAAGCGGCAAGCACGTGGGGGATTTGTGCTTTAAGGGTCTGAACCCGGACGGGTCGGTGGAAATCGGCTACGGCATTCTGGAAGACTTTTGGGGGCGCGGCTATGCAACCGAGGCTGTTCGCGCGGCGGTGGAATGGGCGCTCCAACAGCCCGGTGTTACCCGTGTGGAAGCCGAGACCGAGCCGGAAAACGCCGCCTCGCAGCGCGTGCTTGCAAAATGCGGCTTTTTGCCAACCGGAACACTTGGCAAAGAGGGCCCGCGCTTTGTGCGGTTGCCCTGA
>CAMOLD010000006.1 GCA_946618395.1 uncultured Clostridia bacterium
AAAAAGAACCCGTTTGCCTATCCGGGCGGCAAACTCTCCCAGGCAACCGCGCCGGTGGAGGTGGAGCGCCCAGGTTCGCTTTCCCAGCGCCAGCTTTCCTATGATACGCAAAAGACCATTCAGCATCAGCCCCAGTCGCGCATGACCTCCTCGGAGTATTTGCGCACGGTGGCAGGGGTCAATCCAATGCCGGCAACCACTACGCCGCCGCAAAAGCCGGAGGCTCCCAAGCCCGAACCCCCGGCGGCAAAAAAAGAAGACCTGCCCGCAGGCGCCGTTCAGGTGCCGCTGCACGTCAATGTCAAATTTCCGCCCTCGGTCAATCCCAATGCCGAATTCCCGGTGCCCGAAACCAACGGGGCAATGAAGTTGGAATCCATTGGAACGCCGCCGGCAAGAGCCGGGGCGCCCCAAACTGGGGAAGCGCCCGCCGCCCTGCCGCCCTACCGCATTCTGGGCGTTGCTTTCCGGTGTTATGTGTTGGTGGAAACCGGCGAAAAGCTACTGCTCATCGACCAGCACGCCGCCCATGAGCGCATTCTGTTTGAGGAGCTGAAAGCCGGGCTTGCAAGCGTTCCGGTCACCTCGCAAATGCTCATGCTCCCGGTGGAAACCATGCTCACCGCCGCCGAGGTATCAGCGCTGGAAGAGTTTGACGGCGAACTGCAAAAAATCGGTTTCCGCTTGCGCTATGCCAAAAACACCGTCCTTGCCGATGCCATTCCCCAGGGGGTGGAGCCGGGCGCCGTTGGCGCCATGCTCGGAACAATGGCGGGCAGGCTGATCGACAACACCGGTAGCGTCCGCCTCACGCGCGACATTCTGTTTGAAAAAGCCCTCTACCAGGCGGCTTGCAAAGCGGCAATCAAAGGGGGCAGGGAATATTCGCCCGAGGAGATTGAATGGCTGGTCAAAAAGCTGATGGAACTGCCGGATATTACCTTCTGCCCCCACGGGCGCCCGGTGGCAATGGAGCTGACCAAGCGCGTGCTGGACCGCCAGTTTGACCGCACCGGCTTTTGAAAAACGAAAGGAAAAACCTATTTATGTTTGAGTTATTGACCACCGACGGCAGAGCGCGCCGGGGCGTTTTGCATACCGTTCACGGGGATATTCAAACCCCGGTGTTCATGAACGTGGGCACCTGCGCCGCTATCAAGGGCGGCGTCAACACCATGCTCCTGCGCGAAATCGGCTGTCAGGTGGAGCTTTCCAACACCTACCATCTCCATATCCGCCCCGGCGACGGGCTGATCCGCGAGATGGGGGGACTGCACAAGTTTATGAACTGGGACCGCCCCATTCTGACCGATAGCGGCGGCTTTCAGGTCTTCTCGCTGGCAAAACTGCGCCGCATCAAGGAGGAGGGAGTTTATTTTTCCTCCCACGTGGACGGCAAAAAGATCTTCATGGGGCCCGAGGAGAGCATGCAAATCCAGTCCAACCTCGCCTCCACCATTGCCATGGCGTTTGACGAGTGCGTGGAGAACCCTTCCCCCTACCCCTATTGCAAAAAGAGCATGGAGCGCACCTACCGCTGGCTGGTTCGTTGCCGCGCCGAAATGGACCGCCTCAACAGCCTGCCCGATACCATCAACCGCCACCAAATGCTCTTTGGCATCAACCAGGGCAGCACTTTTGAGGATTTGCGCATTGCCCACATGCAAATGATTGCCCAGGTCCCCTGCGAGGGCTATGCCATCGGCGGGCTTGCCGTTGGGGAACCGACCGAGGAAATGTATCGCATCATCGATGCGGTCGAGCCCTATATGCCCAAGGACAAACCGCGCTACCTGATGGGCGTTGGCACCCCTTGCAACATTTTGGAGGCGGTGCACCTGGGCGTGGACTTTTTCGATTGCGTTATGCCCAGCCGCAACGCGCGCCACGGAAATCTGTTCACCTGGCATGGCAAAATCAACCTGGGCAACGAGAAATATGCCAAGGACCCCCGCCCGCTGGACGAGACCTGCGGTTGTCCCTGCTGCCGCAACTATTCGCGCGCCTATTTGCGCCACCTCATCAAAGCCAAGGAGTCGGTGGGAATGTCGCTGTGCGTTACGCACAACCTCTGGTTCTATAACGAACTCACATCCAAAATCCGAGAGGCACTCGACGGCGGCTACTTTGAATCTTTCTATCAAAAATACCGCAACATCCTCGGCGAACGGGTGGAGGATTGAAAAAAAGAAAAGAGGAAGGGATTTTTCAATCCCTTCCTCATTTTTGAATGCTTTTTATTTAATCTTCTTCAAATTCCAAATTCTCGTTGCGTATTCCTCAATCGAGCGGTCGGCGGCAAAATAGCCGGAGGCGGCAATGTTGAAGAGCGACATCTTGTTCCAGCGGGGCTTATCGCGGTAAGCCTGCATCATCTTTTCGTGCGTGGTGCGGTAGGATTCAAAGTCCGCCAGGCACATATAGGGGTCGGCAATGCCGTGGCCGCTGAGCAGGTAGGAGGCAATATCCGAGAAGGATTCGCCCGCAAAACCGTAAACCAAACGGTCCACAATGCGTTTCAGGCGCTCGTTGGTGTTGTAGTAATAGGGTGCTTGATAGCCCGAAAGCCAGAGCTGTTCCACCTCATCGGCGGTCAGGCCGAAGATGAACATATTGTCCTTGCCGGCGGCTGCCTGCATTTCCACGTTGGCGCCGTCCAGCGTGCCAATGGTCATGGCACCGTTCATCATCAGCTTCATGCAGCCGGTTCCGCTGGCTTCCTTGCCGGCAAGGCTGATCTGCTCGCTGATCTCCGCCGAGGGGATGAGTGCTTCGGCAAGGCTGACGTTGTAATCTTCCAGGAAGACGACCGAAAGCTTTTCGTGAATGGCGGGGTGCGCCTCAATATCCTTGCTCAACATGCAAAGCAGTTTGATAATGCGCTTTGCCATGGCGTAGCCGGGGGCGGCTTTTGCGCCGAAGAGGAAGGTTTGCGGTTGCATATCCAGGTTGGGGTTGTCGTGCAGGTCAAGATACAGCCCAATGATATTCAAGGCGTTCAGCAGCTGCCGCTTGTATTCGTGCAGGCGCTTGATTTGAACGTCGAATACCGAGTGGGTGTCCAACAGCCGCCCGGTCTTCTCGTGAATCATGTTGGAGAAGGCGACCTTGTTTTGGTGCTTGATGGCGCGCAGACGGTTGAGAACCTCCTGGTTGTCGGCAAATTTTGCAAACTCGGCAAGCTCTTCGGGGTTGTGGCGGTAGCCGTCGCCAATGCACTCGGAAAGAAGCGCGGCGAGCTTGGGGTTGGAATAGCAAAGCCAGCGGCGGTGGGCAATGCCGTTGGTCACGTTGTCAAACCGCTCGGGATACATTTTGTAAAAATCCTTAAAGGTGGATTTGCGCAAAATGGTGGAATGCAGTTTGGAAACACCGTTGACCGAATGCGAACCGATGACCGAAAGATTTGCCATGCGCACTTGTCCGTAGCCGATGACCGAAAGACGGGAGATGGTGTTCCAGTTGCCGGGGAAATGCTCCCATGCCTCGCGGCAGAAGCGCTCGTTAATCTCTTTGACAATGGTGTAAATACGCGGCAGACGGAGCTTGAACAAATCCTCGTCCCAGGTTTCCAGCGCCTCGGGCATAACGGTATGGTTGGTGTAGGAAACCACCTTTGTTACCATATCCCAGGCTTTCTCCCAGGAGAAGAAGTAGTCGTCAATCAGAATGCGCATCAGTTCCGGAATGCAGAGCGCCGGGTGGGTATCGTTAATGTGAATGGCAACCTTTTCGGGCAGATTGTCCATGGTTCCGTAAACCGCCATATGGTCGCGCAGAATGCTTTGCACCGAGGCGGACACCAGGAAATACTGTTGCGTCAGGCGCAACAGTTTTCCTTCGGCGTGGTTATCCGAGGGGTAAAGGACCTTGGTAATAATCTCGGCGCTGTTGCTGTCTTCCAAAGCTTTGGTGTATTGCCCCTGTGTGAAAAGCCCCATGTTGAAGTTTTGAATGTTGCGGGCGCGCCAAAGCCGGAGCTGGCTGACGGCGGAGCTGTCCGCACCGGAAATCATCATGTCATAGGGGACCGCCTCGTATGTTTCGCCGCCCTCGTAGGTAATTTCGCAATGCCCGTCCTCGTTCCATTTTTCCTGGACGTGGCCGCCGAAATGCACCTTGTAGATGCGGTCGGTGCGCGGGACAAGCCAAACCTCGCCGCCGGGGAGCCATACGTCTGGCAACTCCACCTGCATTCCGTTGACGATCATTTGTTTGAACAGCCCGTATTCATAGCAAAGCGAAAAGCCGGTTGCCGGATAGTCCAAAGAGGAAAGCGAATCCATAAAGCAGGCGGCAAGGCGGCCAAGTCCACCGTTGCCAAGCCCCGCGTCGGGCTCGCAGTCGTAGAGCTTTTCCAGGGAAAATCCCAGCGATTTGAGCGCTTTTTCGTAGGCGCCGGCAAGCCCGAGGTTGCAAAGGTTGTTTTTGAGGGAACGCCCCAAAAGGAACTCCATGCACATATAGTAAACGCGCTTTGCACCGGCGGCATTCACCTTTTTTCTGTAAGCGGAGCGCTTTTCCGAAAGAATCGTCTTTACCGAAATGGCGGTCGCCTTATACATTTGCTCCTGCGAGGCTTCCGCCGCCGAGCAACCGAACTGGCGTTGCAAAACGCCTTCCAAAATTTCTTTTACTTCTGCGCTGTTTGGTAAATCACTCATGGTTATGAAAATGCCTTTCTGTGGATCAACACGAAAAAATTATCTAAAAATTCGGGTCAAAGACCGCGGTAGAGCTCCAAATATTTGGCGGCCGATTTTCCCCAGGAAAAATCGGTTTGCATAATGCGGGAAAGAAGGCGCCGGCGCGCGGGGGCGTCGCGCCAGAGGTCGATTGCCGCCTGTGTGCGCTCACAAAGTTCCTCGGCGGTGTAGCCGGCAAAGGTAAAGCCGTTGCCGTGCAGAATGTTCTTTTCATCCACCCAGTAGGGCTTGATGGAATCGTAAAGCCCGCCCGTTTCGCGCACCACCGGAATGGCGCCGTAACGCGAGGCAATCATCTGCGAAAGGCCGCAGGGCTCGGTTTTGGAGGGCATCAAAAAGATGTCGGTCGCGGCATAAACGCGCTTGGAAAGGTCGCGGTCATAGCAAATGCGCGCGCGCACGCGGTCAGGATGGCGGTTTTGCAGGTCGATAAAGAACTTTTCGTAGCGTTCTTCTCCGCGCCCGAGAACCAAAAACTGCACATCGTTTTGCGCAACGATCCGTTCAATGCAAGCAACAATCAGGTCAAGCCCCTTGTGCGCGGCCAAACGGGAAACGACCGACAGCATGGGAATCTCCCGGCGCACGGGAAGCCCGCATTCCTTTTGCATTGCCATTTTGTCCTTGCCCTTTCCGGTCAGGGCGCGGCGGGTAAACGCCGCGGCAATCGCCGGATCGTTTTCGGGGTTGTAGTAATCGTAGTCAATGCCGTTCAGAATGCCGCAAAGCTTTCCGGAGGCGCGGTTGAGCGCGGCTTCCAGCCCGTGGGCATATTCGGCGGTTTTAATTTCCTCGGCGTAGCGGGGGCTGACGGTGGTCACGCGGTCGGCGCATTCAATGGCGGCTTTCATCAGGTTGATGCAGCCGTCGTTCTCCATCAGGGTATGCTGATCGTTCCCGAGTGCGAACACGTCGCCAAGAATGGCAAAATCGTATTGTCCCTGGTATTCAATGTTGTGAATGGTGAATGCCGTGCGAATGTTCTCATATCCCGGCACCCGGCGGTAAAGGCAGTTGAGGTAAACCACCGAGAGCGCCGCCTGCCAGTCATGGGCATGGAGAATATCGGGAAAGTAGCCAATCTGCCGCATCATTTCCAGCGCCGCCATGCAGAAAAACGCATAGCGCTCGCCGTCGTCATAATGCCCGTAAAGAGCGGGGCGGCGGAAATAGTATTCGTTATCGATGAAATAATAGGTCACGCCGTTTTGTTCCAGCGCCCAAACGCCGCAGTAAAGGCTGCGCCAGGAGAGCTGAACCTGGAATTCGGCAAGGCGTTTCATCTTGCTTTTCCAGTTTTTTGCCGCCGTTTCATAAAGCGGGATCACCACGCGAACGTCGCAGTCGCCGGTCGCGGCAAGCGCGGCGGGCAGGGAGCCAAGAACATCCCCTAAGCCTCCGGTTGCCGCAAATGGCATGGCTTCGGCGCCAACGTATAAAATCTTTTTCATGGTTTGTGTTTCCTTTCCGGTTTTTGCCTTGCGGGGCAGGATGTATTGTTTCCGGCAGGGATCAAACGGTCATTCCTTTTCCAATAAAGAAGGGCATGGTTTCGTGTCCCGAAAGCACGCGGTCATCGCGAACCGAGGCGTTCTTATCGGTAATCACGCAGTTCAGGCTGACGTTTGCGCCCACATAGGTATCCTGCAAAAGGATGGAGTTGCGCACCACTGTGCCGCGGCTGATGTGAACGCCGCGGAAAAGAATGGAGTTTTCCACCGTTCCTTCAATCACGCAGCCGTCGGCAATCAGTGAATTGGAAACCGAGGCGCCCGCTTCATATTTGGTGGGCGCACTGTTGCGGATTTTGGTGTAAACTTCGCGCTCCGGGTTGCCCAAAAGACAATGGCGGACATCCGGGTTGAGGAGCTGCATGGAGGCCGAAAAATACTTTTCCAAAGAGTCAATTTGCGAATACCAGCCGTCATAGCGGTAGGCATGGAAGAACTTTTTGGAAAGGTTTTTGCCGATGATATCCAAATGGAAACTGGTATACCCGCGCGCAAGCGCCTCGTTCAGCGCGTTTTGCAAATCGCTCCGGCGCAGGACCATAATGTTGGTGCTGATGTCCAGCTCCCCGGTTTTGGGAATATAGCGGTCAATTTCAGTAATACGACCATCGTTATCCACAACGGCAATGTCCCGCTCGTGGGAGAATTGCAATTTGGAAACGTCCATCCGCTTTGTCACTAGCGTCAAAAACGCGCCGGAGCGGATGTGGTCTTCCATCACGTCGTTCAAATCAATGTTCAAAACCGCGTCGCAATCCGAAAGAATGATATAATCGGCACCGCAGCGGTTGATAAAGTTCTGTGCGCCGAGCAATGCTTCCAGCCGGCTGGTGTAAAGCTTTGCGGCAACGGCGTTTTCGTAGGCGGTAATATAGGGGGGCAGGATTTTAATGCCTCCGGAGCGGCGCGCAAGATCCCAGTCCTTTCCGCCGCCGATGTGATCCATCAGCGATTGGTAGTTGTAGTGGGTAATCACGCCGATGTTGGTGATTTCGGAGTTGACAAGGTTGGAAAGCGCAAAGTCGATCAAGCGGTAGCGGCAACCAAATGGGATACTTGCCATGGTGCGCATCCGGGTCATTTCGGGAATGGTGCGGTCATGAATGTTTGAAAAAACCAATCCTGCAATTTTCATGTTGCTTTCTCCTTTCAGTCGTTCTTTGCGTCTTCCAGCATGGCTCCCGGAGGAACAATGCCGCCGTCGGGAATTTTGCAGTCGGCGCCAATCACGGTAATTTCGTCGGTCTTCGAGCGGTCTTCGCCAACGCGCGCGTTCTTGCCGACCGAAACGCGGTCGTCAAGAATGGAGAAGCGAACGGTGGTCCCTTCGCCAATGGTAACGCCGTCCATCAAAACGCTGTCTTCCACAACGGCGCCTTTGCCAACCACAACGCCGGTTCCCAGAATGCTGTTGCGAACGGTGCCCTCAATTTCGCAACCGGCGGTTACCGAGGCGTTTTGAACGATGGCGCCGCTTCCCACATATTGGGGAGGAGCGGCCTCGTGGCGGCTGTAAATGCGCCAGCTTTCATCCAAAAGGGAAAGCGCGGGGTGCTCGCCCAAAAGGTCCATGTTGGCTTCCCAAAGCGAGCGGATGGTTCCAACGTCCTTCCAGTAGCCGACAAAGGGGTATGCCATCAGCTTTTCGCCGGCGGCAAGCATTGCCGGAATGATGTTTTTGCCAAAATCGTTTGCGGATTTCGGGTCTGCGGCGTCGGCGCGCAGGTAGTGTTCCAGCTTTTCGCGGGTGAAGATATAAATACCCATCGAGGCTTTGGTGCTGTCCGGGTTCTTCGGCTTTTCCGAAAATTTGAAAATGCTTCCGTCCTCGCGCGTGCTCATAATGCCAAAGCGGCTCGCCTCTTCCAGTGGGACGTCAATCACGGCAATGGTGCAGTCGGCGCCGCTCTTTTTGTGGGCGGCAAGCATTTTGGAGTAGTTCATTTTGTAGATATGGTCGCCCGAAAGAATCAGGACGTAATCGGCGCGGTAACGGTTGATAAACTCCATGTTCTGCCAAATGGCGTTTGCCGTTCCCTTATACCAGTCGCCGCCCTTTTGCCCCTGGTAGGGGGGCAGAATTTTGACACCGCCAAAGGTGCGGTCCAAATCCCAGGGCAGACCGTTGCCGATGTATTCGTTGAGCTGGAGCGGCTGATACTGGGTCAGAACACCTACGGTATCCAGCCCGGAGTTGATGCAGTTGGAAAGGGGAAAATCGATAATACGGTATTTACCGCCGAAGGAAACGGCGGGTTTAGCGGTTTTTTTGGTCAGCGCGTAAAGTCTGCTGCCTTGACCGCCGGCAAGCAACATGGCAACGCACTCTTTCTTTTTGAACATGGAAAGGATACCTCCTCTGCAAAAATCAATTTACGCCGGGGTTGGGGTGTTTCTTTTTTCTGGTGCAACGGAAGAACAACGCGCTCATTGGGGGAACGGTAATGCGAATGGCGTTCCCGTAGGAGCGGAGCAAACAGGGTTCGGTATGGAATTTGCCGGAGTTAACGATTCCTTCGCCGCCAAACTCTTTGCGGTCGGAGTTGAAAACCTCTTCATAGGTTCCGGCAAAGGGAACGGCAAGCAGGAAATCGTCGCGCCGGATGGGCAAAAAGTTGAGCAAGACAATGATTTCATGCCCGGCGGAATCTTTGCGGCGGTAGGAATAAATGCTCTGCTCGGCGTTGTCGGCGTCAATCCATTCAAAACCGCCCATCCAGTCGCCGTCCCGCTCCCAAAGGGCGGGGTTGGCAAGATAGAAATGATTGAGCGCGGCAACGTAGTTCTGGAAGGCGCCGTGCATGGGATAGTCCAAAAGGAACCATTCCAACTGCCCGGCAAAATCCCATTCGCGGAACTGCCCGATCTCCGAGCCCATAAAGAGGAGCTTTTTGCCCGGCGTCGTCATCATATAGGCAAGATAGGCGCGCGTGTTGGCAAATTTTTGCTCGTAGGGGCCGGGGGCGCGGTCAAGGAGCGATTTTTTGCCGTGCACCACTTCGTCATGCGAGACCGGAAGAATAAAACGCTCGGAATAGGCGTAGGTCAGGGGGAAGGTCAGCTTGTTGTGGTGGTAGGAGCGCCAAAGCGGATCTTCGCAAAGGTAGGCAAGACTGTCGTTCATCCAGCCCATATTCCATTTCAGCGTGAACCCAAGCCCGTCGCCGCCCATGTGGGTAATGTTTGCCCATGCGGTCGATTCCTCGGCAATGGATAGAACGTCGGGGTAGAGGTGGGAAAGGCGGTCGTTCAGCTTTTGGAAGAAGGCAATGGCTTCCAGGCAACGGTTGTCGCCGTAACTGTTTGGGATCCATTCGCCCGGCTTTTTGTCGTAGTCCAGATAGAGCATCGAGGCAACGGCGTCCACGCGCAAACCGTCAATGTGGTAGGTGTCAATCCAGTAAACCGCGTTGGAGATGAGGAAGCTTTGAACCTCCTCGCGCCCAACGTCAAAGCGGCGCGTTCCCCAGCCGGCGTGTTCCATGCGGTCGGCGCCCTGGTATTCGTAAAGCGGCTGACCGTCAAATTCATAAAGCCCGTGCGCGTCTTTGGGAAAATGCGCGGGCACCCAGTCCAAAATCACGCCAAGCCCCGCCTCGTGGAGTTTGTCCACAAACTCCATCAAATCCTGCGGACTGCCGTAGCGCGAGGTGGGTGCATAGTAGCCGCAAATCTGATATCCCCAGGAGCCGTCAAAGGGGTATTCGGCAAGCGGCATCAGTTCCAGGTGGGTGTAGCCCATTTCTTTCAGGTAGGGCACAAGCTCGTCGGCAAGCTCGACATAGGAAAGGAGAGACCCGTCCTCGTGCCGCTTCCAGGAGCCGGCGTGCAGCTCGTAAATATTCAGCGGTTGGCTCAAAACCGTTTCGCGGGTAAAATTCTTGGCGCGGTAGCGGAGCCAGCCGGTGTCGCGCCAGAGGTGTCCGCCCGTTTGCCAAACCACCGAGGCGGTCTCGGGCGGCAGTTGCGCACGGAATGCGTAGGGGTCGGCTTTATAGAGTTCTTTTTCCTTGTTGCGGATAAAGAATTTATAGCATTGTCCGTCCACGACCGAGGAGGAGGGAAGCAAAACTTCCCAAACGCCGCCGCTGGTCACGCGCTCCATGGGCGCGGCGGCAGGATCCCAGCCGTTAAAATCGCCAACCACCGAAACGGAGGTTGCATTGGGAGCCCAAACGCGGAAAATGATTTTGTCGCCTTCGCGGTGCACGCCGAGGTAATCGAACGCGCGGTAACTGTTGCCCTGATGGAAAAAATAGGGGGCTTGATCGTTTTGCCGAATCATGCGCCGTGGTCTCCTTTCCTGCTTCAATGATACTTTATCTATTCTATATTATCATAATCTTATTGGCTTGTCAATCAGAAAAGGCGTTTTTTTCAAAGAAAAACGGTTGTTTTCTTATCTTTCCCGCCGCGCTCCGGTTTGATACGGCAACGCCGGGGTCAAAAAAGCGGGAGCGCCGCGGAAAACCGCGGCACTCCCGGAAGCGTTTTATTTTTTCTTCGCTTTCTTGTGTTTTGCATGAACGGCAAGAACCTCTGCCGCAACAATCATGGCGGCGGCAACGGCAAGCGTGCGCAAGGAACAGCCGCTTGTTTTTTGCACCTCAAAGGTGTCAATCGGTTCTTCGTCGGTCGGGTTTTGCAGAATTTCATAGCGAACGGTGGATGTTGCGCGGATAAACGGGTTGCCGTTTGTCGCTTTCAAATCGTTCTTCAGGCGGGCAATCATTCCGCCGCAGGCACATTTTGCGTCGGCATAACGTTTGGAAAATTCCGCTTTTTCGGCAGTTTCTTCTTCGGTCAGAATGGTTTCTTCGTCCATGGTGAAATCCTCCTTATTTCAATTTTCGGGCAAAACAAACGGGAATCAGAGTGCGTCTTTAATCGAAAAGTCGGGTCTGCCCTTCTTGTCAAGCCCCATGTATTTGACTTTGACAACATCGCCCAGTTTGAGCACGTCCTCCACCTTTTCAATGCGGCGGGGAGCAATTTTGGAAATGTGAACCATGCCTTCCTTGCCGGGGGCATATTCCACAAAGCAACCAAATTCCTTAATGCCGGTCACCTTGCCGGTGTAAACGGCACCAACTTCCGGCTCAAATACGATGGCGTCAATGCAAGCCTTTGCGGCGTCCGCCTGCTCGCTGTTCACAGCGGCAATGCGAATGGTTCCGTCGTCCTCAATGTCAATCTTTGCGCCGGTGTCGGCAACAATCTTCTGAATGACCGAGCCGCCCTTGCCGATGACCTCGCGGATCTTGTCGGGGTCAATCTTCATGGTGGTCATCTTAGGCGCATACTTGGAAACTTCGGGGCGCGGAGCGGGAATGGCTTTGAGCAGGACCTCGTCAATGATATAATCGCGGCCGATGTGCGTCATTTCCAGCGCGCGGCGGATAATTTCGGGGGTCAGACCGTCAATTTTCAGGTCCATCTGAATCGAGGTAATGCCCTTGTGCGTTCCGGCAACCTTAAAGTCCATGTCGCCGTAAAAGTCTTCCAGACCCTGAATATCCAGCATGGTGTCCCAGGAGCCGTCCTCAGCGGTGATCAGACCGCAGGAAATACCGGCAACCGGAGCCTTGATCGGAACGCCTGCGTCCATCAGCGCGAGAGTCGAGCCGCAAACCGAGCCCTGCGAGGTCGAACCGTTGGAAGAAACAACGTCCGAAACCAGGCGAATGGCATAGGGGAATTCCTCCTCGGAGGGAAGAACCGGAATCAGCGAGCGCTCTGCAAGTGCGCCGTGACCAATCTCGCGGCGTCCGGGGCTTCTGACCGGTTTTGCCTCGCCGGTGGAGAAACCGGGCATATTGTAATGGTGCATATAGCGTTTGGAAGTTTCGCTGTCAATGCCGTCCAGCATCTGCGCTTCGGAAAGGGTGCCGAGTGTTGCGGCGGTCAGAACCTGGGTCTGTCCGCGGGTAAAGAGTCCGGAACCGTGAACGCGGGGCAGAATGCCAACCTCACTTGCAAGCGGGCGGATCTGATCCATGCGGCGGCCGTCTACGCGCTTTTTGTCAACCAACAGCCAGCGGCGAACGATCTTCTTTTGAATTTTGTAGATCAATTCTTCCATCATGCCGGGCAGGTCGGGATATTGCTCGGTGAACTTTTCCAGAATGGCGTCCTTAATGGGAACCATTCTCGCGTCGCGGATGTTCTTGTCATCGGTGTCCAGCGCGTTCATCACATCCTTTTCGCAGAAGGCGAAAATCGCGTCGAACATATCGTGATCCAGCTCGCAGGAAGGATAATCAAACTTGGGTTTGCCAACTTCGGCAATGATGCCGTTGATGAAGACGAGCAGGTCCTTGATGACCTCGTGCGCTTTCATAATGGCGGTAAACATGGTGTCGTCGTCCACCTGGTTTGCGCCGGCTTCAATCATGACAACCTTTTGCATTGAGGCGGCAACGGTCAGTTGCAGGTCGCTCTTCTTTTGTTGCTCGGCGTTGGGGTTGACAACGATCTCGCCGTCAACAAGGCCCATGAACACGCCGCCGATCGGGCCGTTCCACGGAATATCCGAAATGGAAAGGGCAATCGAAGCACCGATCATTGCGGTAATTTCGGGCGAGCAGTCGGGATCCACCGACATCACCGTCAAGGTCAGGGCAACGTCGTTGCGCAAATCCTTGGGGAAGAGCGGACGGATCGGGCGGTCGATGACGCGCGAAGTCAGAATTGCTTTTTCGCTGGGACGGCCTTCGCGTTTGAGGTAGCCGCCGGGGATCTTGCCGGCAGAATACATTCTTTCGTCAAAATCGACCGAAAGGGGCAAGAAGTCAATGCCGTCGCGGGGTTTTTCACTGGCGGTGGCGCAGCAAAGAACTGCGGTTTCACCGTAGCGGCAAAGGACCGAGCCGTTGGCAAGACCTGCCATTTTGCCGGTTTCAATCACCAGGGGGCGACCGGCGAGGGTATAGTTGAATACCCGGTAGTTTTTGAACTCCATAGGAGTGCTGATGGGATTGGACATTTGTTTTTCCTCCGTGTTTTTTTATTTTTTCCCGGAGGTTTAGCACTTAACCGGAACTCCGAGCAAAAAACGTTCGGGGCTTCGGGTAACTGCTAATCCTGCCGGGCAAAAGACTGTTTTTGGGGGTTCCTTTTTGAAAAAAGGCAATACATAGAGCAAGGAGCAAGGGCCGCGGCGTTCGCCCGACCCCTGCTCCAATGCTTTACTTTCTCAAACCGAGTTTGGCAACAATGGCGCGGTAGCGCTCGATGTCCACCTTTTGGAGATAACCGAGAAGGCTTCTTCTTTGGCCGATCATCTTTTGCAGACCGCGGCGGCTGTGGAAGTCCTTCTTGTTTGTCTTGAGGTGCTCGGTGAGATTGCTGATACGGGAGGTGAGAAGCGCAATTTGCACTTCGGGCGAGCCCGTATCGCCTTCATGAACGGCATACTGTTCAATCAGGGCTTGTTTCTCTTCCTTCATCATCATGACTGATTCCTTCACCTTTCTGAAGATTTTTGATGCGATTGACCCGGTGCGGCGGTGGGTGAAGACCTGCAAGGCAGGGCAAATCCGTCCGACTGCGTCATCGTCATGCAGAGTGTATTATACCATAGGAAAACGATTTTGTAAATAGTTTTTTCAATATTTTTTCCAAAAACAGGACTTTTTCAGGAAAATCATTCCCTTTTTTCGGGGGAAAAGAGAAAAATCCGGGCGTTTTCGGGGGTGACGCCCGGAGATTTTTCATTTCAAAAAGGACTTGATGCGCTCCATCGTTTCTTCTTCGTAGTTGCAAACGTCGCGCGCAATGGTAAGAATATGGTCGGGAACGCCGGTGTTTTCCGCCTCGCGCAGGGCGCGCAAAAGGTTGCCAACGCCCATGGTGGTTCCTTCCAGAATCATTTGCGCAATGTGGGGCGCGGAGGGGTCGGTCAGGGTGTGCCAGAAGGTGCCCATTTTTGCCGAAAAGCGCGCAATGGGATTGATTTCCGAGGGGGTGATCCCGTGTTCGCGCATCTCTTTGACAACGCGGGAGGAAAACGCCTCGTAAACCGATACCTCGGTGGTCATTTCGCTTTTCAGCTCCTCGTTTTTCACGTGCGGCAACAGGTCCAAAAGCGAGTCGGCGCACATGCGCACGTTGCGGTAGGTGCCCTCCAACAGTTCTTCTGCGGTTTTCGGTTTGGTTTCGGTCATGGTTGCTGTTTCCTTTCAATAAAAAATGGATTCGTGAGTAGTGTTTCACGAATCCGTTTTTTCATGCGGCAAATCTCAATTTTTCTGTTGGCGGATGTCCCTGCCGCGGAAGAGGAGAATGTTGTATTCGCCAAACAGGCGGCTGGCAATGCGGTCGGTGTAAATCTTGCTGATCTCCGCCGGCGGCAAATTGGTGCTGATGATGGTGGGAAGCTCCTGGTTCAGCCGGGTGTTGACAACATGGTAAAGGCAGGAGAGCGAAAACTGGTTCACCACCTCGGTCCCGAGATCGTCCAAAATCAAAAGGTCGCATTCGGTGTAGCGGGCAACGTTGGAGGTGTCGCCCTGCGCCACCCCGGTCCCGAAACGCAGCGTTTCAAAATCCGAGAGCATTCCAACGGCGCTGTTGTAAAGAACGTCGTATCCGCGCTCAATCACGCGGCGGGCAATGGCGGTGGAAATATGTGTTTTGCCAATGCCGGAGCCGCCAACCAGCAAAAGGTTTTTCGCGGTGGCGTTGGGCGAGCCGAATTCTTCGGCAAACTCTTTTGCGGCGGCAAGCACACGGCTCATTTCGGCGAAAATTTTGGGATCGTAGCGGTAGTAGTCCAGCGAGAAATTCTCAAACGACTGCTTTTTCATCAGCCCCGAAAGCCCGGAGGACTGCATACCGATTTCCACCAGTCTGCGGCGCATACAGCCGCACATCTTGCCCTTGACAAAGCCGACGTCCCGGCAAACGGGGCAATCGTATTTCGGGTCGTCGTAGTCGGCGGGAAAGCCGTTTTTCAAAAGCAGCGCGGCGCGCTTTTCCTGCAGGGCGTTGGTTTTTGCGCGCAACTCCTGCATTGCCGAGGGAATGTTTCCGCCGCGCATGGCGATTTGAAAAATCTCGGGTCCCAGCTTGGAAAGGGCGGCGTCCAGCGCGAGCACTTCGGGAATTGCGTCCTCCAGTTCCGCGCGGCGCTTTTCGGCCTCGGCTTCGGCTTGCATCGCTTTTTTTTCGTATTCTTCGCGCACAAGGCGCAAATGATCCTGCCTATATGACATTCTGCTGTTTCCTTTCGGTCAGTCTTTCTTTTTGTAACTGCGGCGGAGCGCGGCTTCAAAGGCGTCGTTTGCGTCAAAGGTCTTAAAGTCGGCTTTGGAAGATTCTCCGGCTGTTTTTTCTTTTTCGGCGCGTTCGGTTTCCAACGCTTTTTCAATTTCTTCCAGGGTGTTCAGCCCGTTTGCGTGCCAGCGTTCCAGAATGGCGTTGGTGTATTGCATGGAAGGCTCGTGAATGGAGTCCACGGTAATTTCATAGGCGCGGCGGATGATGTCTTCGCCGTAGCCGAAGGATGCCCATGCGGCAATCAATTTTTGCTCTTTGGTGGTCAGCGAGCGGCTTTTCAGACCAAACACTGCGCGCACCTTTCCTTCCAGCGTGTGTTGCGCCTCCATCTGTTGCACCTGCTCTTCCAGTGCTTCGGCGGTGGTAATGCCGCGGTCAACCAGCGAGATGGCATAGCGCTCAATGGTGCGCAAGCCCTTCTTTTCCATCCGCATACAATGCGCCAACAGCAAAAGGATGTAGTCCTCGTCCAGTTCCAGATAATCCACCATGCCCAGAAGGATGTTGATTTCGTAGGTGTTGAACATTTTGCCAACGATTTGTTGCGCCTCTTCAATCATGGCGCGCAGGGATTGGCGGCGTTCCAGCATCGCGTTCAGCTCGGAGAGCGAGTAGGTGGGGATCTCGTCGGCGCGGGGCAGTTTTTTGGGTTGCGCGGTTTCCGGCGCCGCTTTTGCGGCGGGCAGGGCAAGGTCGGTTTTCAAAACGCCTGCCGCCTGCCAAAAGGCAAGAACCTCCTTGATTTCCGATTGCTTGCGGTCTGTTGCCGCGGCAAGGTCGGAAAGCCCGGTTGTCCCGGAGGCGAGCAAAAAGAGCACGCGGAGTTGCAGGGGAGAGGCGTTAATGCCGGCAACCTCTGCGGGAAGCGTCAGCACGCGCCCCCCGAAATTCCATTGAATTGTCATATTGTTCAAAAACTCCGTTCAATGTTCTTCTTTGTCTGCCGTTTTGCCGTGGCAAAGGCGGTAGTTCAAACTCATCAGCGAGTCGCCCAGGTGGATTTCTTCCACAACGATTTCCGGGTCGTCGTAATGCAGTTCCTTGCCGGTAAAGTTCCAAAAGCCCTTGATGCCGGCGGCAATCAACCGTTCGGCAACCGCTTCGGCCTGGTCTTTCGGGAGCGTCAGGACCGCCATGCTGACCGCGTTTTGCTTGCAAAAAGTTTCCAGGTCGCTCATATCCCGCACGACCACACCGCCAAACTCATGCCCGATCAGTGCCGGGTTGATGTCAAACAGCGAAAGAATATCCACGCCGCGCTTTGCAAACATGGAGGAGCGCACCAGCGCGCGCCCGAGGTCGCCGGCACCAATGACAATTGCGGTAATTCCGGCGCCAACGCCCAAAAGCTCGCAAATTTTGGCGTAAAGATAGCTTACGTTATAGCCGTAGCCCTGCTGACCGAAGCCGCCAAAGCAGTTCAGGTCTTGGCGGATCTGCGAGGCGGTAATGTGCATCATGGAGGCAAGCTCCCCGGAGCTGACGCGCATTTTTCCGTTGCGCATCAGAATCCGCAAATAGCGGAAATAGCGCGGCAGACGGCGGATGACCGCGTCCGAAACGTAGGGCATTTCCTCTTCGGTTTGGGGGAATTGACGTTGTTCGTTGATTGACATTTTGAAAATCCTCTCTTTCAGCTCCGTGCGAAAAGCGGCGGAAGCAGTTGATTGGCGCGGATTGTTTATACTCCGCAATTTTCACAGGGGATGGTAGAAGCATCAGCTTTTTCAGCCGTTATGCGTTGCTTTTTCCAATCACGCCTTCGGGATAGTCGAGCGCCGAGGCGTTCAGCGCGGTGTTGGCAAAACAGCCGGCGCGAAAGCCAAAATATCCGGCGGCGGCGACCATGGCGCCGTTGTCGCCGCAAAGGGCAACCGAGGGCATGGCAAGGCGGACGGATCTTTTTTTGCAAAGCGTTTCCAGCGCGGCGCGCAGGTGCGAATTGGCGGCAACACCGCCGGCGAGCACCAGCGTTTTCAGCCCGGTCTGTTTGATTGCAAGATCGGTCTTTTTGACAACGGCATCCACAATTTTTGCCGTATAGGAAGCGGCAAGATCGGCGCGGTTGACCGCAAGCCCTTTTTGCGCGGCACCGTTGAGGTAGTTGAGCGCGGCGGTTTTGATGCCGCTGAACGAGAGCGCAATCTCGTCGCCGCCCAGCGCCGGGGAGGGAAGCATGACCGCTTTCGGGTCGCCCTCGTAAGCCAGCTTGTCCAGCGCGGCGCCGCCGGGATAGGGCAGCCCGATCACGCGCCCGATTTTATCAAACGCTTCGCCCGCGGCGTCGTCCCGCGTGCCGCCGATCTCGCGGTATTCCATGCGTTCGTTCACGGCGTAAAAACAGGTGTGTCCGCCGGACACCACCAGGGCAAGGAAGGGCGGTTTGAGGTCGGGATGCGTCAAAAATGCGGCGCAGATGTGCGCGTGGATATGGTTGACCGAAACGAGCGGAATATTGTTGGCAAAGGCGAGCGATTTTGCAAAGTTGACGCCAACCAGCAAAGCACCAATCAAGCCGGGATGCGAGGTCACGGCAACCGCGTCAAGGTCGGAAAGCGCAATGCCCGCGCCGGCAAGCGCCTCTTCGGTCACTTTGGTCACTGCCTCCACGTGGGCGCGGCTGGCAATTTCGGGGACTACGCCACCGTAAAGCCGATGGGTTTCAATTTGTGAGGCGACAATGTTGGAGCGAACGGTCAGAACGCCGTTTTGCTCCTCCACCACAGCGGCGGAAGTTTCGTCGCAGGAGGATTCCATTCCAAGGAGCAAAGCCATGGTTTTGTTGAACTCCTTTTGTGTAAAAAAATCAAATGTCAGGGGAGAGTTTTTTCACCATCACCAAAGCGTCCTCCGCCGGGTAACGGTAAAAATGTTTGCGCAGACCGGCCTTCAAAAAGCCGAACGATTCGTAAAGCCCGATGGCGGGCGCATTGGAAACGCGGACTTCCAGGGAGAGCGATTCCAGCCCGCGCGCCTGCGCTTCGGCAATCAGCCGCGCAACCAGCCCTTTTGCAATGCCGCGCCTTCTGGCTTGCGGCAGAACGGCAAGGTTGAGGATTTGCCCCTCTCCCGGGGCAAGGAGCATGCCGATATAGCCCAGCACCGCCGTTCCTTCCACTGCGGCAAAGGCAACGGCGCGATCCTCCAAAAAGAGTTCCAGCGCGCCCTCGCTCCATGGTTCGGGAAAGCAGACCGCTTCCAGCGCGGCAATTTCGGGCAGATGCCCGCGGCAGACTTGTAACATTTCAACGCTCATTTTTCAGAGGAGAAGAGCAGCGTTTTCACGCCCTCGGTAATTTCGGCAAGGCAGGCTTTGTAAACCGAAAGGTCCTGCCCCCAGGGGTCGGAGATCTCTTTCGGCATTCCGGTAATCTTGCCGGCAAATTGCGGATACTGCATCAAAAGCCCCATCACATGGCTGCCCGAAAGCCCGACCATCAGATCGCACGCTTCGGCAACTTCGGGGGTCAGCATGTGGGCGGTATGCGCGCGGTAGTCGTGCTCCGGCACCGGGGCAACATTTGCCTCTTCCAGCGCCGCAACGGCGTTTTTTGCAATCGGTTCGCCCTCGCAGGCGGCAAGACCGGCGCTGATGGCTTCCACCGAGGGGGATAGGCAATCCCTTACCGCCTCGGGGAAATTTTCGCGCTGTTTTGCGGCAAGCGCGTTGGCAACCGCCGCCGCCATGGGGGAGCGGCAGGTGTTCCCGGTGCAAACAAAGCAAACGCGCAAGGGGCGCGCCTCATTTTGCGCTGTTGCAAGCCCGGCAAGAGGTTTTTGTTCGGTCAGAGTAGGCATTTTCTCAATAACCGAATTCGCCCGAGAGCGAGTCGTCGTTGGCAATCCAATCCTGCACGTCAATTTCGCGGTAGGCGTCCTTGGTGTCGCGCACGATTACCTTTTCAATGCCGGCGTTAATGACCTGGCGCTTGCACATCATGCAGGAGCATGTCCCCGGCGAAAGTTCGCCGGTGCGCGCGTCAATGCATGCCATGTAGAGGGTGGAGCCCAGCATCTGGTCGCGCGGAGCGGCAATGATGGCGTTTGCCTCGGCGTGAATCGAGCGGCAAAGCTCATAGCGCTCACCACGGGGAATATTGAGCTTATCGCGCATGCAAATCCCCAGCTCGTTGCAGTTTTTTCTGCCGCGGGGCGCCCCGTTGTAGCCGGTGGAAATAATGCTGTCGTTTTTCACGATGATTGCCCCGAACATCCGGCGCAGGCAGGTGGACCGCTCGGCAACCGTTTGGGCAATGTCAAGGTAATAGTTGATTTTGGAAACGCGCTCCATGGTTGATTCCTCCGTCTTTTGAAGAATTTTTCCCGCAAAAAACGGGAAAAACGGTATAGTTTACCATTCTACTTTCCTATTATATACTTCTTTTTCTCCAATTTCAAGTCTTTTTTTCGCATTGGCGCCTTTTTCCTGCATTTTTTGATGCAAAAAAAGGAACGGACTTTCCCAAAAGGTTGAAAAGTCCGTTCCTGCGGGAAGAAAACCGGTCAGACGTCAATGTCTTTCATGTATTTCTTTCCGTTTTCGGTAATAAAGGCTTTGCGCGCCGGCAAATCGTCGCCCAAAAGGGTTTCAAAAATCAGGGCGGTCTGTTCGGCATCGGTGGGGGAGACCGAAATCAGGCGGCGCGTTTCGGGGTTCATCGTGGTCTGCCACATCATTTCCGGCTCATTTTCGCCCAACCCTTTGGAGCGTTGCAGTTTGTATTTCTTGTTGCCGATTTTTTTCAGAATGTCGGCTTTTTCAAACTCGTCGTAGGCAAACAGCGTCTCGTCGCCAACGGTGATTTCAAACAGCGGGGATTCGGCAATAAAGACCTTGTGCTCTTTGAGCAGGGTGGGGAGCAAACGGTAGAACAGCGTGAGCAGCAGGGTGCGAATCTGGAACCCGTCCTCGTCGGCGTCGGTGCAAATGATGATTTTGGACCAGCGCAGATTTTCAAGATGGAAGGTGTTTTTGTCATCCTTTTTGCGGTGGCGACCGTCCATTTCCACGCCACAGCCGATCACCTTCAAAAGATCAACAATGATCTCGCTTTTGAAAATCTTGTCGTAATCGCTTTTCAGGCAGTTCAGGGTTTTGCCGCGCACCGGAATAATGGCTTGAAATTCGGCGTCTCTGCCCAGTTTGCAGGAGGTGAGCGCCGAGTCGCCTTCCACAATGTAAAGCTCTGCGCGCGCCGGGTCCTTGGAGCGGCAGTTGACAAATTTTTCCACGCGGCTGGCAGGGTCGGCGGGCTTGCTGTTTTCCAGGAGCTTGCCAACATCGGTGCGCGTTTTTTCGGCGGCAATGCGCACGCGCATATTGATCAATACCTGGTTGGCAATCTGGTCGGCGGCAAGCGGATTTTCAATGGCAAAAATTTCAAACTGCTGGCGAATAAACTGGTTCAGCGCGTCGGCAATGAACACGTTGTTAATCGCCTTTTTGGTTTGGTTTTCGTAGGAAGTCTGTGTGGAAAAGCTGTTGATGACCAGCACCATGCAGTCCTGAATATCCTGGAAGGTGATTTTAACGTCGGTCTTCTTGTAAAGGTCTTTGGCTTTGCAGTATTTGTCCAGGGCGTAGGTAAATGCCGAGCGCGCCGCTTTGTCGGGGGAGCCGCCGTATTCCAGGTAGCTGGAATTGTGGTAGTATTCAATGAACTGAATGGTTTTGGAAAAGCAAAATGTCACGTCGGCTTTGAACTTGTATTCGGGCTTGTCCTCGCGGTCGCGCCCCTGCGTTTCCAGGTGCCAGGAAACCGGCATGGTAAACGCCGCGTCGCCAACGCGCTCGGCAAGGTAGTCGGCAATGCCGTTGGGGTAAACGAAATCTTTGGTATCAAACCCGCGGTCTTCCTTTTCCACACGCAACCGGAAGCAAATGCCGGCGTTGACCACCGACTGGCGCTTGATGGTATCCTCAAAATATTCAACGGGAATGTTGATGTCGGTAAAAACCTCAATGTCCGGCTTCCAGCGGACGATGGTGCCGGTTTTCTTCTCTTTCTTTTCCAGCGGGCGCTCCATCAGCTCGCTGACGGGGTTGCCTTTGCGGAAGTGGATCGAGCGCTCCACACCGCCCGAATAGGAGAACACGTCCATATATTCGGAGGCATACTGCGTGGCGCAGGCACCAAGACCGTTTAACCCGAGCGCATACTGGTAGGAGGCGTCGTCGCTGTTGTTGGCGTATTTGCCGCCGGCGTAAAGCTCGCAGTAAACCAAAAACCAGTTCCAGTTCTGCTCTTTTTCGTTCCAGCCAAGCGGAACGCCGCGGCCAAAGTCCTCTACCTCAATACTCTTGTCGCGGAACACGGTGACCTGAATCAGGTTGCCGTGACCTTCGCGCGCCTCGTCCACCGCGTTGGAAAGAATTTCAAAAAACGAGTGTTCGCAGCCCTCCAGCCCGTCCGAGCCGAAAATGACCGCCGGGCGTTTGCGCACGCGGTCGGCGCCTTTGAGCGAGGAAATGCTGTTGTCGTTATACTGTTGTTTTTTGCTTTGTTGAGCTGCCATTGTCTTGTTCCTTCCTGATTTTGCAAATCCCGTTTCCGGACTTTTTACGGGAGAGGGCGATTCTGTTTTTCATTATAGCAAAGAAAACGCGTTTTGAAAAGAGGATTTTTGATTTTTTTCGGACGAATTGATTTTTTTTGGCGGTTTCTCTTGCAACCGGGGGGAATTTCGCATATAATGGATAAGGATACCGACAAAGAGCGAGGAACCGTTATGAAATCCTGTTTGTCCGTTTCCACGCCAACGTCCTGCGCCGTTGTGGGGCTTGGCGTTTCCAATCTTCCGCTGGTGCGGTTTCTCTCGGCGCACGGGGTGCATCCCACGGTGCGCGATAAAAGAACCGAGGCGGAACTTGTCCCGTTTGCAAAAGAGGTGCGCGCGCTGGGCGCCGAACTGATTGCCGGCGAGGGCTATTTGCAAAACCTGAACGAGAAAGTTATTTTCCGTTCCCCCGGATTGCGCCCCGACCTGCCGGCGTTTTGCCGGGCGGTCGAAAACGGCAGCCGCCTGACCTCCGAAATGGAGTATTTTTTGGAGCTTTCCCCGGCGCTGGTGCTGGGCGTGACCGGCAGCGACGGAAAAACCACAACCACCACCTTGGCGGGGCTGTTTTTGCAGGAAGAACAAAAGCGCAAAAATACCGGGCGCGTTTATGTGGGCGGCAATATCGGGAAACCGCTGTTGCCGGAAGTGGAAAATATGACCGCGCGGGATGTTGCCGTGGTGGAGCTTTCCAGCTTTCAGTTGCAGGGGTGCCGGCAGTCGCCCGACCGCGCCGTCATCACCAACCTTTCCCCAAATCATTTGAACTGGCATACCGATTTTGCCGAATATGTTGCCGCAAAAACCGAGATTTTCAAGCATGCGCGGTGCAAACTGCTGGTGCTGAACGCCGACAACCAAGAAACCGCCGCGCTTGCAAAAAGTGCGCCGGTGCCGGTGACGTTGTTTTCGGCTTTTGGCAGACCTGTCGGTGCCGAAAAATGCGTTTTTGCAAGGGGCGGCATGGTGTTTGCCGATTTTGGCGGCGGAGAAACCCCGGTGTTGCCGGTTGCCGATTTGTTGTTGCCCGGCAGACATAATTTGGAAAATCTGCTTGCCGCCGTTGCCCTGACCGAGGGGCTTGTCTCGCCCGAAAGCATTGCTGCGGTTGCAAAAACCTTTGCGGGAGTGGAGCACCGCCTGCAAAAAGTGGCAACGGTGGAGGGCGTGACCTACTATAACAGCTCCATTGATTCCACCCCTACGCGCACCCGTGCAGCGCTCGCGGCGCTTGCCGGACAGGGGATTCGCCCCGTTGTCATTTGCGGGGGCTACGACAAACATCTTTCCTATGCTCCGCTTGCCGCGGCGCTGGAACAATACGCCAAATCCGCGGTACTCACCGGGCAAACCGCGGGCGCCATTGCCGGGGAGATTTGTAAGCGGAATACCAATTTTCCGTTTTGCATTGCGCCCGATTTCAACGCCGCCGTCCTGGCGGCAAAAACATTGGCAGAGCCGGGCGACGCCGTGTTGCTTTCCCCCGCTTGTGCCAGCTTTGACGCCTTCCGCAATTTTGCCGAGCGCGGCGAAACGTTTTGCAAAATCGTTCTGGGATTTTCAAAGGGAGAATCCTGATTTTGAAAGAAAAAGAAGAAAAAAGAGGTAAAATGCATGCAGTTTTCCAAGGAATTGACGCGCCTTTCCGCACAGGCCGAAGCGGCACTTGCCGGTCGCTTTGCCGAAATTGAAGCCACCGCCTTTGCCAACACCAACCGGGTTATGGACGCCTTCCGCGCCCACCGGGTGTCGGACGCTCTGTTTCAAGCCAGCAGCGGCTACGGCTTTGGCGATAAGGGGCGCGAGGAACTGGATTCGATTTTTGCCGAACTGATGGGAACCGAGGCGGCGTTTGTCCGCCATTCCATCGTCAGCGGAACGCATGCGCTTTCCATCGGTCTGTTCGGGCTTTTACGCCCCGGAGATGTGCTTTATTCGGTCGCAGGGAAGCCGTATGACACGCTGGAACAGGTCATCGGCATTGCCGGGAACGCGGGGGACGGTTCGCTTGCCGATTTTGGCGTTTCCTACCGCCAAACCGACCTGAACGCCGACGGCAGTTTCCGCACCGAAGAGATTTTGAACAACCTGAAAACTACACCGCAAATCAAGGTGGTGTTCATCCAGCGCTCCAAGGGATACCTCAACCGCAAAACTTTGAGCGTGGAGCAACTGGAAAAACTGATATCCGCGGTCAAAGCCCTCCGCAAAGATGTTTACGTGGTGGTGGACAACTGCTACGGCGAGTTTGTGGAAGCGCGCGAACCGGGACATGCCGGCGCCGACCTTGTCATCGGCTCGCTCATCAAAAATCCGGGCGGCGGAATGGCGGAATGCGGCGCCTACCTTGCCGGAACGGCGCGCGCCGTGGAGCTGGCAAGCTACCGGCTGACCTCTGTTGGCGTGGGGGTGGAGCAAGGCGCAACGCTTGGGCAGAACAAGTCGCTTTACAAGGGGCTTTTCTACGCGCCGCACACGGTTGCCCAGGCGCTCAAAACCGCGCTGTTTGCCGCCTATCTGTTTGAAAAACTCGGCTACACCGTTGAGCCGAGATGGGACGAGCCGCGATACGATATCATTCAAACGGTGCAAACCGGCTCTGCCGAGGGGCTTTGCGCATTTTGCCGCGGCATTCAAAAGGGAAGCCCGGTGGATGCGTTTGTCACCCCCGAGCCCTGGGATATGCCCGGCTATTCCGACCGCGTCATTATGGCGGCGGGCGGTTTTACGCAGGGGAGCTCGATTGAGCTTTCAGCGGACGGGCCTTTGCGCGCTCCCTTTACGGCGTTTTTCCAGGGGGGATTGACCTACGAGAGCGGCAAACTCGGCATCCTTTCGGCGGCGGCTGAATTGGCGGCAGAACAAGAAAAGGAGAAAGCAAAATGAAATTGGTCAAACGATTGGGCGCGCTCTTGCTTGCCGGCATTTTGCTTGCCACAACACTTTGCGCCTGCGTCAAAAAAGAGAACGACGCGCCGGATGGAATGATGGTTGCTTCCGCCGCAGGAGTTGATTATATGCTCTATGTTCCAACCACATGGAACCTCAACACCTTCTACGGCGTTTCGGGTGCCTACCGCGATGCGTCGGCGCAGTCTGCCGTCAGCGTTCAAACCTATGCTTCGGCAACGCTTGCAAGCGCCGAGGGAGAAAACCGCAACGCGCTGTTTTGGCAAACGTCCGTTCTGCCGCAAATCGAAAGCCGCGCGCTGAACGGAGATGTCAAAGCCTATACCGCAGATGAAGCGCACGCCGCGCATGCGCTCTATCTGGGTGGTGCGCCTGCGGAATACCGCCATGTCACCGCGCTGGTTCCGGCGCGCGAGGGCGAGCGCGAAACGCTGCATTTCGTCTATGTGATTGCCGAGCGGAGCGGGTCGTTCTATGTGCTTTCCTTCTCCGGCACCGAGGCGGCATACAAACTTTGCGAATCGGATTTGGATAAAATCATTGCGGAATTTGCCTTTGCCGAAACGCCCTATACCCCTTCCAAAACCGCGTGGAAGCCGGCAAAGGTCAAGGAAGTTCCCGGCGGCATGAAAATTGCCTCTTCGGACGAGGTCGCCTATCGCTTTTTTGCCCCGGAGACCTGGACGGTCGACGCCTATCAGCGCATTTTTGCGGCGGTGGAGCCGAACGACCGGACAAACGTCAGCGTGGTTGCCTACCTGCCTGCCGAGAGCGGAATGTCGGCGGAAGAATTCCACCAAATGACGATTGATCTGATGGCAAAGACCTCGGGCGAAGGCGCATACGAGGCGATTGCCGAAAAAGAGGGAAAACTGGGCGGCGTTGCGGCAATGGATTACGAGTTCCGCTATACCGTTGGCGGAGCGGTTTATCATTACCGCCAGCTGGTCGCCCCTTACCGCGGCATGTTCTATACCATGACCTATACCGCAACCGAGACACATTACGGGGAGCACCTGGAAGAGTTTGAAAGAATGGCAACGGAACTGATTTTCCGTTGAGGATGCAGAAATGAAAGAGATTTATTTGGATAACAGCGCAACCACGGCGCTTTGCGCGCCGGCAAAAGCGGCAATGACCGCGGCAATGGAAGTTTACGGCAATCCGTCCTCGCTCCATGCCGCCGGGAACCGGGCAAACGACCTTTTGGAGTCCTGCCGCAGGGAGATTGCCGCAACGCTCGGCGTGCGCCGCCCGGAGCCGGGGGAATTGATTTTTACCGGTAGCGGGAGCGAGGGGGATAACCTTGCCGTTCTGGGAACGGCGTTTGCCAAACCGCGCCGCGCAGGCGGAAGGGTGATTGCCACCAATTCCGAGCACCCCGGCGTGGAAAGTGCGCTGAAATTGTTGGAGTCCCGCGGCTTTGACGTTGTCCGTGTTCCAACCGAACAGGGCGTTCTGAATTTGGACTTTTTGAAATCCGCGCTGAATGAAAAGACCTTTTTGGTCAGTCTGATGGCGGTCAACAACGAAACCGGCGCCGCCTA
>CAMOLD010000007.1 GCA_946618395.1 uncultured Clostridia bacterium
ATAGGCAAGTTTTCCGCAAAGGTAGTAAAACATAATTTGCCGCCTCCAAAATTCAACTTTTTGCGGTTTTTACCGCGTTTTTCATTCGTTTTCCTCTGCCGGGAAGGTCTTTTTCATCGCCTTTTCCAGCTTGATCCGATCAATGGTCATATCCCGTCCGCAGGTTTCGCAAACGATTCGGACATCGGAGCCGACGCGCAAAACCCGAAAGACGTCGCCGCCGCAGGGGTGCGGCTTGCGCAACTGCAACCGGTCGTTCAAATGAATCGGCTTGATTTGCATTCGGTCAACCTCCTCGGCGCACGTTTTTTATTATTATATCATAAATTCCGGGTGCTGTCCACCAAAATTTTGTATTTTTTCATCTTTTTTGCAAAAAATGAGAAAATCTATTTGACTTGCCATATATTTTATGATATAATTTTAATGGAGTAATATCTATGAATGGAGGATTGCCATGCGGATTCTTGGAATTGACCCGGGTCTTGCCATTGTGGGCTGGGGTGTGATCGAATATCAGAACGCCCGAATCTACCCGGTTGCATACGGGGCAATCCGAACGCCGAAAGATACCCCGACGGAAGACCGCCTTGCAATGATTTATGACGGGATGAAACAGCTGATTGAAAAATACCGCCCGGAGGAAATGTCAATCGAAGAGCTGTTTTTTACCAACAATATTACCACCGGAATTCGCGTTGCCGAAGCGCGCGGAATTTGTCTGCTTGCGGCAAAGCAAGCCAATATTCCGTTGCAGGAATATACGCCCATGCAAATCAAACAGGCGGTTGTCGGCTACGGAAAAGCCGACAAAAACCAGGTGATTGCAATGGTAACCTCTTTGCTTGGGCTGAAAGAGCCGCCCAAGCCGGACGATACCGCCGACGCGCTTGCCATTGCCATTTGCCATGCGCACAGCGGAGCCTCGCGTCTGGCGCCCTACTTTAACAAACGACTTTGAAAGCGGGAACAGATATGTTTACAACCGAGCAATGGAAAGACTATGAACTTTTGGATACCTCGGACGGCGAGCGCCTGGAGCGCTGGGGAAAGCTGATTCTGATTCGCCCCGATCCGCAGATCATCTGGCAAAGCGCCGCCAAACATCCGCTTTGGAAAAAGGCGGACGGAATTTATCGCCGCTCCAATTCCGGCGGTGGAAAGTGGGTCAAAAACGATTTGCCGGAATCCTGGAATATCTCCTACGGCTCCTTGCGCTTTGTTTTGCGCCCCATGGGATTCAAACACACCGGGCTGTTCCCGGAGCAGGCGGCAAACTGGGATTGGTTTTCCGGCTTGATTCGCGGCGCAAAGCGCCCGATTAAGGTTTTGAATTTGTTTGCCTACACCGGCGGGGCAACGGTTGCCGCCGCAGCGGCAGGTGCTTCGGTCGTTCACGTGGACGCCGCAAAGGGAATGGTTGCGCAGGCAAAAGAGAACGCCGCGCTCTCCGGGCTATCAGACGCCCCCATCCGCTACATTGTGGACGATTGCAAAAAATTTGTGGAGCGCGAAATCCGCCGCGGAAACAAATACGACGGAATCATTATGGATCCGCCTTCTTACGGCAGAGGTCCGGGCGGGGAGGTATGGAAGCTGGAAGAAAGCATTGACGAGCTGGTCACCTTGACCGCGCAACTGCTTTCGGATCAGCCGCTCTTCTTCTTGATCAATTCTTACACGACCGGGCTTTCGCCCCTGACCATGCAGTATCTTTTGGAGCTGAAAGTTCGCTCCCGTTTTGGCGGAAGCATTGACGCAGGCGAGCTGGGACTGCGCGTGGCGCAAACCGGCGCATATCTTCCTTGCGGCGCCGCCACACGGTGGAGCGCAGACTGACGTTTTTTACAGAAAGGAATGACCCAAATTGGCAGAACCGTTTATTCACGCGGAAAATCTCGCGTTTACCTATAAAGGCTCGGGCGGAGCAGAGGATATTCCGGCAATCAAAGATATTTCGCTGGATATTCAAAAAGGGGAATTTGTTGCCATTCTCGGGCATAACGGCTCGGGCAAATCCACCTTTGCAAAACTGCTCAATCTGATTTTGGAGCCGACCGGAGGAAAACTTTCGGTTGCCGGGTTCGACCTTTGCGACAAAGAGCTTTCCGAAGACGATTTGATCGCCCTTCGCCGTCGCGTTGGCATGGTCTTTCAGAATCCCGACAACCAGCTGGTTGCCACCATTGTGGAGGACGACGTTGCTTTTGGACCGGAAAACCTGGGTGTTCCCATGCCCGAGCTCCGCGAGCGCGTGGACAACGCCTTGCTGGAAGTTGGCATGAGTGAATATGCTATGCAGGAGCCGCACCATCTTTCGGGGGGACAAAAACAGCGCGTTGCCATTGCCGGAATTCTTGCCATGCGCCCCGAATGCGTGATTTTTGACGAAGCGACCGCAATGCTGGATCCCGTTGGGCGCAAAGAAGTTTTGGATACCATTCGCCGCCTGAACCGCGAGAACGGTATGACGGTGATTCATATTACCCACTACATGAACGAAGCGGCGTTTGCCGACCGTATTATTGTCATCAACGACGGATCGGTGCTGATGGACGGAACGCCCGATCAGATTTTTGCCCGGCGGGATGAACTCCGCGCCGTCGGGCTGGAAGTGCCGCAATGCGCAGAACTGATCCACCGCTTGAAAGAAGCCGGAATTCCGGTTGGGGAAGGCAAAATATCCTCGCTGGAAGGGTGCGCGCAAATGATTTTGCAATCCTTTGCAAAGGAGGGCGCTTCCCATGGATAAAATCGTTTTAGATCACGTCAGCTTCGTTTACAATCCGGGAACGCCGTTTGAGAAAAAGGCACTGGATGACGTCAGCCTTTCAATCGAGGCAAACTGCATCACCGGCGTCATTGGACATACCGGCTCCGGAAAATCGACCATGATGATGCTACTCAACGGGCTTTCCGCGCCATCCTCCGGAAAAGTGTTTTTGGATGGATATGATATCAACAGCTCTTTCAAAGATGTCTTCCCGGAATGGCTGAAAAAGCCGGAATATGCAACTATGCGGAAAAGTGCCGCAAAAAAAGCCATCAAAGCCGAAGTCGCCAAGCGCAAAAAGACCCTTTGCTTCCGCGTAGGGCTTGTGATGCAGTATCCGGAATACCAGCTTTTTGAGGAAACGGTTTACAAAGATATTGCCTACGGTCCCAAGAATATGGGGCTTTCGGAAGAGGAGATCAAAGAGCGCGTCTATGAAGCGATCCGCTTCAGCGGACTTGACGAATCCATTTTGCAAAAATCTCCGTTTGACCTTTCGGGCGGTCAAAAGCGTCGCGTTGCCATTGCCGGCGTGATTGCCATGCGCCCTGAAGTGCTTGTGCTGGACGAACCGGCAGCAGGGCTTGACCCGCGCGGAAGAGAACAGATCTTCCGGGAAATTTGCCGCTATCAGAAAGCAACCAGCTCCACCGTTATTATGGTCAGCCACAGCATGGAAGATATGGCGGAATACTGCCAAAACATGATTGTTCTGGCGCATTCCAGACTGATTGCGCAGGGAAGCTGCAACGAAGTGTTCTCCAACGTATCCCTTTTGGAGGGAACCGGGCTGGATATTCCCCAAATTACGCAGTTGACCCGCCTTTTGAAACAGAGCGGCTTGGAACTTCCGGAAGACGTTTATACGGTTGACCGCGCTGTGGAACTATTGAAAGACCTTTATCAAAGCAAAAAAGGAACAGTTTGATGAAAAGTATTGCATTCGGACAGTATTATCCTGCCGATTCACCCGTCCATAAAATCGATCCGCGTGCAAAGGTGATTTTGACGATCCTTTATATCGTTTGCACCTTTCTTTGCAAAAACGTGCTTGCGTTTGCGGCGCTCTTGCTTTCGGCAATTCTTTTGACGAGTTTGAGCAAAATTCCGCTCCGCATGATTTTGCGCTCCTTGCGGCCGCTGATCGTCATTTTGACATTTACCTCGCTGATCAATGTTTTTATGACCAAAGGGGAACATTTGCTGACGCCGAATTGGCAAATTCCGTTTTGGGGCGGACACGTCTGGCATATCAAAATTTATGAAGAAGGGCTTTGGAATGCGCTCTTCATGATCCTTCGCATTGTCGTTTTGCTCATTGGCACATCGGTTTTGCTCTCCTATACCACAACGCCCATTGCTTTGACCGACGCCCTGGAACGCCTGATGAAGCCGCTCAAACTGATTCGCGTTCCGGTGCACGACATTGCCATGATGACCACGATTGCATTGCGCTTTATTCCAACGCTGATGGAGGAGACCCAACGCATTATGAACGCGCAAAAGGCGCGCGGCGCCGATTTTACCAGCGGCGGGCTGATCCGGCGCGCAAAATCGCTTTTGCCGGTGCTCATTCCGCTTTTGGTTTCCGCTTTCAACCGCGCTTATGAGCTTGCGGCGGCAATGGAATGCCGTTGCTACCACGGCGGAAAAGAAAAAACCAAAATGAAAATTCTGCATTTGCGTTTTGGCGACGTTCTTGCCGTTTTGCTGATTGTTGCATTCGGCGTCGGAATCGTCTTTTTAAACCGCTTTGGATTTTACTATACCATGAAATAACCTTGCAAAAGGAATCCTTTTTATGAAACTTTTGATTCGGATTGCCTATATTGGAACAAACTACTGTGGGTATCAAGTGCAAGCCAACGCGCCCAGCATTCAGGCAATGCTCAATCGGGCAACCGAAGAATTGTTCGGTTTTCCTTGCGACATTGTTGGATGCAGTCGGACCGACAGCGGCGTTCACGCGCATGATTTTTGCGCGACCGTTGCCAAGCGGGGAACAAATGACCTTTCCACCGATTTGACGCCGGAACGCGCCGTTCAAGCGCTTTGCGCGCATCTGCCCGACGATATTCGCGTTTTTGCGGCAAAATGGGTCCCCTCGGAGTTTCACGCAAGATATGACGTTTTGGAAAAAGAATATCTCTATCGAATTTACAACCGACCGGTGATGGATCCGTTTGAATGGAACCGCGCCTGGCATTTTCCCCAGAGCATTGATGACGAAGGAATTTGCCGAATGAAACAAGCCGCGGAATATTTGAAGGGAACTCACGATTTCTGCGCTTTTATGGCGCAGGGAAGCCGGGTGGAAAGCACGGTGCGGACCATTACAAAATCCGAGGTTGAAGCGCAAAACGGTTTGATTTTATATCGCGTTGCGGCAGACGGATTCCTTTACAACATGGTGCGCATCATCGTCGGAACGCTTTTGGAGGTTGGCAGAGGAAAGCTTGCACCCGAAGAGATTGCAAAAATTTTGAAAAACGGCGACCGGACTGCCGCCGGGCAAACGGCGCCCGCCTGCGGATTGTATTTGAACCGCGTTCAATACGCCGCGAAAAATGATTGACTTCATATAAAAATTGTGATATACTATTAAAACAAAATTAAGGAGGTTCCAACATGCCGGCTTATATTTTGGACATTGTTTTAGTGGCAGTTTTGCTGTTTATCGTCATTCGGAGCTATGTGCGCGGCTTTTTCAAAACCGTTTTTCGCACCGCCCGTTTGATCCTTGCGTTTATCCTTGCATATTGTTTAGGGAAGCCGGTTGGCGGATGGATCGATCAAAAATTCATTCACGGATGGGTCTATAACAGCGTTTACGAAAAAATCAACGCCATGTATCAGAACGCCGCGGAATCTTTTGACGTTCAAAAGATCCTTTCCGGGTTCCCGAAGTTTTTCATGCCGGACTCGATGAAGGAAAAGCTTGAAAGTATGGAAGAAACGGGAGAAACGCTTGTTGCCTCCGCTTCGGAGACGGTTTCCTCTTTTATTTCCCATTTTGTTTCCATGATTGTGGCGTATATCCTCATCTTTGTTCTTGCATTGATCGTCCTTTCTATTTTTACCAAGATTTTGGGCGGCATCATTCATAAGATCCCCTTAATTGGAACGGTGGACCACCTTTTGGGCGGCGTTCTCGGCCTTTTGATCGGTTGGGTCCTAATGTCGCTTGTCTGTTCGTTGCTCCGCTTCTTTACCGCCGCCACCGAATTTTACAACAACTCCTATATTCTTAAATTCTTTGCGGAAAATCCGATTACGAAATACATTTCTTTCCTGGATTTTTACGCGCTTCTATCCAAATTCATTCCCCAAAACAACTAACTTCCGAAAGGTTGAACTTCCATGGTTATGTGTTCCCAATGCCACAAACGTGTGGCGGTCATTTTTGTAACAAAAGTGGAAAATGGCGAAAAATCCACGCAGGGACTTTGCATGAAATGCGCAAAGGAACTGGGTGTGCCGATTGATAATATCGTTGGCAACGTGATGAATCAGCTGGGTGTTTCCCCCGATCAGCTGGAAAATATGGAAACCGAGCTTGGCGCCTTTTTGCAGGGTGAAACGCCTTCCGACGCCGACGACAACGAGGACGGCGGCGCACCGGCAATCGATTTTCCCAATCTTTTCCGTCAAGCCGGCATGGCGCAGCCTTCCGGCACTCCGCAGGGAGAATCTGCGCAAAACGAGACAAAGGACCCGAAGAAAAAGAAGGAAGAAAAAAAGCTCCGTTTTCTGACGACCTATTGCCGGAATTTGACGCAGTATGCAAGAGAGGGCAAGCTCGACCATATCATTGGCAGAGACAAAGAGCTTGACCGCATTACCCAAATTCTTTGCCGCAGACAAAAAAATAACCCTTGCCTGATTGGTGAACCCGGCGTTGGCAAAACGGCGATTGCCGAAGCACTTGCCATTCGCATTGCCGAAGGGAACGTTCCTTATAAACTGCGCGGAAAAGAGATTTATCTTGTTGATATGACCGCGCTGGTTGCCGGAACGCAGTTCCGCGGGCAGTTTGAATCCCGCATTCTGGGGCTTTTGGGCGAAGTGCGCGAGGTTGGCAACGCCATTTTGGTCATTGACGAAGTCCATAACATTGTTGGAACAGGCGAAGCCGAGGGCAGCGTGAATGCGGCAAACATCCTCAAGCCCGCGCTCTCCCGCGGCGAAGTGCAAATCATCGGCGCCACGACGCTGAACGAATACCGCAAATATATCGAGAAAGATACCGCTTTGGAACGCCGGTTCCAGCCTGTTACCGTCAACGAGCCGGGCTTGGAAGAAACGGTGAAAATGCTTGCGGAAATCAAGCATTACTACGAGGAGTTCCACAGCGTGAAAATTCCCGAGCCCATGTTGCGCCGGGCGGTCGTTCTTTCCGAGAGGTATATTACCGACCGGTATTTGCCGGATAAGGCGATTGATCTTTTGGACGAGGCGGCGGCGCACCTTTCGCTTTCTTCCTCCGCCCTCAACGAAACATACGAAATGCGCGACAAGCTGTTGACGCTCAAATCCGAGCGAGAAGCCCTGGAAAGCGAGATTGCAGGGAACGACCAAGTGGAACAGCACCGCTACGAAGAGATTGCCAAGGTTCGCGCCGAGGAGTTGAAACTTTCCGACCGCATCAAAGAGCTGGAGCCGCAGACAGGATCCATTGAACTGACCGAGGAAGAGCTGGCAAACGTGATTGAGCTTTGGACAGGTGTTCCGGCAAAATCCATTACCGAAAACGAGTTTGAGCAGATCGACCATTTGGAAGCGCGCCTCAAAACGCACATCATCGGGCAGGACCAGGCTGTTGAAGCGGTCGCGCGCGCCATCAAGCGCAATCGCGCAGGCGTTTCCTATAAGCGCAAGCCGGTTTCCTTCATCTTTGCCGGTCCCACAGGCGTTGGCAAAACGGAGCTGGTAAAAACGCTTGCCAACGATTTGTTCCATTCCCCCGAAACGCTGATCCGCCTGGATATGTCCGAATTTATGGAGAAACATTCGGTTTCCCGCATCATCGGCGCACCTCCCGGATACGTAGGATATGATGAGGCAGGGCAGTTGACCGAGAAAATCCGCCGCAGGCCCTATTCGGTCATCCTGTTTGACGAAATTGAAAAGGCGCATCCCGACGTGCTCAACATCCTGTTACAGATTTTGGACGATGGAAGAATTACCGACGCGCACGGCAAAACTGTCAATTTTGAAAATACCGTCATCGTGATGACCACCAACGCTGGCTCGGATCATTCCGCCGCACTTGCCGGTTTTTCGGCAAACGAGGAGGTTTCGGGCAAAGACCGCACCGAAAAGGCGCTTTCCGCCTTCCTGCGCCCCGAATTTTTGAACCGCGTGGATGAAATTATCACCTTCCGCTCGCTGGATGAAGCCGATTTTGAAAAAATTGCCGGCATTCAGCTTGGGGAACTTGCGCTTGCTTTGCAGGAAAAGAACATTCATCTTACGGTGACCGACGCCGCAAAAGCGCTGATTGCCAAAAAGTCTTTCTCCCGCCGGTATGGCGCGCGCAATATGCGCCGGTATATTCAAAGGGAAGTGGAAGACCGCCTTGCCGAATTGATTATTTCCGACTATGCCCATACGTTTTCACAAGCAAAAGTTGACGTGAACGCCGAAGGCGACGCGCTGAAGATTCTTTGCTTATAATAGAAAAAAACGGCTGTTATTTTCTCGGTTTTCGAGCGAATAACAGCCGTTTTTTGCGGTATTTTCTGCTAAAAGTCTCTTTTTTCGCATATAACTGTTAGTAACGGAAAGGAGATGAAACAATGAAACGATACAATACCGCAGACCTGCGAAAATTGCAAATTATCAACCTTTGCGACGGCAGTTGCCTTGGCTACGCCACCGATTTTGAATTTGAAGCCGAACCCGAATGCGGCAGAATGCTTGCCCTGGTCGTTGGTGGAAGCAACGGCTTTTTCGGAATCGGGCGCAGGGATGATCTTGTCATCCCCTGGCGGCTCATCGAGTGCATTGGCGAGGACACCATTTTGGTGCGCATCAGCAAAGGGGATTTCAATTCCTGTTTTTGCCCCTGCAAGCCCGGCAAAAAGAAGGGAAAATTATGAACATTTTGTAAATTTTTAGTTCCTTTGTTGCTTTTTTCTATATAGTATGATATACTACTACTCGATTGTGCGCCTGAAAAGGTCAAGCAGTCAAAAATCTATTACACACACCGCGGCAAAAGCTGCGTCGGTGCCGCCCGTCGGGCGGTCAGCGCAGGATTCCCGCAGTGGTGGAAAAACCGAAGGAGGACATGAAAAATGTCAGTTATTTCCATCAAGCAGTTGCTTGAAGCCGGTGTTCATTTCGGACACCACACCAGACGCTGGAACCCCAAAATGGCGGAGTACATTTTCACGGAGCGCAATGGTATTTATATCATTGACCTGCAAAAAACCGTGAAAAAATTTGACGAGGCTTACGCATTCGTTCGCGAGCTCTCCGAGAATAACGGCACGCTGTTGTTTGTGGGAACCAAAAAGCAGGCCGCAGAAGCCATTAAGGAAGAGGCTACCCGCTGCGGAATGTATTACGTCAACGTCCGTTGGCCGGGCGGCATGATGACCAACTTCAAAACCATCAAGAAGTCCATCAACCGTCTCAACAGCCTGTATCGTATGCAGGAAGACGGCACGTTTGACCTGCTTCCCAAAAAGGAAGTTGCCGCTATGCAAAAAGAAATTTTCGATCTTGAAAAGAGCTACGGCGGTATCAAATCCATGGAGCAGCTCCCCAGCGCCGTTTTCATCGTTGACCCCAAGAAGGAAAGAAACGCCGTTCTGGAAGCAAAGAAACTGGGCATTCCGGTCATCGCCATTGTAGATACCAACTGTGATCCTGATGACGCCGACTATATCATTCCCGGTAACGATGACGCCATTCGCGCCATCAAACTGATTTCCTCCGCGCTTGCCGACGCAATGATCGAGGGCAAGCAGGGCGAGCAGACCGCCGAGGCAGAGGCTGAAGCTCCCGCAGAAGCCGCCGAGGCAACCGCTGACGCCGAATAAAAGAAAGGAGAAACAATCATGGCTGTAATTACTGCAAAAGACGTTGCCGCTCTCCGCGCAAAAACCGGAATCGGCATGATGGAATGCAAAAAAGCCCTGGTGGAAGCTGACGGCGATATGGAAGCCGCAGTTAAAATTCTGCGCGAAAAGGGCGAACTGAAAGCCGAATCCAAAATGGCAACCCGTATTGCCGCCGACGGTTTGGTGGAAATTCGCAAAGAGGGCAATAAGACCGCTATGATCGAGGTCAACTCCGAAACCGACTTTGTTGCCAAGAACGATACGTTCAAGGCTTTCGTCGGCGATCTGCTCGGCATCATCATCAAAGAGGAGCCCAAGGACGTTGACGCCCTGATGGCTTGCCAATATGACGCCGAAATGACGGTTGACGCAAAGATTAAGGAAATGATCTTCAAAATCGGCGAAAAGCTAACCATCCGCCGCTTCGCCGTTGTGGACGGTATTACCAGCACCTACATTCACGGCAACGGTTCTATCGGCGTTGTTGCAAAATTTGAGACCAACGTTGCCGACAAACCCGAATTTGCCACCTTTGCAAAGAATATCGCTCTGCAAATCGGTGCTTATCCCACCCCCTACCTCTGCCGCGAGCAGGTTCCCGCAAGCGTTCTGGAAGAGGAGAAGAAGATTCTTCTTGCGCAGATTGCAAACGATCCCGCAAACGCAAAGAAACCAGACGCCATCAAAGAGAAGATGGTTCTTGGCCGCATTTCCAAGTTCTATGACAACAACTGCCTGTTGGATATGACCTATGTCAAAGACGAGGACATGAAGGTTGGTCAGTATATCAAAGCAACCGCAAAAGAGCTTGGCGGCGAAATTGCCATTGTTGAGTTCTATCGCTTTGAGAAAGGCGAAGGCATTCAGAAGAGAGAAGAAAACTTTGCCGAAGAGATTGCAAAAATGACTGCAGGCAAATAATTCCTACCGATCAAGAAAAGGACCGCGCAAAACTTGCGCGGCCCTTTTTGATTTATTTTTCCAAGTTTTTCAAAAAAGGTGTTTACAAAATATTATTTTTGTAGTAAAATAAAGAGGAAGAAATAAAAAAGGAGAATTGCGTTTATGGATCAACCGAAATATCGGCGCATTTTACTGAAACTTTCCGGGGAGGCGCTCTCTGCCGGGAGCGACGGAATCCTCAATTTTCCGTTTGTTGAAAAGGTTGCAAAGGTGATTCACAAGTGCGTGAACGCCGGCGTAGAGGTCGCCGTCATCGTAGGCGCCGGAAACATCTGGCGCGGCAGACAGGGCGGCAAAATGGACCGCAACCGCGCCGACTATATGGGCATGCTTGCAACCGTTATCAACTCCATTGCCTTGCAGGATACCTTCATTGCCGAAGGAATGGACGCCGTTGTTCTGACCTCGGTTCCAATGAAAGCATTTGCCGACCCCTATACCGCGCGTGACGCCGACGCTGCGCTCAAAGCCGGGAAGGTGGTCATCTTCGGCGGTGGACTCGGCTCTCCGTATTTTTCCACCGATACCGCGGCGGCTCTTCGCGCGGCGGAAATCGGCGCCGACTGCATTTTGATGGCAAAGAACATTGACGCGATTTACAGCGATGATCCCAAAACCAATCCCAAAGCCGTCCGCTATACCGATCTGACCTACCGCCGCATTCTGGACGAAGGATTGCGCGCGCTGGACTTTTCGGCAACTATCTTTTGCATGGACAACAACCTGCGCGGATATGCCTTTGGACTTTCCGATCCCGAAAATATCTACCGCGCCGTTATGGGTGAAGCGGTTGGAACCGAAATTCATAATTGAAAGGGGAAAACATCATGAAATTTGACACCACACATACCAAGGAAAAAATGCAAAAAAGCGTTGCCGCCTATGAAAACAACCTTTCCACCATTCGCGCAAGCCAGGCAAACGCCGCCGTTGTTTCCAAAGTGACGTTTGAATATTACGGAGCCCCCACAAGAATTGTTGATATGGCTTCCGTTTCGGTAACCGACCCAAAAACGCTGACCATTTCGCCCTATGACCGTTCCACGCTGAAAGAAATGGTAAAGGCGATTCTCGCCTCGGATATCGGCATTACCCCCACCGACGACGGTTCGGTGATTCGCCTGATTTTCCCGCAGCTGACCGAGGAACACCGCAAAACGCTGGCAAAACAAATTCAAAAAATGGCGGAAGACGCACGCGTTGCCATTCGGAACATTCGCCGCGACGCAAACGACGAGATCAAAAAAGCGAAAAAAGACGGCGAAATGACCGAAGACGAGCAGAAAGCAAGCGAAAAATCCATTCAGGATTTGACCGACGCCTTTATTAAGGACGTTGACACGATTACTGCCAAAAAAGAAAAAGAGATTATGCAAATCTGACATTCAAAATTTGATTGACCCGGTGGGTGCAAACCCGCCGGGTCAACGCAAAAAAGGACGGTTTTACCGAAATGCTTTGGTTTCGTAAGAAAAATACCACAATGGGCGACCGGGGAGAGAAGGTTGACGACCGGTTACAGCACATTGCTTTTATTATGGACGGAAATGGCCGGTGGGCACGCCGCCGCGGTATGCCGCGGGAATTCGGCCACAGCCACGGCGCGGCAACGTTTAAGAAGATTGGTCGGTATTGCGAAAAAATCGGACTTCGCTATATGACCGTTTATGCCTTTTCCACCGAGAACTGGAAGCGTCCGCAAAAAGAAGTGGACACCATTATGAAAATCTTTGATGACTACATTGAAGAATGCTTTTTGGAAATGGAAGAGGACAACGTTCATTTTCGCTTCATTGGGAATTTATCCATCTTTTCGGATACTTTGCGCGCAAAAATGGACAAAATTGACCGCGAAACCGCCCACAAACCCTTTATTTTGAATATTGCCGTCAACTACGGCGGGCGCGAGGAGATTACCAACGCCTGCAACGAGCTGATTCGTCAAGGCAAGCAGGAAATTACCGAAGAGGATATTACAAACCATCTTTATACGCTGGGGTGCCCCCCTCCGGACCTGATCGTCCGCACGGGCGGGGAATTCCGCTCTTCCAACTTTCTGCTTTGGCAGTCGGCTTACAGCGAATACTATTTTACCGATATTCTTTGGCCGGATTTCTCGGCGCATGACGTTGACAACGCCGTTTCGGTGTTTTACAAGAGAAGACGCCGCTACGGCGGTGTTTGACAAATGAAGGGAGGAACTCTTCTATGAAAAAAAGGATCATTACCGCAATCGTAGCGCTTTGCGTCTTTGTTCCGATCATCATTTTTGCAAACACCCCTGCATTGCCCATCGGGCTTGCGGTTTGCGCCGTGGTTGCCGCTTATGAAATTTTGAAATGCACCGGCTTTGTGCGCTCAATCGCCGTTTCTGTTCCGCTTTACCTTTCGGCGGCGGCTTTCCCGTTCCTGTTGCGCTATTTGCCAAAGACCGGGGCGGTGACCTGGCAAAAGCTTGCCGTTGCAATCCTCTTTTTCCTGGTTTTATATCTTTTCGGCGTGATGATTTTCTCCAAAGGGAAATATCAAATCACCAATCTTGCAACCGCGCTATTGTGCTTTGTCTATTCTTCCGCCGGGCTGTTTTCCATTCTTTACATCCATGATTTTGTTCCGGGCGGAAAATACATCTATTTGCTGACATTCATCGGCGCCTGGATTACCGATACGTTTGCCTATTTTTGCGGCATGCTGTTTGGCAGAGGAGGCAAGCATAAACTCATTCCCGAAGTCAGCCCCAAAAAGACGGTTGAGGGAAGCATTGGCGGAATTGTGTTCTGCATGATTTCCATGGTCATATTTGGATTGATTGTTGGAAAAATCAATTCCGACTTTACACCGAACTACTGGATTCTTCTCCTTGCCGGTTTGCTGATCTCCATTGTTGCGCAAATCGGTGATCTTGCGCTTTCGGTAGTCAAGCGGCATTACGGCATTAAAGACTACGGCTTTTTGTTCCCGGGTCACGGCGGCGTTCTGGACCGTTTTGATTCGGTAATTGCCGTTTCTCTTGTTCTTGCAGGGCTGACCGCTTTTGTCAAGCTCTTTTCGGTGATTTAATATGGAAAATACCGTAAAATCATCGGTTTTGGTTCTCGGCTCCACCGGTTCGGTTGGGGAACAAGCGCTTGACGTTGCGCAAAAGACCGGTGCCCCGGTGCTTGCGCTTTCTGCCAACCGCAATGCCAAACGTGTTGCAGAACAGGCACGCGCTTTCGGCGTTCGCGCTTGTGCAATGGCCGACGAAACCGCCGCAAAAGAATTGCGCGTCCTGCTGGCGGATACCGGCGTTCGGATCTACTCCGGCATGGAGGGCATTTGCCAAATGATTGCCGAGCAAAGCGGGGAAGATTCTATCGTCCTCAATTCCATTATCGGAGAGGCGGGGCTCAAACCCACCCTTGCAACCTTGCAGGCAGGTAGAAGACTGGCGCTTGCCAACAAAGAATCGCTCGTTTGCGCCGGCGAAATCGTCATGGACCTTGCAAAACGGCAGGGAATTGAAATTTTGCCGGTTGACAGCGAGCATTCCGCAATCTTTCAATGTCTGCGTTCCGGAAGTAAAAAAGAGATCAAACGCATTCTGCTCACCGCTTCCGGCGGTCCGTTTTACGGATACACCAAGGAGCAGCTTGCCAAAATCACCGTTGCGCAAGCGCTTGCCCACCCCACCTGGAAAATGGGCGCAAAAATCACCATTGACAGCGCAACGCTGATGAACAAGGGTTTTGAAGTGATTGAGGCGGTCCATTTGTTCGGTGTTTCGCCCGAACAAATCAAGGTGCTGGTTCACCGCGAAAGCATAATGCATTCCGCCGTGGAATATACTGACCATAGCACCATTGCGCAGTTCTCGGTCCCGGATATGCGCCTTTGCGTGCAGTATGCACTCACGCATCCGCACCGGATGCCGGCTGTGATTGACCAGTTGGATCTGACGCGCGTCGGCTCTTTGTCATTTGCCGAGCCGGACACCGAAACTTTTCCGCTTTTGCGCGTTGCCATTCACGCAATCCACAAGGGCGGCGCGCTCCCGGCGGTTCTGAACGCCGCAAACGAGATTACCGTTGCCGCATTTTTGGAAGGGAAGATCGGTTTGCCACAGCTGTTTGACGTTGTTGAAAGCGTTGTGACCGACCTGGAAAGCGAAGCCGGGCGCGAAACCTCGCTGGATGGCATTTTCCGCTTTGACAAGCTGGCAAGAACACGCGCTCTGGCGCGGATTTAATTGAACCCAAAAGGAGAACATTCAAACCATGTCGTTTTTATCCGTTTTGCTTGCGCTTTTGATTTTCGGCATCCTCATCTTCATTCATGAGCTGGGGCACTTTTTGGTTGCGCGCGCATTCGGGGTAAAAATTTTGGAATTCTCCATCGGCATGGGACCAAAGCTCTTTTCGGTGGTTTCCAAAAAGAGCGGAACGCGCTATTCGTTGCGCGTCATTCCCATTGGCGGGTTTGTCAGCATGTTTGGCGAAAACGGAATGGAAGCGGTGCAAGGCTCGCAGAAGATTCAAAATCCGCCTTCCAATGAGCCTTTCACTTTTGTGAATGATATTCAAAACGAAAATACCCCTGAAAATACCGCAAAAATCGACCTTTCCGCCGGCGAAGAAACAAAAGCCGACCCGGTTGACCCCGCACTTGCAAAACAGGCATACTGTAATAAAAGCGTTTGGGTTCGCATTCTGATCTCGCTTGCCGGGCCTGTGATGAACCTTTTGCTTGGATTTCTTTTGATGATGGTTCTGGTCCTTTCCGCCGGGCATAATTCGGCGGCGACCACCAAAGTTGCCGGTTTTTACGTTACCTACAACGCCGAAGAAGCCTACGGTGGGCTTTTGCAAGGGGATTATCTTTACGCCTTGAAAGACGGACCCGAAGACGCCGACGCAAGCGACGACGTTCGCATTCTCTCTTTGGAACAATTCAAAAAAGCCGCGGCGGAGAGCGCGGACGGAACGATCACCTTTTCGGTTCGCCGATTGAACGAGGCGAAAACCGAAGTGATTGAAGCGGTTATCACCATCCGATTAACGGAAGAAGAGATTGATCAAAAATTTGAAACTTCGCTCAGCGCAACAACCGGGGAGAAAGGCGGGCTTCAGATCGGCGACGAAATTCTGAAGGTCAATAATACCCGCGTTCACACCTACGATCAGCTCTCCTATGAGATTATGAATCAGGGCTACCAGCCAATCGATTTTACCGTTCGCAGAAACGGGGAAAAGGTGAAGCTGACCAATATTGTGGTGCCAAGCTATGTTTCCGAAGGCATTACCTTCGGGGACGTGGACTTCATCTCTTACCGGGAAGCAAAGTTCCATGTCGGCATTGTTTTGAAGCATACCTTTTTCCGCTCGCTTTCCGCTGTGAAAATGGTGTTTGACTCCATCAAGGGCTTGTTTACCCACCGCTACGGATTTGAGGCAGTTTCGGGCCCCATTGGAATTACCAAAACCATTTCCGACGTTGCAAAGAGCGGTCAAAAGCTCAATCTTTTGTATCTTGTCATCATCATTTCCATCAACCTTGGCGTGATGAACCTGTTGCCGCTTCCCGCGCTGGACGGAGGACACCTCTTGCTGTATATTGTGGAGGCAATCCGCCGCAAGCCGCTGAAACAGGAAGTGGAAGGAATTATCAACTTTGTGGGTTTGGTTTTCATTCTGTTGCTTGCCGTGATTATTGCGATAAAGGATATTATTTCGTTATGAACTATAACAACATTCGTAGAAAAGCAAAGGAACTTTCGGTTGGAAGCATAAAAATCGGCGGAAAGAATCCGATTGCCATTCAATCCATGACCAATACCGATCCGCGCGACACCGCCGCAATCATCCGCCAGATCCATGCCCTGGAGGCGGCGGGATGCGACATTGTGCGCATCACGGTCCCAACACTCGAGGCGGCGGAGGCGATTTTGGCCATTCGCAAAGCCGGCATCAAACTTCCGGTTGTGGCGGATATTCATTTTGACTATCGCATTGCCTTGCGTTGCGCCGAACTCGGATTTGATAAAATTCGCATCAATCCCGGCAACATCGGCGACGACGACCGGGTGCGCGAAGTTGCAAACGCCTGCCGGAAAAAAAAGATTCCCATTCGCATCGGCGTGAACAGCGGTTCCCTTGAAAAACAAATTTTAGAAAAATACGGCGCACCAACGCCGCAGGCGCTTTGCGAAAGCGCGCTTTATCATATCGGTCTTTTGGAAAAATTCGACTTTACCGATATTGCTGTTTCCATCAAGGCTTCCACCGTTTCCGATATGATTGCCGCAAACCGCCTTTTGGCGGCTCGTTGCTCCTATCCCTTACATCTTGGCGTTACCGAGGCGGGCGGCGGCAACAGGGGCTTAATCAAAAGCTCCATTGGCATTGGTTCGCTTTTGAGCGACGGCATTGGAGACACCATTCGCGTTTCTTTGACCGACGACCCGGTGGAAGAAGTGTTTGCCGCCAAACAAATTTTGCAGGCGCTGGAAATTCAGGGGCAATGCGGGCTGGATATTGTCAGTTGCCCCACCTGCGGCAGAACAAAAATTGACCTGATTCCGCTTGTCAAGCGCTTTGAAGAAACCGCAAAAAAAGAGGGATTGGACAAGCTACCGCTAAAAGTTGCCCTGATGGGCTGTATCGTCAACGGCCCCGGCGAGGCAAGGGAAGCCGACCTTGGTATTGCCGGCGGGCAGGGAGAAGCGGTCCTTTTCCGCCGCGGCGAGATCCTTGCAAAAATTCCGGAAGAAAAAATTATTGAAACGTTGATTGCCGAATTGAAAAAAACAGCCGGCGAATAAAGGAGTTCTATGAGCAAGACATTGCTTGAAATACTGAACAAATATCATCCGTCCCCCGAGGTAGCCGAACTGCTGGAACAAGCGGACCCCGATTCTTTGCGCGTGCGCGCCGACCGCGACAACCGCATGCTGGAAGTTTGCGCCGCCTTCCCGGAATACATCTCCAAAAGCAAGCTCTATTCCATAGAAAAAGAAATTGAAAGCGCATACGGTCTTTCCGTGATGCGCCTTTTGCCGTCCTATCCATCCGAATTGTTCGGCGAGGACAAAATTCCGGATTTGCTTTTGGAATTGGACAGGCAGGGCATTGTTGCGCGCGGCTTTTTTACTATGGCGGATTACCGTTTGGAAGGCGATTGCCTGACCGTTTTCATTCCATTTATTCAAAGCGGCATCCAACTGGTGGAGAATGCGCAAACCCCGGCAATTTTGGAAAAGATCGTCCGCTCGGAATTTGGCGTTGACCTGCACGTTTCGGTTCAGCAAAGCGAAGATTTTGACCCTGCCGAGGCATATCGCTCGTTTGAAATGCAGCTGGAAGAAATGGAAGAGAAGGCGGCAATTGCCAACCGGGATTACAATCCGGTCTATCATCAATCTCCTTCCAGAGCGCCGAAAGAGCCAATCCAGGAGGATCCCATCCTTCCACGCGCAAAATCCATTTATGACATTGATTCCACGCCGCAATTCCTCGGCGACGGGCTTTGCAAAATCGGATATTCGACCTTCGATCTTTCCGCGGCAGACTATGTTTACGGTTCTGCTTTCAAAATCGAGCCGGTTTCCATTGCCGACATTGACGATTCCAGAAGCAACCTGGTCATTGTTGGCGAGGTATTTGATTTTCAATCGGTTCCAAACCGCGCCGGCGACAAATATGATATTTCGTTTGGTTTGTTTGACGGTCATACATCCATTGAACACCGCGACTACGGCCTGGAGCCGGAGAAGGCGACCGAACTTGCCGGCATTCTGAAAAACGGAACTGCCGTTGCTCTGCAAGGCTATGCCAAGCACGTCAAGCGGAAAAATCGCCCGGTGGACCCCGATCTGACCTTCTTTTTCAAGGACATTGCCGTTATTCAAAAGATGAGACGGGAAGACCGCGCGCCCGAAAAGCGCGTGGAACTGCACCTGCATACTACCATGTCCACCATGGACGCGCTGATTCCGCCGGAGGAAGCCGTCAAAACCGCCGTCCGTTGGGGACATTCCGCCATTGCCCTGACCGACCACGGCAACCTGCAGGGATTCCCGGACGCAATGCTGATGCTGGACAAGCTGAAAAAAGAAAATCCGGACCTGAACTTCAAAATCCTCTACGGTATTGAGAGCTATTTTGTAAACGATACCGCCAGCGCCATCTCCGGTCAGTTTGACCCGGATTTTGACGCCGCATGTATTGTTTTTGACATTGAAACCACCGGCCTTTCCGTTTTGAACTGCGGCATTACCGAAATCGGCGCCGTAAAAATTCAAGGCGGAAAAGTTTTGGATCGTTTTAATACTTTCGTCAACCCCGAGCGCCCCATTCCGCCGGAAATTTCCGAGCTGACTGGAATTACCGACGATATGGTCAAAGACGCGCCCAAAGTTGCCCAGGCGCTTTCCGCATTCTTTTCTTTCATTGGAAACAATGCCCAAAAAGAAGGGAAGCCCCTGCCGCTGTTGATTGCCCACAACGCCAATTTTGATATTGGCTTTATCCGCTATTATGCGGAGCAAAGCGGTCTTCCGTTTGCCAACCCCTATTTGGATACACTCTCCCTTTCCAAATACCTCAACCCCGATCTCAAATCGCACAAGTTGGACGTTGTTGCCGATTATTACGGGCTGGGAGATTTTAACCATCACCGTGCCTGCGACGATGCGGAAATGCTTGCCAACATCTATTTTTGCATGTTGGAAAAGATGAAGAAGTCCGAATTGCACGATTTGGAAATGCTCAAACGGGAAATGACCGAAAAATCCGATCCGCTCAAGCTCAAGCCCTACCATCAAATTTTGCTTGTTCGGAATATGGAAGGCTTAAAAAACCTTTACAAACTGGTTTCCATGAGCTATTTGGACTATTTCTACCGTTCGCCGCGCATTCCCAAAACCGCGCTGGAAAAGCACCGGGAGGGGCTGTTAATTGGTTCCGCTTGCGAAGCGGGCGAATTGATGCGCGCCATTTTGGAAAACCGCCCGGAGAGCGAGATTGAAGAGATTGTCAACTTTTACGACTACCTGGAAATTCAGCCCATTTGCAACAACCGCTTTTTAATTTCCGAAGGCAACGCCGCCGACGATGAAGCGCTCCGCGACCTCAACCGCAGAATTGTAGAGCTGGGAGAACGCTATCAAAAGCCGGTTTGCGCCACCTGCGACGCCCACTTTTTGGAACCGGAAAACGAAATTGCCCGCAAAATTCTGCTTGCCGGCATGAAGTTTAAGGACTACAACAAGGACGTTGGGCTCTATTTGCGGACCACCGAGGAAATGCTGGAGGAATTTGCCTATTTGGGCAAAGAAAAAGCCTACGAAGTGGTGGTTACCAATCCGCAAAAAATTGCCGCAATGATCGAATCGATCCGCCCGATTCCCAAGGGCTCCTATCCGCCCGAAATGGAGGGCGCCGAGCAGGAATTGCAGGATATGTGCTGGAAGCGCGCAAAAGAGCAATACGGCGATCCTCTGCCGGAAATTGTTTCGGCGCGCCTGGAAAAAGAACTCTCCTCCATTATCAAAAACGGGTTTGCGGTTCTGTATCTTATTGCCCAGCGGCTTGTCCATTTCAGCGAGGAGCAGGGATACCTGGTTGGCTCCCGCGGCTCTGTCGGATCTTCCTTTGTTGCCACAATGGCGGGAATTTCCGAGGTCAATCCGCTTCCGCCGCATTACTATTGCCCGAATCCCGAATGCAAACACAGCGAATTTTTCGTGAAGGGAGAATACGGCTCAGGCTTTGACCTGCCCGATAAAAACTGCCCCAAATGCGGCACAAAATACCGCGCCGACGGGCATGATATCATGTTTGAAACCTTCCTTGGTTTCTATGGCGATAAATCGCCGGATATTGACCTGAACTTTTCGGGCGACGTGCAGGGAAGAGTGCATAAATACACCGAGGAACTGTTTGGCGAAGGGCACGTGTTCCGCGCGGGAACCATTGGAACGCTGGCAAGCAAAACGGCTTACGGCTATGTTGCAAAGTATTTGGAACAGCTTGGCATCAGCCTTTCGCGCGCCGAAATGAACCGTTTGATTTTGAACTGCGTGGGCGTGAAAAAAACCACAGGGCAACACCCCGGCGGCATTATCGTTGTTCCGCAGAACAAAGAAGTGTTTGATTTTACCCCGGTCCAACACCCGGCAGACGATGCAAGCTCGGACGTTGTGACCACCCACTTTGCATTTTCCTATCTCCACGACACCATTTTGAAGCTGGATGAGCTTGGGCACGATATTCCAACCAAATATAAATGGTTGGAAACCTTTACAAATACCTCGGTTATGGACGTTGCCATGAACGACAGTTCGGTTTATGAGCTGCTTCATTCCACGCGTCCGCTGGGCATTGAGCCTTCGGATATTGACTGCGAGATTGGAACCTTCGGGTTGCCGGAACTGGGCACCAGCTTTGTGCAACAAGTGCTTTTGGACGCAAAGCCGCAAAACTTTGCCGACCTTTTGCAAATTTCCGGCTTGACCCACGGGACCGACGTATGGCTGGGAAACGCGCAAGACTTGATTAAGCAGGGAATTTGCGATATTTCCCACGTGATTGGAACGCGCGACGGTATTATGCTGGACTTGATTCGCTTCGGGCTGGAAAATGCGCTTGCATTCAAGATTATGGAAGCCGTCCGCAAGGGAAAAGGTCTGCAACCCGAATGGGAAGCGGAAATGCGCAAGCATAACGTTCCGGAATGGTATATCGGTTCCTGCAAAAAAATCAAATATCTGTTCCCGAAAGCGCATGCCGCGGCATACGTCATTTCCGCAATCCGCCTGGCTTGGTATAAGGTCCACAAACCGGTTGAATTCTATTGCACCATGTTTACCGTTGCGCCAAACGGCTTTGACGCCACCGTTGCGCGGCAGGGAAAACAATATGTGGTCAACCTGATCAAAGACATTCGCCAGCGGGGAAAAGACGCCTCGCCAAAGGAAATTGCCAGCATTTCCACGCTCCAACTGATGAACGAGGCAATGGCGCGCGGAATCCGCTTTTTGCCGCTGGATTTGGAAAAATCGCATTCCTACGCATTTTTGCCCGAGAACGGCGGAATCCGGATGCCGTTTTCCTCCATGCCGGGGCTTGGGGAAAACGCGGCAGAGAACATTATTCAAGCAAGAGACGAGGAACCGTTCTTTTCGGTGGAGGATTTGCGCATTCGCGCAAAGTTATCCAACTCGGTTATTGAAATGTTGCGCGCGGGTGGTGTTTTGGATCACATCAGCGAAACCGATCAGCTCACTTTCCAATTCTGATTTTTGAAATTCTATTCCGCTTCCATATAGGGAACCCCCTACGGAAGAATACACGCAATTATACAAAATGCAAATTTTGTATAATTGAGGGAAGCAAAATAGGGCAAAAATAGGGTGTTTTGCCGGTTTCCGGCAAAACACCCCGTATTCAGGCTATTTGCGAAGGATGATCAAGGTTCTATCATTATTTATAAAAAAGATTGTTTTACTATTTTGCGAGGATACGTGATGACAGATTGGAACTGCAAACTCCTGCCCGGATTTCCCGATCAGATATCAAACCGTGAAGCCGCCGTTCAAGCAATGCAGATATTGTATGAACGGTCCGGAATCAACAAATTTGCTTTCTTTCCCAAATATGATCCGTTAGCCGATTCTCCAACCGTCTTCCAGTTTCGCGCCAATGCGGCGCTTGCCGACTTGCAAAGCCGGTTATCCTTTTCGGCAAAGTTGTTTGTTCGTCCAACCGTTTATTTGCGCCCGGAAATGCCCGAAAACAACGTTTTGCGCCGGTTTTGTATTCCAAAAACCACTTATTTGGCAGTTTCGCTGCCGATCATGGTGCAGGAAGACACCGAAAATACGCTTGCAAAACTCGTCCGGCATTCGCCGTATCGCGTTTTGCTGACCGACGCGCAAATATTGCCGATTTTTTACCCCGATGATATGTTGGAACGGATTGTCAACCTGCCCGGAATTGCTTTGCAAGCCTCATTTCAATCGCTACTTTTGCCGAATTTTACGGTATTTTTGCGGAAAATACTGCAAAAAGGCGTTCCAATCGTGTTTGGAAGCGGCGTCAATTCGCCGGAACGCGCCGAGCGAATTCCATTGAACGATATCTTCAAAGCACTCCAAGAAAATTTCTCAAAACAAGAAGAAGAGAAGTTGCTTTACGGCGGACTTCCCCGTGCTTAATTCCCTTTTTGCGCTTTGGTTAGCCGGTTGAGCGCCGAATATTTGTTTTTGGTTGCCTCGCCGCCGCGCAAATGGCGCTCCTGCTTATTTTTCAAAAGCACTTTTTGCACCTCGTTGTAAAGCCCTTTATTCACAAATTTCAGCGTTTGCGTAACATCTTTATGAACGGTGCTTTTGCTGACGCCGAGCGCCGCCGCGCAGGAACGAACCGTTGCCCGGTGCTCAATTAAGTATTCTCCAAGGACCACGCATCTTTCTCTCCCTTTCCAAACCATTCCTGCCATATCCCCAATTCCTCCTTTGAACTTTGATACAGTATATGAGGAAAATGAGTATTATAGAATCGGGAAACAAAAATGAAAACAAACGAACTGCCCAAAACCGTCCTTTTAGAAGGAATGACCTCCATTTCCGCGCTGTTGAACAGCCAAAAGGTCAATGACCGTCCGGTTTACCGGATTTGGATTGACTCCGGAAAAGCTGAAAAACGCGCCCCGTTCATTCGCTTTTTGGAGGCAAAAAAAGCCGAATACGGCTTTGATTTGCAATATACCGATGCAAAAACCATCGAATCCCTTGCCACGGGGCTGACCCACGGCGGAATTGTTGCCGAATGCGGCGAGCGCACCATACCACCGCTTACCGGCGCTCAAATTCAGCCAAACAAGCTTTACGTCTATCTGGAAGGCATGGAGGACCCCTACAACTTTGGCGGCGCGCTACGCTCGCTTTACGCCGCCGGCGTTTGCGGCGTGGTTTTGCCGGAGCGCAACTGGATGAACGCCGCAGGGACCGTTGCGCGTGCGTCTGCCGGCGCTTCCGAGCGTTTGCTGTTGTTTACGGCAACCCCCGAAACGGCGGTTTCAGCCTTCCGTTCTGCCGGCTATCAGATCCTTTGCGCCGGCATACGGGATTCGGTCTCCATTTATGAAACCCATTTTTCCTACCCGATTTTATTGGTCATCGGGGGCGAAAAACGCGGTATTTCCCGCACTTTTTTGGAAAATGCCGACAAAATTGTCCGCATTGACTATGGCAGTGATTTTCGCGGTTCCCTTTCCTCTTCCGCCTCCGCCGCAGTTCTTGCGTTTGAATTGTTTCGGCAAAACCATTAAAAAAATCCGTGCATCCGCACGGACTTTTTTTATTTTTTCTTTTTCGGGATCGTCAATTTCTTCAAAATCAATATCACCGCAAAATATCCGAACACCGAAAGCGCGGCGTCGGCAACATAATAGAAGATCATCCAGGCAAGATCCTGCCCGCTGCTTGCCGCGCCGTAAAAAATATCATACCGGATTCTGCTGAACAGCCGCACCGTATAGTAAACGGCAACCGACAAAAGCACCGATAAATGAAGCGGAGCCGGACAAAAGCCCTTTGCCGCGGGCGGCAGGAGCGCGCTTCGCGCCTCTTTGGTTCTGCCGCGCGTCAATGTCAAGAAAGCAATCAGGCAAAATGCGCCCAACAATAAAAGATCAAACAAAACGTCCAGTGCTGCAAAACCGATATTCTCGGCAAAATCCTCATCAAACGCATGCAAGATGATGGCGGAGGAAAGCGCCGTTCCGATGGAGCGAATAACCGCCCCCAGCAAATAGAAGCCGAAAAACGGCAAACCGCCTTTCCAACCGTAAAACACGAGCGAAACGGTGAAAAAAACGATGGAAAGCCAATAAAACAGATAGGTAAGTCCATCTTTCAAAAAGTCCCAAAACAACAGGAAGATGGAATCCTGCATGAGAACATCGCCGGAAACAACATGGTAAACCGGCATCCAAACAAGGGCAAAGAACAGCGGAATGGAAAGCAGAAACGCAACCGCAAGCCACATTAGTTTGGAATATTTGATTTTGTTGTCCTCGGGCATATCGTCTTTTCTCCTTTCGTGTCGAATTTGATCCATCTGACATAAAATAATGGCAAACAACTCTTTTTTTTCAAAGGAGCGTCTTTTCAAATGGGTGTTTTGCCAAAGTCGGTTTGGGCAGAGGAAGCGGATTCCGAAGCCGTTTGCTCGGCGGTGCAATGTTTGATTGCAGAATATCCGTTTTTGCGCAGTTTTTGCATTGGAAAAAGCATTTTGGGCAAGGAAATTCCCGCTTTGATTCTTGGAAACGGGCAAAGAAAGGTCCTTTACGTTGGCGCGCACCACGGAATGGAGCGCATCACCTCTTCCCTTTTGCTTCGCTTTACCGACGATTTTTGCGAGCTGTATCAATCCGGCGGTCGGGTTGGAAAACTCGGCATAGACGCGCTTTGGGAGCATTTTCAGTTCCATATTATTCCAATGCTCAACCCGGACGGGGTGGATTACGCCGTTCACGGCGTGGATTTGCAGAACCCGTTGCGGGAGCGCGTTTTCAGAATGAATGATGGAAGCGAGGATTTTCGCCGTTGGCAGGCAAACGCGCGCGGCGTGGACCTAAACCACAACTACAACGCGGGGTTTTGGGAATATAAAAAGCTGGAAGTTCGGGAAGGCATTGCCTGCGGTGCACCCACCCGATATAGCGGCGAGGCACCTGAATCCGAACCGGAGGTTTTTGCGCTTTGCAAATATATTCGTTTTCACGCGCCGTTCAGCGCAATTCTGACCTTTCACACACAGGGCGAAGAGCTCTTTTGGAAAAGCCGCGGGCGCTTCTTTCCGGGAAGCGAAAGCGCGATCCGAAAAATCGCCTTGGAAAGCAGTTACCACCTAAGCGAAGCAGAAGGGTTGGCTGCATACGGCGGATTGACCGATTGGTGCATTGCCGAAAATATTGCGCCGGCAGTCACATTGGAATGCGGAAAAGGGCAAAATCCTTTGCCGGTCTCCGACTTTTTCTCAATCTATTCCCAATTGAGAAGCGTATTATTTTTGGCGCCGACTTATTTCAA
>CAMOLD010000008.1 GCA_946618395.1 uncultured Clostridia bacterium
AACTTCCGGTTTGGTCGAATGTGTAAAATTTGAATAACCGTATCTTCAATGTTTTTTCAAATTTTTATACACAAAACAGGAGGTTTGCTATGGCAAATTATCAATTTGAAACCCTGCAGGTCCACGCGGGGCAAGAAACGCCCGATCCGGCAACCGACGCCCGGGCGGTTCCCATTTATGCAACGACTTCATACGTTTTTTCAAACTCCGCGCAAGCCGCGGGGCGCTTTGGCCTGACCGAGGGCGGCAACATTTACACGCGCCTGATGAACCCGACCAGCGATGTGTTTGAAAAACGCATTGCCGCCCTGGAAGGCGGAGCGGCGGCGCTGGCAACGGCTTCCGGCTCGGCGGCAATTACCTATGCAATCCAAAATATTGCAACCGCCGGTGACCACATTGTTTCTTCCGCCGATCTTTACGGCGGCACCTACAATTTGTTTGCAAATACGCTGAAAGAGCAGGGGCTTTCGGTCACCTTTGTTGACCCGTCCGACCCGCAAAATTTTGCAAAGGCGATTCGCCCAAATACCAAACTGCTTTATGCCGAGACGATGGGCAACCCCAATTCCGACCTGATTGATATTGAGGCGATTGCGGCGGTTGCGCACCAAAACGGCATTCCGCTGATTGTGGACAACACCTTTGCAACGCCGTTTTTGCTCCGCCCGATTGAGCACGGCGCCGATATTGTGGTGCATTCGGCAACCAAATTTATTGGCGGTCACGGAACGGTGATGGGCGGTGTTGTTGTGGACGGCGGGAAATTCGACTGGACGCAAAACGAGAAGTTCCCGGGCATTTCCAAACCCAACCCCTCTTATCACGGTGTGGTCTTCTCCCAGGCGTGCGGCAATCTTGCCTATATCGTCAAGCTCCGCACGACGCTGATGCGCGACCAGGGCGCGACCATTTCGCCCTTCAACTCGTTTTTGCTCTTGCAGGGATTGGAAACGCTTTCCTTGCGGTTGGAACGCCATGTGGAGAACGCTTTGAAGGTGGTGGATTTTTTGAACAATCATCCGCAGGTGGAAAAGGTCAATCACCCGTCGCTGGCAACAGGCAGGCAAAAAGAACTCTATCAAAAATACTTCCCGAACGGTGCCGGTTCCATTTTCACCTTTGAAATCAAAGGAACCGCCGAGCAGGCAAAAAAGTTTACCGAAAGTTTGGAGTTGTTCAGTCTGCTTGCCAACGTGGCCGACGTCAAATCGCTGGTCATTCATCCGGCTTCTACAACGCACTCGCAGTTGAGCGGGGAAGAACTGCTCAAAGTTGGCATCAAGCCCAATACCGTCCGGCTTTCGATTGGAACAGAACACATCAACGACATTTTGGCAGACCTTGAAAAAGGATTTGCCGCCATTCAATAAAAAGGAGAAAAAGAATATGGCAAACATTTATACTTCGGCAGACCAACTCATTGGCAAAACGCCGCTTTTGGAACTGACGCACATTGAAAAAGAACTGAATTTGAAAGCAAAAATCCTTGCAAAAGTGGAATATTTTAACCCGGCAGGATCCATCAAGGACCGCATTGCAAAAGCCATGATTGAGGACGCGGAACAATCCGGCAAACTCAAACCGGGTGCCGTGATCATTGAGCCGACCTCGGGCAATACCGGCATTGGTCTTGCGGCGGTTGCCGCGGCAAAAGGCTACCGCATTATCATCGTCATGCCCGAAACCATGTCGGTGGAGCGCCGCCAGCTGATGAAGGCCTACGGCGCCGAGTTGGTGCTTTCGGACGGGACGAAGGGAATGAAGGGCGCTATTGCAAAAGCCGAGGAGCTTGCCGCCCAAATTCCGGGCAGCTTTATTCCAGGTCAGTTTGTCAATCCGGCAAACCCGGAAATTCACCGCAAGACAACCGGCCCCGAAATTTATGAGGATACCGACGGCAAGGTGGATATTTTCGTTGCCGGCGTCGGCACCGGTGGAACCATTACCGGAACCGGGGAATATCTCAAATCCAAAAATCCGCAAATCAAGGTTGTTGCCGTGGAGCCGAAGACCTCTGCCGTTCTTTCCACCGGCGTTGCGGGGCCGCACAAAATTCAGGGCATTGGCGCCGGATTTGTTCCCGAAGTTTTGAACACGAAAGTTTATGACGAGGTGATTGCCGTTTCCAACGAGGACGCGTTTGCCACCGGAAAATTGATTGGCAAAAAGGAGGGCATTCTGGTTGGGATTTCCTCCGGCGCGGCGGTTTGGGCTGCCGTTGAATTGGCGAAAAACCCCGAAAATACCGGGAAAAACATTGTTGTCATCCTGCCGGACACCGGCGACCGCTATCTTTCCACCCCCTTGTTTGCCGATTGACGGAGGAGCTTTGCAATGAAAATTTCGACCCGCGGAAGATACGCTTTGCGCGTGATGATCGATTTGGCGGAGCATGACAACCGGGGCTATTTACCGCTCAAAGAGATTGCCGCAAGGCAGGAGATTTCGCAAAAATATTTAGAGGGAATTATGGCGGATCTTTCCAAAGCCGATCTTTTGGAGGGATTGCACGGCAAGGGCGGCGGATACCGCCTTGCCCGCGCGCCCGAAAACTATACGGTGGGGGAAATTTTGCGCCTGACCGAGGGCGATCTTGCGCCGGTTTCCTGCATGGAAAAGGGCGCCGCCCCATGCGCGCTTTCCAACCGCTGTAAAACGCTTCCCATGTGGAAGGACTTTTACCGGCTGGTCAACTCGTTTTTTGACGGAATTACCCTTGCCGATCTTTCCAAAAACGCCGCTTTTGAGAGCGACTATGTGATTTGAGCGGAAAGTTTTTGGGAAAAGAAATAAAAATTTGAAAAATCCCTTGCATTTAGTTTGATTATCTGTTATAATACTATTGTGCAGAATCAGACTGCAAAACGAGGCCATACCAGCCGGGGAATTAGCGGAGCCCTGAACCTGAAACCCGCTGCAGCAGGGGTGGATCCCCCTTTTGAGGAACAAGCTTTTACGAATGAAACGCCTTTTTCGTGTTGAGAAATGGGTCTTGCGCAATGCGGTTCCGTGAACCATGTCAGGTGGGGAACCAAGCAGCATTAAGCGGAGCGCCGGATGTGCCGCAAGGAAGCCTGTTTTGAGCGAAAATTGCGGAGCTCGCGTGGAAGTGCGTTTCGATTTTGGGGTGTATGGTCTTGTTTTGCAGTTCGGTTCTGCTGTCAACTTGTTTCGCTTATTTGCCAACGGTAGCCTTTTTCGGAAATCGTTGGCTTTTATTTTGATTGTGAACGGAGGGGATTGTATGCATCAGGCGTTTTATCGGAAATGGAGACCGCAGATTTTTGATGATGTTTACGGTCAGGAGCATATTACCTCGGTTCTGCGTTACGAGGCAGAACACGGGACTTTCAGTCATGCATATCTCTTCTTTGGTTCGCGCGGAACCGGAAAAACCACCTGCGCAAAAATCCTTGCCAAGGTGGTCAACTGCGAGCATCCCGTTGGCGGGAACCCCTGCGGAGAATGCGAAGCCTGCCGCCTGATTGAAACCGGCGCCACCACCGACATCCTGGAAATGGACGCCGCCTCCAACAACGGCGTGGAAAACATCCGCGACATCCGGGACGAAGTGATTTATGCGCCGAGTGTGCTCAAATACCGCGTTTACATCATCGACGAGGTGCACATGCTTTCGGCAAGCGCTTTCAATGCGCTCCTCAAAACGCTGGAAGAGCCGCCCGAACACGTTGTTTTCATTCTTGCAACCACAGAATTGCATAAACTTCCGGCAACCATTGTTTCGCGTTGTCAACGCTTTGATTTCCGCCGTATTTCCACCGAACAGTTGATGAAGCGATTGGAATTCATTGCCGAACAAGAAAATTTGACTCTGGAACCGGACGCCGCGCGTCTTTTGGCAAAACTTGCCCAGGGCGGTATGCGCGATGCGATCTCGCTTTTGGAGCTTTGCGCCGGGAGCAACCGCACCATTACGCCGGCGGTGGTTGGCGCCGTGGTCGGCGTTACCGGGCGCGACGCGATGCTCAAAACGGTGGACGCGATTGCAAACGCCGATTTTGACACTCTGTTTGCCCAGGTGGATGAGATTGTTCAATCCTCCAAAGACATTGCAATTTTCTGGCAGGATCTGATTTCGGTCTACCGGGACATGCTGGTGGTGAAAACCACTTCCGGTGCGGCAAGCTATTTGGATTTGACCGATTATGAGACCAATCAAATTACCTCCGCCGCCGCAAAGTTTTCAAAGGAAACCCTGCTTTTCCATTGTGAGCTCCTGGAGGACGCGCTTTACGCCATGCAAAAGGCCAACGCCGTCAAGCGCATTGTTGCCGAGCTGACGCTGGTGCGGATGTGTGATCCGGCGCTGGATACCTCCAACGAGGCCATCCTTTCCCGCATTGCAAAAATTGAGGATTCCATTGCCGTTGGCGTCTTCACAAGCCCGAAAAAGCCGGAGCCGGCACCTGCGCCCAGCGCTCCGCAACCCGTGCAAACGCCCGCGGAACCGGCAGAGAAGCCGGAACCGGTCGCTCCTTCCGCGGCAGTTGCCGCGGAAGAGCCGGCACCGCTCGGCAGGCGCGTTTTGCGCCCCTTGCGGCAATGGGCGGAAGTGATCTCGCGCGTGGGATTGAAAAACGCGATGGTTGCCGGATTTTTGAAGAGCGCACAGGCGTTCACCCTGGAAGACGGGAAGGTTCTTATTCGCTTTTCCACGCCCTTTGCCCGTGATACCGCCTTTGGCGGAGCCGGCAAAGAGGATTTGCGCGGTGCGCTTTCCACCGTTTTGCGGCGGGAAATTTCCGAAGCGGAACTTTTAAGCGAAATTGTTGCCAGCAGGGAAAGCGATTTGTTTGATGAAATTTTAGACGCGGCGAATGACGCCGACGATCTTTCCGAATAAGAAAAAGGAGAAACACAAAATGAAAGCAAATATTCCGAAGAATGCCGGGGGCGGACAAAATATGCAGGCGCTCCTCCGTCAGGTGCAAAAAGCGCAGGAGGATATGACGGCAAAGCAGGAAGAGCTGGACGCCAGAGAATATGATATTTCCGCAGGCGGCGGCGTTGTGAACGTCAAAATCAACGGTAAGCGTGAAATTCTTGCCATTGACCTCAAACCGGAAATTGTGGACCCCGACGATATTGAAACGCTTTCGGATATTCTGGTTGCCGCCGTCAACGAGGCGATCAAGCGCGTGGACGATACCAACAACGCCGAGATGAGCAAGATTACCGGACAAATGCCTACCATTCCGGGGTTGATGTGATTATGGCGGAATACATTGAATCTTTACAGCGCCTTGCCGAGCAATTCGGGCGGTTGCAGGGCGTTGGCAGAAAATCGGCAATGCGGATGGCGTTCTCGGTTTTGGAATGGTCGGAGGAAGAGGCGGGAGAGTTTGCGCAGGCTATTTTGGACGCCAAGCAGAAAATTCACCTTTGCCCGATTTGCCAGAACATGACCGACCGGGAAATTTGCCCCATTTGTGCCGACCCGGAACGGGACCGCTCGGTGATTTGCGTTGTGACCGACGTAAAAACCGTGTTTGCCATGGAGAAAGTGCGCGAATTTTACGGAACCTACCACGTTTTGCACGGACTGATTTCTCCTATCAACGGAATTACCCCCGATCGCCTGAAAATTAAGGAGCTTTTGGAGCGCGTCAACGGCGGCGAGGTGAAAGAGGTCATCATTGCCACAAACCCGACGGTGGAGGGCGAGGCAACAGCAATGTATCTTGCCAAATTGCTCAAACCGTTTGAAGTTCGGGTCACGCGCATTGCCTACGGCATTCCCGTTGGCGCCGATTTGGAATATGCCGATGAAATCACGCTGAAACACGCGCTGAACGGCAGACGGGACTTTTGAGAAGATGAAGATTGAGATTCGTCCACTTTGCTTAACCGATCGTCCGGTTGTTTTGGAAATGATGCGCGCTTTTTATGCCTCCCCCGCCGTTTTGAGCAACGGTTCGGAAGAGATTTTTCAAAAGGATATAGACGCCTGTTTGAGCGACAACTCTTTTTTGGAAGGTTATGCGTTTGTTGATGGCAAAAGCGTTTTAGGGTATGCAATGATTGCAAAAAGCTTTTCCACCGAGTTTGGCAAGCCCTGCGTTTGGATCGAGGACCTGTATATTTTGGAATCCTGTCGTAGCATGGGCATCGGCGCTTTGTTCTTGCAATATCTCAAAGAGCGGTTCTCGGGGTGCCTTCTCAAATTGGAAGTGGAGGAGGAAAACGCCGGAGCCATGCGATTTTATCAAAAACATGGTTTTCACGTTTTACCTTATACCGAAATGATTTTGAACACCAAATAAAAAAATCCCGTGGAAACCGGTGTGTCGGTCCCACGGGATTTTTATTGGTTTTTACTGGATTTCTTCGCTGTCTCCAAGCGAATCGGTGACCTCAACGGTGCGCACCGAATGGTAGCAGGTGAACATTTCCTCCACCTTTTGGGGCTTGGTTTTTTGCGTAAAGGAACTGACCAGCGGCACAAGCACCAGCCCGCCCAGCATGGCGAATACGCCGGAATACAGCGAGTTTTTGAAGATGAAGCCGAAGAAAGCGTTTCCGGAAACGTTGATGGCGCCAAGGGAAACCAGAAGTTGGAAAATCTCCATTCCAACGCCGAAGGCAAAGGAGGTTGCAACCGCCGCCTTGGTGGTCCGCTTTCCGTAAAGGCCGTAGAGGAAGGGGGCAAGGAATGCGCCTGCAAGCGCGCCCCAGGAAACGCCCATCATTTGCGCAATGAACAAAATTTTGTGGTTTGCCTGAACAATGGCAATGACCGCCGAAATGACGATGAATACCAAAATGAACAGCCGCATGATGAGCATTTTCTTCTTTTCGGTAAAGTTCTTTTTGAATACCGGCTCCAAAAAGTCCAGCGTGATGGTGGAGCTACTGGTCAACACCAGGGAAGAAAGCGTGGACATGGAGGCGGAAAGCACCAGCACAATGACAATGCCGATAAGGATAGGCGGAAGCGTGGAGAGCATTTTGGGAATGATGGCATCAAAACCATCGGCTTTGACATCCACGTTATAGAGCCGTCCGAAGCCGCCCAGGAAATAGCAACCGCCGGCAACCACAATTGCAAACAGCGTGGAAATGACCGTTCCTTTTTTGATGGAATCCTCGTTTTTGATGGCATAGAATTTGCCAATCATCTGGGGCAGTCCCCAGGTGCCAAGCGAGGTCAAAAGCACGACGAACAATAGGAACAGGGGCTCCGGCCCGAAGAAAGAGGCATATTCCCAGCCGCCGTTTTCGCTTGTTGCAAGGGTGGCGGTCGCTTTTTGCAGTCCGCCGTTGTCGTTCAGAACGGCAAGAACCACGGCAACAATGCCGCCAATCATAATCAAGCCTTGAATGAAATCGTTGATCGCCGTTGCCATATAGCCGCCGATCATGACGTAAACAGCGGTCAGCGCCGCCATCACGATGACGCAAACCGAATAGTCAACGCCGGCAAATGCCATGGAAAACAGGCGGGAAAGACCGTTGTAAAGCGAGGCGGTATAAGGAATCAGGAATACGAAGGTGATGACCGAGGCGACCACTTTGAGCGTTTTGGATTCAAACCGCGCGCCGAAGAAATCCGGCATGGTTTTGCTGGAAAGGTGTTGGGTCATAATGCGCGTCCGTCTGCCCAGGATGACCCAGGCAAGCAGGGAACCGATAAAGGCGTTTCCCAGCCCGATCCAGGTAGAGGCAAGCCCAAACTGCCAGCCGAACTGCCCGGCGTAGCCGACGAAGATGACGGCGGAAAAATAGGAAGTCCCGAAGGCGAAGGCGCTGAGCCACGGACCGACCGAGCGTGAGCCGAGCACAAACCCGGCAACGTTGGCGGCGTGCTTTTTGGAGCGGACGCCGATCCAAATCATGACCGAGAAAAAGACAAGAATTAAAAGGAGAGTAATGATCATTGTAGCAGTCATAAGAACATTCCTTTGCGCGGAAATTTTATTAACGCTCTCTATTATATCTCTTTTTTCCTTTTTTTGCAATCTTTTTCTTTCATTTTTCCGCTTTTTTTGCAAAAAAAGAATAAAGCCCCGTTTTGGGACTTTATTCCAGGGCATTTTTCAGTTTTTCCAAGGCGCATTTTTCAATTCGGGAAACATAGGAGCGCGAGATTCCCAAAAGGGCGGCAACCTCCCGTTGCGCGTGCTGGGGGGTGTTGCCCAGCCCATAACGCAGAACGATGATTTGCCGCTCCCGCTCGGAGAGCAGCGAATCGATATAGGCAAGCATTTTTGCCGTTTTCATTTTTCGGTCCACAATTTCGGCAATGTCGTCCTCGCAGCTGATGACGTCGATGTAGGTCAGCGGATTTCCGTCCCGATCCACGTCAATCGTTTCGTTCAAAGAGACCTCGGTTGTCGTTTTCTTTTGCGCACGAAAATACATTAAAATTTCGTTTTGAATGCATTTTGCCGCGTAGGTCGTGAATTTTGCGCCCTTCTCAACGCGAAAACTGTCTACCGCTTTGACCAGTCCCAAAGAGCCGATGGAGACCAGATCCTCGGCATTTTTTGCGGTGGAATAGTATTTGCGGACGATATGGGAGACCAGGCGCAGGTTATGCAAAATTAGCTTTTGCCGTGCATCTTCGTTCCCCTTACGTGCTTCTAAAAACAGGCGGTGTTCTTCCTCGTGTGAAAGCGGTGGGGGGTATTTTTGCGGCGTGGAAATTCCCAAAATAAAATGCGAAACGCGGGTCAACAAAGAAAGAATCAGGGCAAACATGATATGCCTCCCGGAAGAAAATTGCAGAACGCTAAATTATATGCGCCGGTTTTTCTTTTTTTGCTTGCCCTTTTTTCTTTTTCCGGTTGACATTCATTTTGAAAAATGGTAAAATAAAAATGTCGAAAAACAAAAATCGGAAGGGGATACCGATATGAAAGAACTGTTTGGAAATGCCGTTGTTGGCCAGAGCGGCGGACCCACTGCCGCCATTAACGCAACGCTTGCAGGCGTTGTGCGCGGCGTTTTGGAAAACAACAAAAAGAATATTGCGAAACTCTACGGTATGAGAAACGGTATGGAGGGGCTTTTGGCCGAAGATTTGATTGATCTTTCGGCGTTTTTTGAGGGCTCCGAGGAAAAATTACGCCTTTTGGAGCAAACGCCGGCGGCGGCGCTGGGGTCCTGCCGCCTCAAACTTCCGAAACCGCAGGAAAATCCCGCGTTTTTTGAGCGGTTGGTTGCCATTTTCAAAAAATACGATATTCGCTTCTTCTTTTACATCGGCGGCAACGATTCGATGGATACCGTTGCCAAGCTGACGGCGTATCTTGCCTCCTCCGATTACGAAATGAAGGTCATGGGCATTCCCAAGACCATTGACAACGACCTGTTGGGAACCGACCATACCCCCGGTTACGGTTCGGCGGCAAAATATATTGCCGTTACCATGCAGGAAATTTTGCGCGATTGCGCTGTTTACCGCATTCCCGCCGTTACCATTGTGGAATTGATGGGCAGGGACGCCGGCTGGCTGACCGCCGCTTCCGCCGTTGGAAGATTGACGGGCGGTATGGAGCCTGATTATGTTTATTTGCCGGAGTGCGCCTTTGATTTGGACAAGTTTATTGCCGATGTGAAAGCGGCACTTGCGCGGCACCCCAACGTTGTTATTGCCGTTTCGGAAGGGGTTCGCTTTGCCAACGGACGCTATGTTGGCGAGGGAAGCCAAAGCGGCGCCACCGACAAATTCGGGCATGCCTACCTTGCCGGCGTTGGCAAGGTTTTGGAATACGCCGTGCGCGATTCGATCGGCTGTAAAGTCCGCTCGCTGGAATTGAGCTTGCCGCAGCGTTGCGCCGCGCATCTTGCCTCTGAAACCGACCTTACCGAATCGGCAGGGGTTGGCAAAGCGGCGGTTTTGGCGGCTTGCGAAGGGATTTCCGGCGAGGTGATGGCGATTGACCGGATTCCCGGCAAAACATACGCCGTTGCCTTTGCGCATCACCCGGCTTCGTCGGTTGCGAACGGCGTTCGAAAAGTGAACCCCGAATTTTGCACCCCGGAAGGAAACCAGGTGACCGATTCCTTCTGCCGCTGGCTCTTGCCCTTGATCCAGGGAGAGCGGAAGATCGTTTTTCAAAACGGTTTGCCGGCGCATTTGACTTTTTGAAAGGAGCAAAAAGGTTCTAAAATCAGCAGTTTGTCCGTAAAATGGTAAAAACCCCGATTGGAGGAATACCATGAAACGGATTTTGATTGCCATTGGAACAAGACCGGAAGCCATTAAACTTTGCCCCATTCTTCCCGCCCTGCGCGAAAAAGGGATGGAGCCGATTGTTTGCGCTACCGGTCAACACGCGGAACTATTGGAAGAGGCGCTCAAAGATTACGGCGTGGAGCCGCAATTCCGCTTTTGCGCCATGGAGCCGGGACAGCCGCTGACCAAGTTGTTTGCAAAGCTGGTCCGGGGGCTTGGAGACGCGATTCGCTCGGCCGCGCCCGATTGCGTGATGGTGCAGGGTGACACCGCCACCGCTTTTGCCGGTGCGCTGGCGGCATTCTACGAAAATCTTCCGGTTGCCCACGTTGAGGCGGGTTTGCGGACGCATCAGATCAAATCTCCGTTTCCCGAGGAAATGCAACGCAGGTTGATTACCCCTCTTGCGGCATATCACTTTGCGCCAACGGCGTTTGCAAAGCAAAACATTTTACGCGAGGGGATTGATGAGAGCCGTATTTATGTTGTCGGAAACACAGTGATCGACGCGCTGAAATTCTCGCAAAATCAGCCGGCAACGCCAGAATGGGATCTTCCGCCGCGGCTATTTCCAATCCTATTTACGGCACACCGGCGCGAAAATTTTGGAAAGCCGATGGTTGAAATGTTCCGCGCACTGCGGCGCATTGTGGAAAAGCACGAAAACGTGTTTGCTTTTTGCCCGCTGCATGCCAACCCCAAAGTTCGGGAGGCGGCAAGGGTTTTGGAGGGGTGCGACCGCATTCGCGTGATCGACCCGCCCGGCCCTGTTCGTTTTCACGCGCTTCTTTCCCGGTGCAAACTGGTGTTGACCGACAGCGGCGGAATTCAGGAAGAGGTGACTTCTTTGGGAATCCCTACCATTGTGATGCGCTATTCCACCGAGCGAACCGAAGGGATCCGCGCCGGATGCCTGATGCTTTCCGGAACCCACGAAGAGGGAATTGTTGCCGCCGCAACCGCGCTGTTGCGCCCAAATTCCGAGCTCTACGAGCAAATGAGCCATCCTTCGGATGTCTTCGGCGACGGCAAAGCATCGGTCAGAATTGCCGGGATTCTATCCGGGCAGAAACCGTGATTTGTTTTGAAAAACATCTTGCAATATACTAAAACTTATGGTATAATATAAGCCTACCACCGCAAACACCCGAAATGATGCCAAAAAAAGGGAAGGAAAGATTCATGAAGAACAGGAAATTGATCAGTATTTTCTTAATCGCCGTGGCAATTCTCTGTTTGATTGCGGCGATTGTGATGTTGATTTTTGCAGGGCGCGTTTCCGGCTATAAAAAGCCTTTGCAAATTATTGTCGGAACTCTTTTGCTGCTTCTTGCCCTGTTGATTGCCTTTTATTGGTGGATTTTCAGAAAAGAGGATCAGAATTTCTTCCTTTATGACGGGCAGGCCGAACAGAATATTCCCATCGAGCAACTGACCCGCCAAAAGGTGCTGGAACGCATGACCTATTTTATCGGCGAGCTTGCTTCCTCGCCGGAAATGCTTTGGTCGGGGAACGTTTTGGAATGGACCGGCAAATTTGGGCACCGCGGAATTTTCAAGCCGCTGGTTGCCTACAAAATGTTGTATGATTTGGGTATGCAATCGCCCAATTCGCCCTATTGGGATTATCTTGCAAACGCTTCGGATGAAGCGCTGGGCATTCTTTGCGCCTCTTTAGAGCGCGCCGACGAGAAAAAATTTGTTCGCGCATTCCGCCTGATTATGGAAAGCGAGCCCAAACCGGGACCGCAGATGAAGGAGTTTTTGAACAAAAACACCGATTATCTTGCCGGCAGAATGTTGAGCTATACCAAAAGGAATATCGATTGTTTCTATTAAGAACTTTCAAAAATGACGGGTCTGCAAACCGAAAACCGGTTTGCAGGCTCTTTTTTTGAAATTTTCCCTATATTATTATGCAAAACCTATTGACAAATCCATGAAAATCTGTATAATTGTATACATAAATACATGATGGGAGAAAAAATCATGCTTGAAATTTCGCAAAAAACAAATCTTTTGGAGCAGGAAACATTTAAGTATTCCTTGCAGGATATTGAGGAGCCCAACCTCTACCGGGATATTTATCCCTACGAGGAGGTTCCGCGCGTTGCGTTCAACCACCGCCGCGTGCCGATCGGTATGCCGGAGGATATTTGGATTACCGATACCTCTTTCCGCGACGGTCAGCAGTCGGTAGAGCCCTATTCGGTCAAACAGATCGTTGACCTTTACAAGCTGATGTCCCGTTTGGGCGGGCCCTACGGCATTATTCGCCAGACCGAGTTTTTCGTTTACAGCAAGAAAGACCGGGAGGCAGTGCAAAAATGCCAGGAGCTGGGGCTTAAATTCCCGGAAATCACCACCTGGATTCGCGCCAGCAAAGAAGACTTTAAGCTCGTGCGCGACCTGGGCATTCGGGAGACGGGCATTTTGGTTTCCTGCAGCGATTATCACATCTTCAAAAAGATGAAGATGACGCGCCGGCAATGTATGGAGCATTATCTTGCCGCCGTGAGCGAAGCGTTTGAGGCTGGCGTCATGCCGCGCTGCCATCTGGAAGATATTACCCGCGCCGATTTTTACGGTTTTGTGGTTCCGTTTGTCAACGAGCTGATGAAGCTTTCGGTGCAGGCAAAAATTCCGGTGCGCATTCGCGCTTGTGATACCATGGGTTACGGCATTCCATATCCGGAGGTTGCCATTCCGCGTAGCGTTCCGGGCATTATTTACGGTTTGCAGCATTACTCGGACGTTTCCAGCGAAATGTTGGAGTGGCACGGTCACAACGACTTTTATAAGTCGGTCACCAATGCGACGACAGCATGGCTTTACGGCGCTTCCGGCGTGAACTGCTCGCTTTTGGGCATTGGCGAGCGGACGGGGAACATTCCGTTGGAGGCAATGGTGTTTGAATACGCTTCCATGCGCGGTTCTCTGGACGGTATGGATCCCACGGTCATTACCGAGATTGCCGATTACTTCCAAAAAGAGATTGGCTATCAGATCCCGCCCATGACGCCTTTTGTTGGCAAAAACTTCAACGTAACGCGCGCCGGCATTCATGCCGATGGCCTTTTGAAGGACGAGGAGATCTACAACATTTTTGATACGCGCAAACTGCTCAACCGGTCGGCATCGGTCATGCTGGGCAAAGCCTCCGGTCTTGCCGGAATTGCCTATTGGATCAATGAAAACTACCGCCTGACCGAATCTGAGCGGGTGGAAAAGCACGATCCGCTTGTGGTTGCCGTGAAAGAATGGATTGACAAAGAATATGAAGACGGCAGACAAACAACGCTTTCCACAAGCGAAGTGGAAACCAAAATCGAGGCGCTTTCGGGCGGTCGGTTCCGCCGGCTTTGAGAAAGGGGGAGGAAAACGATGATGGATCACAGAAGTATATCGCTTGCCGAACAGGTATTTGATCGGCTGGAAAATGAGATTCTTTCCGGCTTTTATCAGCGCGGCGAATTGCTGACCGAAATGAAGCTGGTCACCGACCTCGGCGTTAGCCGCACCCCCATTCGCGAGGCTTTGCACCGCCTGGAGCAGGAGCGTTTGATTGAGATTACTCAAAAGGGATTTTTGGTGCTTGGCGTTACCTTGCAGGATCTTGCCGACATTTTTGAAATCAGGGAAAAGATTGAGGGAATGGCCTCCCGTCTGGCGGCGGCAAAAATTACCGACGAACAGCTGGCAGAGCTGCGCGAAACGCTGGAGTTACAGGAGTTTTACGTTGCGCGCCACGACGCGGACCACATCAAGAGCTATGACAGCCAGTTTCACAAGCTGATCTACCGTTTCAGCGGCAGTTCGGTTTATTACGATACCCTCATTCCGTTGCACAAGAAGGTGCAAAAATACCGCAAAGCGTCGGTGGAAAACGAGAGCCGCGCCGTGCAGTCGGCAAAAGAACACCGCATCATTTTTGAGGCGATTGCCGCACATGACGGCGAAAAAGCCGAGCAGTTTACCGTTGCGCATATCGTCAATGCGGCAAATCACATTTTGAAACGAGGCTATTGAACCATGGGATTGACACTGGCACAAAAAATCATTCAGAATCACCTTGTCGGCGGAACAATGAAAGCCGGCGAAGAAATTGCCTTGCGGATTGACCAAACGCTGACGCAGGACGCAACCGGAACCATGGCGTATCTGGAATTTGAAGCTATGGGAATTGACCGTGTTCGCACCGAAAAAAGCGTTGCATATATCGACCACAACACTCTGCAATCCGGCTTTGAAAACGCCGATGACCACCGGTATATCCAATCGGTGGCAAAAAAACACGGCATCTATTTTTCCCGCCCCGGAAACGGCATTTGCCATCAGGTGCACCTGGAGCGCTTTGGCGTTCCGGGAAAGACGCTGATCGGGTCGGATAGCCATACGCCCACCGGCGGCGGAATTGGTATGCTTGCGTTTGGCGCGGGCGGCCTGGACGTTGCCGTTGCCATGGGCGGCGGTGCCTACTACATCACCATGCCGCGCATGATCCGCGTGAATCTGACCGGCAAGCTGAACCCGTTTGTGACGGCGAAGGACGTCAGCCTGGAAATTTTGCGAATTCTTTCGGTCAAAGGCGGCGTTGGCTCTATCATCGAGTGGGGCGGCGAGGGCATTCAAACCCTTTCGGTGCCGGAGCGCGCCACCATTACCAATATGGGCACCGAGCTTGGCGCAACCACTTCGATTTTCCCCTCCGATGAAATTACCAAAGCCTTTTTGAAGGCGCAGGGAAGAGTGCAGGATTATCAGCCTCTTGCCGCCGACCCGGATGCGGTATATGACCGCGTGATCGACATTGATCTTTCCGCGCTCAAGCCGCTCATCGCCTGCCCGCACATGCCGGACAACGTGGTCACGGTGGAAAGCTTGAAAGGAACCAAAGTTGACCAGGTTTGCATTGGCTCCTGCACCAATTCCTCGCTTTTGGATTTGTTAAAAGTAGCCGCTTTACTCAAAGGAAAAACCGTTGATCCAAGCGTTAGCGTTTCGGTTTCTCCCGGATCGCGCCAGGTGCTTTCCATGCTTGCCGACTGCGGCGCCCTTTCGGATATTCTTGCCAGCGGCGCACGTCTGTTGGAGTGCGCTTGCGGACCTTGTATCGGCATGGGCTTTTCGCCCAACTCCGGCGGCGTGAGCCTGCGGACCTTTAACCGCAATTTTGAGGGGAGAAGCGGCACGCGGGACGCAAAGGTTTATCTTGTTTCGCCCGAAACGGCGGTTGCCGCGGCACTGACCGGAGAGATCACCGATCCGCGCCTGTTGGGCGAGGCGCCGGCAGTATCCTTGCCGGAGGCTTTCCGCATTGACGACAGCGCCGTATTGGCGCCCGCAACGCCGGAGGAAGCCGCATCGGTAGAGGTTTTGCGCGGTCCCAATATCAAGGAATTCCCCAAAACCAAGCCGCTGGACGATTTGGTGACGGCGGAGTTGACCTTGAAGGTTGGCGACAACATTACCACCGACCACATTATGCCTGCCGGCTCCAAAATTTTGCCCTACCGCTCCAATATTCCGTATCTTTCCAAGTTCTGCTTTGCCGTTTGCGACGAGAGTTTTGCCGAGCGCTCCAAAGCTGCCGGAAACGGATTTGTTGTTGGCGGTGAGAACTACGGGCAGGGGTCTTCGCGCGAGCACGCCGCGCTGGTGCCGCTTTATCTCGGCGTTCGCGCCGTGATTGCCAAGAGTTTTGCGCGCATTCATGCCGCAAATCTGATCAATGCCGGCATTTTGCCGCTGACCTTTGCAAACGCCGGGGACTACGACAAACTGACGCAGGGCGACCGCCTGACCTTGACCGATTTGAAAGAGGGCATGAAACGGGGCGAGATCCTTTTGAAGAACGAAACCACCGGCGAGACGATTACGCTTGCATGCTCGTTTACCGACCGCCAGCGCGAAATTTTGCTTGCGGGCGGACTGTTGGCATACACCAAAGCGGCAAACTGAAAAAGGAGAATTTTTCCGAAATGAATACGATCAATCAACAAATCGAGCAGGCAACCGCCGCTTTTCGCGCGCTTTTGGAGGAACAGCTTGCGCGCCAGAACGAAATGGAAAAAGGGGCTGTGGCAAAGGATTTTTCCAAACTTTCTCCCATTCGCGTGGGCATTTGCCCCGGCGACGGGATCGGTCCGATTTTGACGCGCGAGGCAAAACGGCTTTTGGAGCAATTGTTGAAGGAGGAGATCGCCTCCGGAAAGATCGAACTTTGCGACATTGAGGGTTTGACCATTGAGAACCGCCTTGCCAAAGGAGAGGCAGTTCCCAAAGAAACGCTTGCGGCAATCAAGGCTTGCGACGTGTTGCTCAAAGGCCCCACCACAACGCCCAAGGGCGGAACCATGGAAAGCGCAAACGTTGCTTTGCGCCGGGAGCTGGATCTTTACGCAAACGTGCGTCCGGTTACCGTGCCGGAAGAGGGCATTGACTGGATCTTCTTCCGCGAAAACACCGAAGGGGAATACGTTTTGGGAAGCAAGGGCGTGGAACTGCCCGGCAAGCTTGCCATGGACTTTAAGGTGACCACAAACGCAGGCACGCGCCGCATTGCGCGCGCCGCCTTTGAGTATGCTAAAAACAACGGGAAAACAAGCGTTTCCATTGTTACCAAGGCAAACATTATGAAGAAGACGGACGGCAATTTCTCGGTACTTTCCCATGAAATTGCCAAAGAATATCCTGGAATTGAGGCGGAAGACTGGTATATCGACATTATGACGGCAAACCTGGTCAACCCCGCAATTCGGAGCAAATTCCAGGTATTTTTGCTGCCCAATCTTTACGGCGATATCATCACCGACGAGGCGGCGCAAATCCAGGGCGGCGTTGGAACGGCGGGCAGTGCCAACATCGGCGACCGGTATGCCATGTTTGAAGCAATTCACGGAAGCGCGCCCCGCATGATTGAAGAGGGGATTGGAGAATATGCAAATCCTTCCAGCCTGTTCAAAGCGGTGGAAATGATGCTTCGGCACATCAATCTGACAAAAAAAGCGGATCTGCTTGCCAAAGCGATGGAGATTTGCACCGAAAAAGAAAAGAAGGTTATTGTTACCGGGAACCGCGATGGTGCAACCGCACGGGAATTTTCGGATTATCTTTTGCAAACGCTTGCGGCAATTTCCTGAAAAAAGCAGGAAAAACGCGGGCGATCCTGTTTACAAATCCACGCTTTTGTGGTAAAATATAGGAAAGTCTTGAAAAAAGGAGGGAAAGGCAGTGTTACCGACGGCATCAAACGAATACCGCTATTGGAAAATTTTGCGCTCCGTCGGCTTTACCTTGCTGATTTTCCTTGCTTTCATCAATATTGCCGGCATTCTTGCCACGCTCCTCAAAGCCCTGCTCGCTCTTGTGGCGAGAGATCAGGTGACCGTTGAGGTGGTTTACCAGCTCTTTTATGCCGCGGTGTATCTTTCGGCATTTATGCTCCCGGTCATTTTTTTGAGGAAAATGATTCGGAAAGCCGGATTTTCCTATCAACCCATGCGCGCGTCCCTGAAAGTATCCCCCTGGTTGCCGTTGATTCTGTTTGCCGGAATTGCCGTGGTTTTGGCAACCGCCTATCTCAACGCTTCCATGATCAGCATTTTTTCGTTCTTCGATTTTAGCAAATTGTTGCCGGAAACGACCGAAAACAGCCCTTGGTATAGCGTTGTGCTCACCTTTTTGGTCATTTGTCTTGTGCCGGCGGTTTGCGAGGAGTTTTTATTCCGCGGCGCTATTTTGACCAATTTACTCCCGTTCGGGCGCTCGCAGGCAATTTTGATCAGCGCGCTCCTGTTCGGCTTGATGCACCAAAATTTTGCGCAGTTCTTTTATGCCTTCTGCGCCGGAATTGTTCTCGGTTTGGTTTATGAGCGCACGGGAAGCATTTGGAGCTGTATGCTGTTGCACCTGACCAACAATTTCTTCTCTACCTTTGAATCGGAGCTTGCAAACGCCTTTGGCAGTCGGCTTTCTCCGGTTGCAATAACGGTTTTGGAAGTTTTTGTGTTTGCGGTGGGGCTGATTTCGGCAGCGATTTTGATTCTTCGCTTCGCCCCGCGTAAACAAACATTCCGGGAGGGGATTTTTGGCAAACCCGTTCCGGCAGACGATACCTATGCGGAATACCCGCTTCCCGCAAAACAGCGGATCAAACGCTTTTTCAACGTGCCGATGAGTCTGTTTTTGATTTTGGCACTGGTTGAGGCGGTTTTGGTGCTTGTTTTGCTCCCGTTTATGCCATGATGACCGACGAGAGTATGATCCGCGAAGCGCTTGCAGTTGCCGAGCTTGCAGGCAAAGCCGACGAGGTGCCGATTGGCGCCGTTCTTGTTGACGGCGAGGGGAACATTCTTGCCAAAGCGGCAAACCGCACCGAGACCGACAAAAGTGCCGTTGCCCATGCCGAGCTTTTGGCAATTGCCGAGGCTTGCCGACTGCGCAAAAGCCGCAGGCTGACCGATTGCACGATTTATGTTACGCTGGAGCCTTGCCCCATGTGTGCCGGCGCCATTGCATCGGCGCGCATTTCGCGCGTGGTGTTTGGTGCAAGCGATCCGCGGGCGGGCGCCTACGGAAGCTTGATTGATTTATCCGCTCTTCCGCTGGAATCCAAACCGCAGGTGTGCGGCGGCGTTCTGGCAGAGGAATGTTTGGCACCCATTCGTAGGTTCTTTCAAGAAAAACGCAAACAAACCAAATGGAAATAAAGAGGTAATTATGCAAAAAACAGTTATTCCAAAAGGCTATCGCTCCTTTTTGACCCTTCGTCAAACCGAATATGCCATCAAAAAGGTCAAGGACTTTTTTGAACGGGACCTTGCAACCCAGCTCAATTTGACACGTGTATCGGCGCCTCTCTTCGTTGCGCCCGAAAGTGGATTGAACGATGATTTGAACGGCGTGGAGCGCCCGGTCGGGTTTGATCTTTTGTCGGGGAAAAAGCTGGAAATCGTTCATTCGCTGGCAAAATGGAAACGCTACGCTTTGAAAGAATACGATTTTGAGGTTGGCGAGGGGCTTTATACCGATATGAACGCCATTCGCCGCGACGAAGAGACCGACAACATTCATTCCATGTTTGTTGACCAATGGGACTGGGAAAAGATTATTCGCCGAGAGGAGCGCACGCAGAAAACGCTGCACGATAGCGTAAAATGTATTTATGCGGCTTTGCGCCATACCGAAAACTACATCGTGAACGAGTATTCCTTCATCAATAAGCTTTTGCCCGAAAAAATCACCTTTGTTACCACGCAGGAGCTGGAAGACCGCTACCCGGAAAAAACGCCGAAAGAACGCGAATATCTTGCGGCAAAAGAATACGGCGCTATCTTCTTGGAGCAGATCGGCGGCGCGCTGAAGAGCGGAAGTATTCACGACGGCAGAGCGCCGGACTACGACGATTGGTCGCTCAACGGTGACATCATCGTTTACTATCCGGTTTTGGATATTGCACTGGAGCTTTCCTCTATGGGTATTCGGGTAGATGAGGACGCGCTGAAGCGCCAGCTTGCCGTTCGCGGTTGCGAAGAGCGCGCAAAACTGCCCTTCCACAAAGCGCTTTTGAACGGGGAACTGCCCTATACCATCGGCGGCGGCATTGGTCAATCGCGCATGTGCATGTTCTTCTTGCGCAAAGCGCACATTGGCGAGGTGCAATCCTCCTATTGGAAGCCGGAGGAAATTCAAATTTGCAACGCCGCGGGCGTGCATTTGCTTTGAAAAAGAAAAAGACAAACGAAAAAGGAAGGATCCCGTAGGATTCTTCCTTCTTCTTTTGTCGAAACGATTGACAAGAAAAGGGAATTGTGCTATAATAATATGAATAAATTGGAAAGTCTTTCTTGCTTGAAGTTGAGGAGGGAAAACTTGAATGAAGATTTTAATTGCCGGTGGCGGTAAATTGGGCGAAACTCTGGCGCGTCAGCTTTCGCTGGAAAAGCATGAAATTACGCTGGTGGACACGGATTCCGCCATTTTGGAGCTTTGCGTCAACCGCTTTGACGTCATGGCTGTGCAGGGGAACTGCGCCGCCATGGAGGTTTTGCAGGAAGCTGGTGTTAAAAGCGCTAACTTGCTGATTGCCGTTACCGGCTCGGATGAGGCAAACCTTCTTTGTTGCACCACCGCGCACTGGATGAACCCCGATTTACATACCATTGCGCGCATCCGCAACCCGGAATACAACGAGCAGGCATATTTGATGAAAGACGCGTTTGCAATTTCCATGACCGTCAACCCCGATCAGCAGGCGGCAACCGAAATTGAGCGGCTGCTCAAATATCCCGGCTTCCTCAAACGCGATACCTTTGCAAAGGGAAGAATGGAAATTGTGGAACTCCGCCTGGATGCCGGAAGTAAGCTTTGCAACGTTCCTTTGAACAATTTGAACAGCATTATCAAATGCAAGGTTTTGGTTTGCACTGTTTTGCGTGACGGAAACGCCATTACGCCAACCGGTCATTTCGTCCTGCAAGAGGGCGACCGCCTGTTTGTAACGGCACCCACCGATACGCTTTCGGTCCTTTTGAAAAACCTTGGCGCCATTACGCACCGCGTTTCGCGCGTGATGATCGTTGGCGGCGGCAAAATCGGATATTATCTTGCCGACGCGCTTCAAAAAAGCCACGTTGACGTGCAGTTGATTGAGCGGAACGAGGAAAAATGCGAGGCGCTTGCCAACCTTTTGCCGGACATCAACGTCATTCACGGCGACGCCAGCGAACAGGCGCTTTTGGAGAGCGAAGGGCTGCATTCCAGCTCGGCGCTGGTTGCTTTGACGGGTTTGGATGAACTCAACATGGTCATTGCGCTTTACGGCAAACGGGCAAACGTTCCGCAGGTGATTACCAAGGTGAGCCGCATTGAGGATACCTCGGTGATTGACAACCTTTCCCTTGGAAGCGTAATCAACCCCGGAAACCTTTGCTGCAACACCATTGTCCGCTATGTGCGCGCCATGCAAAACCAGGTGGGTGCGGCGATCACCGTGCACTCCATTGCCGACGGAAAAGCCGAAGCTTCCGAATTTTTGATTGACGAAACCATGCCGCATTGCGGCGAGCCGCTCAAATCGCTCAAATTGCGGGAAAACGTGCTGATCGTTGGCATCAACCGCGGCAACCATACCGAAATTCCAAACGGCGATTCGGTCTTTTACGCAGGGGATTCGGTGATTGTCGTTTCGGACGGAAAAAATGTGATTGGTCATTTCAGCGATATTTTCGCATAAACTGGAGAATCGCTTATGAATTATCGGATGATAGGCAGAATCAACGCGTTGATTTTGCTGATCGAAGGATTTTTTATGATTCCGGCGTTGATCTTTTCGCTGGTGGACCGCGATTTTGCGGTAACTAAGGGATTTTTGATCACCATGGGCGCCATTGTGGTGTTTGCCGGAATTCTGCTCTTGCTTTCGCGCAAGGCAAAACGCGGGTTTTATGCACGCGAGGGTTTGGTTTGCGTTGGAATTGGCTGGATCCTCATCAGTTTGTTCGGCTCCTGCCCCTATTGGATCTCTGGGCAGATCCCGAATTTTGCAAACGCGCTGTTTGAGTCGGTTTCCGGCTTGACGACAACGGGCGCCTCGATTGTTCCCGCAGTGGAAAACCTTGCGCGCGCCATCAACTATTGGCGGTGCTTTACCCACTGGCTGGGCGGCATGGGCGTTCTGGTTTTCCTTTTGGCGGTTGCGCCGATTGGTGAGCAGAGCGAAGGCTTTACCATGCACCTTTTGCGCGCGGAAAGCCCGGGACCAAGCGTTGGCAAACTGGTGCCGCGGATGCGCCGCACGGCGGCAATTTTGTATATCATTTACATTTTGCTGACGCTTTTGGATTTCTTGTTTTTGGTTTGCGGAGAAATGCCGGCGTTTGACGCGCTTTGCACCTCCTTTGCAACGGCGGGAACCGGCGGCTTTGGAATTAAAAACGACAGCATTGCCGGCTACAGCCCGTATATTCAAAACGTTTGCACGGTCTTTATGCTGTTGTTTGGCGTGAATTTCAGCTGTTATTATCTGATTTTGCTCCGGCAGGTCAAGAACGTCCTGAAAGACGAGGAATTTCGTTTATATTGGGGCGTTGTCATCGCCTCCACGGCCCTCATCACCTTCAATTTGTTCCGCGCCGCAACCTATACTACATTTGGCGAAACGCTTCGCCATTCGGCGTTCCAGGTTTCCTCCATTATCACAACCACCGGCTTTGCAACCACCAATTTTGACCTTTGGCCAACCTTTTCAAAAGCCATTCTGCTGTTTTTGATGACGATTGGCGCCTGCGCCGGCAGCACGGGCGGCGGATTCAAATTTGCAAGAGTGTTGTTGATTTTTAAGGCGCTCGGCCGTAATATCCGCCAGTTGTTGCATCCAAATAGCGTCAAGGTCATTCATGTCAACGGGCGGCAGGTGGACGAAAAGACCATTTCCAACACCAATGCCTTTCTGGTTGCCTACGTTGTCATTCTGATTTCCAGCTTTTTGCTTCTTTGCATTGATCATATTTCCGTTTTGACCGGGTTTACGGCAGTTCTTGCCTGCCTGAACAACGTTGGTCCCGGTTTGGATGCGGTCGGTCCGGCTTGCAACTACGCCGGTTTGAGCATCTTTTCCAAAATCGTCCTCATCATTGATATGCTGGCAGGGCGGTTGGAGATTTTCCCGATTCTCATTTTGTTTAGCCGCAGAACCTGGAAAAAATATTAAAAAAATACCGCCGTTCCGTTTTTGCGCAACGGAACGGCGGATTGCTTTATGCAAGAATTTCTTTTTCGATCAGCTCGGCAAGGGAGGTTTGATTGGCAAGAACAAAGTTGGGTTCCAACTGCGCCCGATTTTGCTCCATAAACTGCCGGGCGGCATCGGTCCCGGGAATCAGATACAGCACGACATCCCGGTTTTGAACGCCGGCGGCAAAATCCCGCAGGGCAATCAAAAGCAGTTCTTCGTTTTCAAATCCTGCCACGGCGTGATATTTTGCCGTCAGGCAAAAGCGCCGCAAAAAGGGAACGCGGTTACAGAAGATATGCGAAAGGATGCCTTGCCGGGCAAAAAACGCCCGCGAGACCGATCTTGCATATCCGGAATCGCCCAGCAATACGGGCGCAAGCTCTCCGGCGCGCAGTTCCTTTTGTAAAAAATCCATTGGTAAACTTCCTTTCTTTATCCGTCTCTTCTATTTTACCATAAAAAAAGGAAAATGGAAGAGAATTGCGAAAAACAGGAGAAAAATATGAAAAAAGAGACCATTTTTCGCGTTTTTTCCAGGCTTCCGGTTTTGCAAACCGAGCGGCTGACCTTGCGCAAATTGACCCCGCGCGACGCCGCCGATATGTTTGATTATGCCCATCGGCCGGACGTTACGCGCTATCTGACATGGAATCCGCACCCGGATATTTCCTATTCCAAAGAATATTTGGAATACTTGCAGGGGCGGTATGCCGGCGGAATGTATTACGACTGGGGAATTGAAGAGAAAGCCAGCGGCAAGATGATTGGAACCTGCGGCTTTACCTCCTTCAACTGTTCGCACGACAAAGCTGAGATCGGCTATGTGATCCACCCCGACTACTGGGGAAAGGGAATTGCCGCCGAGGCGGTGAAAAAGATTGTTGCTTTCGGATTTGAAAAGCTGAATCTTCACCGGATCGAGGCAAAATTTATAGAAGGAAATCTCCGCTCGCGCCGCGTGATGGAAAAGGTGGGCATGACCTTTGAGGGATATGAGCAGGAATCCATGCTGATCAAAGGAAAATACGTAACGATTGGCACCTGCGCAGTTTTGAAATCGGAATGGGAAAGCCAATAAGAAAATAGAAAACGAACCCCGCGGACTTGTCCGCGGGGTTCTGCTTTTTATTTTGCTTGCTGATTATTCGTTGTTTTTGTTCTTGTTGCCAATGTTGAGCACAAGGTTGGTAACAATGCCAAGGATCAGCGCGCAGGCAACTGCGGTAATCGTGACTTTACCAATTTTCAAAGCCATGCCGCCGATACCAATGATTAGAATAACAGATGCAGTGAAGAGGTTGCGGTTGTCGCCAAGGTCAACCTTTTGGATCATCTTCAAACCGGAAACTGCAATGAATCCATAAAGGGCTATGCAAACGCCACCCATTACACAACTTGGGATGGATGCTAAGAATGTATTGAAAGGAGCAATAAAGGATGCGATCATTGCCATGCATGCAGTAACAAAGATTGTGCAAACAGAGGCGTTACCAGAGATTGCTACGCAACCGATGGATTCACCGTAGGTGGTATTCGGGCAGCCGCCGAAGAACGCACCAACCATTGAGCCAACGCCGTCACCAAGCAGGGTGTTGGAAAGTCCGGGATCTTCCAGCAAATCCTTTTCGATGATGGAGGAGATGTTTTTGTGGTCGGCAAGGTGCTCTGCAAAGACAACCATTGCAACAGGAACATACGCAACAGTGACAGTTCCGAAGAAGGCGGGAGTCAAACTACTAAAGCCTTTGAATGCTTCAATGAAAGTAAAGTTTGGAATCCAGTCCATTGCTTTGAAGACTGAAAAATCAATGATTTGCCAAGTATTGTTCTTTGTAATTAGACCAATCACTGTGAATATTGTGGCAAGTGCATACCCGCCGAGAATACCGATCACGAATGGAATCATTTTGAACGTCTTTTTACCAAAAACGGAGCAGAAAATAACAATGAAGAGTGCAAGAAGCCCACAGAGGAGCAGTAAAAATCCTTTCCAGTTCATAACATAACTTCCAGCAGAATCTTGCAATACAATTCCAGCGTAGTTCCCAAGCAAATTTTTAATTGCACTGCCGGAAAGTCCGAGACCGATGATTGCAACTGTTGGACCAACAACAATAGCAGGCATCAATTTGTTAATCCACTTAATTCCTGCAAATTTCGTAATCAAAGAGATGATTACATATACGAGACCTGCCAGGATTGCACCGATTAGAATTCCGAGATAGCCAACACTTGCGGATAAACCGCCGGCAAATGCAGCGAGGAATGTAGTGGTCATTGAAGGAATGAACGCAAAGGACGAACCTAAGAAAACCGGGCTTTTGAATCTAGTAAAGAGTAAGTAGATGATTGTGCCAGCCCCTGCACCGAACAAAGCAGCCGATGTGGACATTTCAGCTTGAGTGGCAAGATTTACCGAAATAGGTACTGTGATGGTTGCGGCAAGGATGGCAAGCAGCTGTTGCAACGCAAACAGGATTACTTTGCCGTATCCAATGTCGCGCGGTTTTGCGTTGACATTGTAAGCGAGTTTC
>CAMOLD010000009.1 GCA_946618395.1 uncultured Clostridia bacterium
TGCCCCGGCCGCTGGAAACGGCAAGCGAACATTCCGGCTATCTTTCCTTGCTGACCGGCGAGCGCGCAGAGCGGCTTTTGCGGCAAATTTTACAAGCGGAGCCGGAGCTCGCCGGCGCGGAATGGCTGCAAACGGTTTTTCCGGGATTGCAATATCCGACAGAAAAATCATAAAAATATTTTTATCGGAATCCCCTTGACTTTTTTCGATAAAATGCTATAATGGAATTGTCAAAAAAGGAGTCGCCCAAAGGGCGGGTTCCGCAAAAAAAGGAGGAGAGCGGTTGATGGCGGACATGAAAATTTCTGCAGTTCAAATCAAAACCGAAAAACGCCGCGCTTCTCTTGCTTTTTCCTGCAAGGAGGCTTTTTTGCGCGTTCAGCACCGCGTTGCCTATCGCGCATCTGCAAGCCGTTTTGCAGGTGCTCAAACCGAATCGCTTTCCGGAGAGCGTTTTTCTCCGGGCGTCTGATACGCTCCATGTTTTATTGTTGCATGGGGCGTTGATTCTTTTTTGCGCTTTTGCAATTCATAAAATCCGGTAAAAACAAACCTGCCGGAGCCGCTTTCCAAAGGGAAACCGGTAAAACGGGGAAACGCCCTGCGGGGCAAGATAAAATTTTCGGAGGTTCCTATGAAAGACAATCGTTGCGGAGAGCTTGCCGTTATCGGCATGAAAGGTTGCGAGCAGTTTACATCCAACGTAGACTACTACCTGAAAGATTGGAGAAAACACGGCGAAGGCGAGGGCTTTGTGGTTCCCGTCAGTTGCCCGCGTTTCGGCTCCGGCGAAGGCAAGGGAATGGTCAACGTTTCCATGCGCGGCAAGGATGTTTTCATCATTTGCGACGTGTTCAACTACGGCGTGACCTACAAAATGTATGGCATGGAAGTGCCGATGAGCCCGGACGAGCATTATGCCGACCTCAAACGTTTGATTGCGGCAATCGGCGGCAAGGCGCGCCGCATCACGGTCATCATGCCCATGCTTTATGAAGGCCGCCAGCACCGCAGAGCGCACCGCGAATCGCTGGACTGCGCCCTGATGTTACAGGAGCTTGTCGGAATGGGTGTTTCCAATATTCTCACGTTTGACGCGCACGATCCGCGCATCTGCAATGCGATCCCGCTGTTCGGCTTTGACAATGTTCAGCCCACCTATCAGATGATCAAAGCTTTGATCCGCGCGGTGCCGGATGTTGTGATTGACAAGGATCACGTTGCCATGATCTCCCCGGACGAGGGCGCAATGCACCGTTGCATGTATTATAGCTCGGTGCTGGGGCTGGATATCGGTATGTTCTACAAACGCCGCAACTATTCGGTGGTCGTCAACGGTCGCAACCCCATTGAGGCGCACGAATATCTTGGCCAGGATCTGCACGGCAAGGACGCCATTGTGGTTGACGATATGATCTCCTCCGGCGAATCCATGATCGATGTTTGCAAACAGCTCAAAGAAAAGGGAGCCGCGCGTGTTTTCTGCTTTGCTACTTTCGGACTGTTCACCGATGGCTTTGCCAAATTTGACCAGGCGGCAAAGGACGGAATTATTGACAAAGTGCTCACCACCAACCTGGTTTACCGCCGCCCCGAACTTGCCGAAAAGAGCTGGTATGTTGAGGTCAATATGTGCAAATATGTTGCCTACCTCATCGACACGCTCAACAACGACGAAAGCTTGAGCGCGCTTCTTAACCCTGTCAAGCGCATCCAGACCTTGATTGAAAAACATCGCAGCGCACAAGCGGCGCAAATGCAAATGACGTTTGACGATAAGCTTTGATTTTTGAACCATCCAAATCATCCCCTGCCGGGCAACTGCCGGGCAGGGGATTTTTGTTTTTTGAAGAAATATCAAAAAATGATTGACAAATATTTCCGAATGTTGTAAAATGAATTGTAATTAAAATCTATTACTATGCTTACAAGAAAGGCAAACGCAGGAATGAAACGCGAACTGAACAGAAATCTTTATGAATCTCCCGAAAAATACGACGGCGCCGAGGTCACATTGGGCGGCTGGGCGCGCAATATCCGCGATAGCAAAGCCTTCGGATTTATCGATCTGAACGACGGCAGTTGCTTCAAATCGGTGCAAATCGTTTTCGAGCGCGAAAAAATTGCAAACTATGATGAAATTGCCAAATTGAACGTTGGCTCCGCCGTTGTGGTTCGGGGAACCGTTGTGCTTACACCGGAGGCAAAACAGCCCTTTGAGGTCAAGGCAATCCAAATTGACGTTGAGGGACCCTCCACGCCCGATTACCCGCTGCAACCCAAGCGCCATACGGTCGAATTTTTGCGCGAGCAGGCATATCTGCGCCCGCGCACCAATCTGTTTTCGGCGGTTTTCCGCGTGCGGAGCGAAACGGCGTTTGCCATTCATTCCTTCTTCCATGACCGCGGCTTTGTCTATGTGCACACGCCGTTGATTACCGGATCGGATGCCGAGGGCGCGGGCGAGATGTTCCGCGTGACCACCATCGACCCCGAAAATCCGCCCAGGACGCCGGACGGGAAGATCGACTGGTCGCAGGACTTTTTCGGCAAGAGCACCAACCTCACCGTTTCGGGTCAGCTGGAGGGCGAGACCTACGCCATGGCGTTTGGCAACATTTATACCTTCGGGCCTACTTTCCGCGCCGAAAATTCCAACACCGCGCGCCATGCCGCCGAGTTCTGGATGATCGAGCCGGAAATTGCATTTGCCGACCTGACCGATGATATGCAGCTGGCTTGGGATATGATCCAGTATATCATCAAGCACATTCTCAAAACCTGCCGGCAGGAAGTGGAATTTTTCAACCAGTTTGTGGATAAGACTCTCTTGGAGCGCCTGACCAAACTTGCCGAGAGCGAATATCAAAAGGTGACCTACACCGAGGCGATCGACCTTCTCAAAAAGAGCGGCGCCGAGTTCAAATATCCGGTGGAATGGGGTTGCGACCTGCAAACCGAGCATGAGCGTTACCTCACCGAAAAAATTTACGGCAAGCCGGTCTTTTTGGTGGACTACCCCAAGGAGATCAAGGCCTTCTATATGCGCCTGAACGACGACGGCAAAACCGTTGCCGCAATGGATCTTTTGGTGCCCGGCGTTGGCGAGATCATCGGCGGCAGCCAGCGTGAGGAGCGCATGGACGTTTTGACCGCGCGCATGAAAGAGTGCGGACTCAAAGAAGAAGATTACTGGTGGTATCTCAACCTGCGGCGCTACGGCGGCACCAAGCACGCCGGCTTCGGGCTCGGGTTTGAGCGTATTATTATGTATGTAACCGGCGTGTCGAACATTCGGGATGTCATCCCCTATCCGCGCACGGTCGGAAACGCAGAATTTTAAGAAAGAGAAAGTTTATGAAGACAGATATTGTAATCGTCGGCGCAGGACCTGCCGGCATCTTTACGGCGCTGGAAATGATCCGGCGCGGCAGCAAACAAAAAATTGTCATTGTGGAAAAAGGACAACCCGTGGAAAAGCGGAGCTGCCCCAAGGCAAAAACCGGGCATTGCATGAACTGCAAGCCGTTTTGCCATATCACCACCGGTTTTTCGGGCGCGGGCGCGTTCTCGGACGGCAAACTCTCGCTCTCCTGTGAGGTCGGGGGAGATCTGCCGCAACTGCTTGGCACCGATTTGGTGCAAAGCGTGACCGACTACACCGACGGCATTTATTTGGAGTTCGGAGCCGACACCCATGTAGAGGGCAAGGAGAACACCGAGGAAGTCAAGGAGATCCGCAAGCGCGCCATTATGGCGGGGCTCAAACTGGTGGATTGCCCCATTCGCCATATTGGCACCGAGCGCGCCCACAAACTTTACGGTGATATTGAAAAATACCTGATCGAACACGGCATCGAGCTCTATTTCGGCTACGAGTGCAACAACCTCATCCTGGACGGTAACGAATGCAAGGGTGTGATTGTGACCCATGCAGGGAAGACCGAGGAGATCTATGCCGCGCATACCGTCATTGCCACCGGGCGCCGGGGCGCCGACTGGTTGGAAAAACTGTGTGCCGAGCATAACATTGCCCATCTGCCCGGCACCGTCGATATCGGCGTGCGCGTCGAGGTTCGCAACGAGATCATGGAAAAGGTCAACAAGGTGCTTTACGAGTCCAAACTCATCGGCTACCCGGCGCCCTTCAAAAACAAGGTGCGCACCTTCTGCCAAAACCCCGGCGGCTTCGTCAGCCAGGAGAACTATGACAACGATCTTGCCGTGGTGAACGGCCATTCCTTCAAGGATACCAAATCGGATAACACCAACCTGGCAATCCTCTGCTCGCATAATTTCTCGGTGCCCTTCAATCAGCCCATCGAATACGCGCAAAAGGTTGGTGAACTGACCAATATGCTGGGCGCGGGGCACATTCTGGTCCAGCGGTTTGGTGATATTTTGGCGGGCAAACGCACCTGGGAAAAAGAGCTGGCGCAGTCCAACGTCCGCCCGACTTTGCCGGACGCCGTTGCCGGCGACATCACCGCCGCAATGCCTTACCGCGCCATGACCAACATCATCAATTTCATTCAGGCAATGGATCAGGTCGTGCCCGGCTTTGCCTCGCAGGAAACGCTGCTCTATTCGCCAGAACTCAAATTTTACAGCAACCGCGTTAAAATGGACGAGAACCTGAACACAAACGTTAAAGGTCTGCATTGCCTGGGCGATTCCAGCGGCTGGACCCGCGGTCTGATGATGGCATCCGTCATGGGCGTTATTATGGGAAGACACCTGGCGGAAGAGAAGTAAAAACAAACAAAAATAAATCAAAAAAAGAACGGTTTTGAAAAAAATCAAAGCCGTTCTTTTTTTGTGCTTTCAAAGTTCTTTTAGGAGTGGGGGTGCAGGGGGAGGGGCGGTTTCCGAAGAAAACCTTTCTTAGCAAGAAAAGTCCCCTCCCCCTGCATTTTCCTTTTCAAATCCTTCTCTATTTTTCTCTTGACTTTTTCTCCTAAATATTATATAATAAATATGTTATATATTCTTTTAAGGAGGGCACGCCATGCGGCTGGATAAAATGCTTTCGGAATGCGGCGTTGCCTCGCGCAGTGAGGTCGCACGCGCCTGCCGCAAGGGGCTTGTGCTTGTCAATGGCGCCCCCGCCGCCAAGCCCGATTTGCAGGTGGACGAAACGTCCGCCGCTGTGACCTATTGCGGCGCGCCGGTGCACTATCGCAAGTTCGTCTATCTCTTGCTCAACAAGCCCTCCGGCTACATCAGCGCCACCGAGGACGGGAGCGACCCTGTGGTCACCGATCTCCTGCCCGCCGAATACCGCCGCATGGGCGTTTTTCCCTGCGGAAGATTGGATAAATACACCGTCGGGCTGATGCTCCTGACCAACGACGGCGACCTTTCCCACCGCCTGCTCGCCCCCAAAAACCACGTTGCAAAATCCTATCGCTTTACCTGCGAAAAACCGCTTTCCGAAGCCGATCGACTGGCTCTGGAAGCCGGCGTGGATATTGGCGGCTATTGCACCAAGCCCTGCCAAATTGCAATGACCGCCCCCTGCGAGGGAACCATCACCATTACCGAAGGGAAATACCACCAAATCAAGCGGATGCTGGAAGCGGTGGACAACAAAATCACCTTTTTAGAGCGCGTCACCTTTGGCGGCATTGCCTTGCCTCCTGATCTTGCCCGTGGCGAATGGCGTGAACTGACAAATCAAGAATTAGACTTATTAAAAAATCATTGATACAAAGGAACCGAACATGAACATTTTGCAAACGCTCGCAACCGAATTCCATCTAACAAACGACCAAGTGGAAAAAACCGTCGCCCTGATTGACGAGGGCAACACCATCCCCTTTATTGCCCGTTACCGCAAGGAAGTGACCGGCTCGCTCGACGACGCCGTCCTGCGCGATCTTTTTGACCGCCTGACCTTTTTGCGCAACCTGGAAAAGCGCAAGCAGGAGGTCTTTGACCTGATTTCGGCGCAGGAGAAGATGACCCCCGAGATCGAGGCCGCCATTTCCGCCGCCAAAACCATCACCGAGGTCGAGGACATTTACCGCCCTTTCCGCCCGCACCGCAAAACGCGCGCCTCGGTGGCAAGAGAGAAGGGCTTGGAGCCGCTTGCCGAGCTGATTTTTGCGCAGGAAAAAACCTATTCGCCATCCATCGAGGAGCAGGCGGAAGGCTATATCAACGAGGAAAAAGGCGTGCTTTCGGTGGAGGAAGCTCTCCAAGGCGCACGCGACATTATTGCCGAGGATATTTCGGACAACGCCGAATACCGCAAGGAGCTCCGCGCGCTGACCTTTGACATCGGCACCCTGACCTCCAAAGCGGCAAAAGAAGAGGATTCGGTTTACGCGCAGTATTACGACTATGCCGAGGCGCTCAAAAAGGTTGCTCCCCATCGCGTTCTTGCCATCAACCGCGGCGAGAAAGAGGAATTTTTGAAAGCCGCCATCGTTGTGGATGAAGACGCCGTTTTGCAGGGATTGCGCTCCAAAATTTTGGCAACCAACGGCAGTCCGGCAACCGAGCATGTTGCCGCCGCCCTGACCGATAGCTACGAGCGCCTGATTGCCCCCTCCATCGAGCGCGAGATCCGCAGCGATCTGTTTGACAACGCCTGCGAGGGCGCCATCAAACTGTTTGGCGAGAACCTTTCGCACCTCTTAATGCAACCCCCCCTCAAAGGCAAAACGGTCATGGGCTTTGACCCCGGCTATGCCCACGGTTGCAAGCTTGCCGTAGTGGACCGCACCGGCAAGGTGGTGGACACCGCTGTGATCTACCCCGTCAAGCCGCGTGAGGATATTCCGCGCAGCAAAGAGGTGGTCAAGCGGCTGGTGACCAAACATAAGGTGGACGTTATTGCCATCGGCAACGGAACGGCATCCAAAGAGAGCGAAATCTTCATTGCCGGTCTATTAAAAGAAATCGACCGCGACGTGAAATATATCGTGGTCAGCGAGGCGGGCGCGTCCATTTATTCGGCTTCCAAAATTGCCACCGAGGAGTTCCCGGACTTTGACGTTATGCAGCGCAGCGCCGTTTCCATCGCGCGCCGGTTGCAGGATCCGCTTGCCGAACTGATTAAAATTGACCCGAAGGGAATTGGCGTAGGGCAATACCAGCACGATATGAAACAGGCAAGATTGGATGAGGCTTTGGGCGGCGTGGTGGAAGATTGCGTCAACGCCGTCGGTGTGGACATCAACACGGCTTCCTACATTCTGCTTTCCTACATTTCGGGCATCAACCTTGCCTCGGCAAAGAATATTGTTAAATACCGCGAGGAAAACGGCGAATTTACCATGCGCTCCCAGTTGCTCAAAGTGCCGCGCGTCGGCGCCAAGGCATACGAGCAGGCGGCTGGATTTTTGCGCATTCCCGGCGGCAAGGAGATTTTTGATAACACCGGCGTGCACCCCGAATCCTACGAGGCAACCGAAAAACTGCTTGCCCGCTTCGGCTACACCAAAGAGGACGTTCGCGAAGGAAAACTGGGCGACCTTTCGGAAAAGGTCCAATCCGCGGGCGTGAAAACCCTTTGCGCCGAACTCGGTGTTGGCGAGCCGACCTTGAACGATATCGTTACCGAACTGCTCAAACCCGGACGCGACATTCGCGATTCGCTTCCGCCCCCCGTTTTGCGCGATGATATTTTGAGTCTGGAAGACCTCAAACCCGACATGGAACTGACCGGAACCGTCCGCAACGTCATTGACTTCGGCGCGTTTGTGGACATTGGCGTCCACCAGGACGGGCTGGTGCATATTTCCCAGCTTGCCGACCGGTATATCAAACACCCCTCCGAGGTTGTTAAGGTCGGCGATATTGTCACCGTTCGCGTGTTGAGCGTGGACGTTGCCAAAAAGAGAATTGCCCTGACCATGCGCAAAAAGCCCTGATATTGTGCCAAAATCTACAAAATACTTTCGTTTTGGCGCGCTTTTATACAATTTGCACAATTTAAATGCGCAAATTTTGGGGAAATCATATCTTTCATTTCCCCGGGAAATTTGCTATAATGTAATATGATCTGATTCTATGTCATCTCGCATTCGGAAACAGGAGGAAACAAAAAGCAATGGCAGGTTTATCTCTCAGACATATCTATAAAAAATATCCCGGCGGCGTTGTTGCCGTTTCGGATTTCAACCTTGAAATCAAGGATAAGGAATTTTTGGTGCTGGTTGGTCCTTCCGGTTGCGGAAAGTCCACAACGCTCCGTATGATCGCCGGTCTGGAAGAGATCAGCGAGGGCGAACTGTTCATCGGCGACCGTTTGGTCAACGACGTTGCCCCGAAGGACCGCAAAATTGCAATGGTGTTCCAGAACTATGCGCTTTATCCGCACATGTCGGTGTTTGAGAACATGGCGTTTGGATTGAAGCTGAGCAAAGTTCCCAAGGAAGAGATCAAAAAGAGAGTGGAAGCCGCCGCACGCAGCCTGGACATTGCCCACCTGCTTGACCGCAAGCCGAAGGCGCTTTCCGGTGGTCAAAAACAGCGTGTTGCTTTGGGACGTGCCATCGTGCGCGATCCGCAGGTCTTCCTGCTTGACGAGCCGCTTTCCAACCTGGATGCAAAGCTCCGCGCCGCAATGAGAACCGAGCTGACCAAGCTCCACAACCGCGTGCAAACCACCTTTATTTACGTTACCCACGACCAGGTCGAGGCTATGACCATGGCAACCCGCATCGTTGTTATGAAGGACGGCTTGATCCAGCAGGTCGATGCGCCGCAAAAACTGTATGACCAGCCGGTCAACCTGTTTGTTGCAGGCTTTATCGGAACTCCGCAAATGAACTTTATGAACGGAACTCTGGAAAAGAAGAAGGACGGCGTTTACTTCATTTATGAGGGCAACGCGCTCAAACTTCCCAAAGAGAAAGCCGAGAACCCCGCTTTGCAGGAATACATTGGCAAAGAAGTGATTGCCGGTCTGCGTCCCGAGTGCATCTTTGACAATGCCGAAGACCTTGAAAAATACAAGGATTCCACGTTGAAGACCTTTGTTGACGTTACCGAGTTGATGGGTGCCGAAATTTACCTTTACCTCACAGTCGGGGAAGAAGGCCGCCTGACCGCAAGAGTTCCTTCGGATTCCGCAACCAGAGCGGGCGACACCATTAAGGTTGCGTTTAACATGGAAAAACTCCATATTTTCGATAAGGAAACCGAGCGCGCCATCATTCATTGATCTTTCGTCAGAATCAATAGAAAAAATCGGAGAAAAAGTTACATTTTTCTCCGATTTTTTTGTTTTTTTATATTGATTTTTTTTTGACAATGTGATATAATAAGCTGATACCTTTTGATTATAAGGTAACGATGTTCCCAATGCGGACATTCAACGATTTTTCAGCAAAAAAAGAAGGGTGGATTTACTTATGAAAAAGAAGCTCACAACAGTTGCGTTTCAAGGAACGCCCGAGCAGGAAAAACAGCTGCTCGCCGTTATCGCGAAACACAAAGGCGAGAAGGGAAGCATGATGCCCATTATGCAGGAAGCGCAGGACATTTACGGCTACCTTCCTATCGAGGTTCAAACCATCATTGCGAGAGAGACCGGCGTTTCGTTGGAAGAAATTTACGGAATCGCCACCTTCTATTCGCAGTTCAAACTCAATCCGGACGGCAAATATGCCATTTCGGTCTGCCTTGGCACCGCTTGCTATGTCAAAGGCTCCGGCGATGTTCTGGATGAGATCTCCAAGCAGTTGAACGTTCCCATCGGGTCCACTTCGCCGGACGGCAAGTTCTCGGTGGAAGCAACCAGATGCCTTGGCGCTTGCGGACTTGCACCGGTTATGACCATTAACGGCGAAGTTTACGGCTCCCTCAAAAAGGAAGACGTAAAAACCATTCTTGCCAAATACCGGTAATGGGTCGGCGCCACCAAACCTTTTCGTAATTTTATAACATAAGAGGAGATAAATCTGGATATGAAATCTTTGGCGGAACTTGAAAAGATCAAAGAGAAAACCCGGGGTGCAATCGTCCTTCCCGATGGCGGAAACGAAATCCGTATCGTGGTCGGCATGGCAACCTGCGGTATCGCGGCAGGCGCGCGTCCTGTTTATGAGGCGCTGGAAGCCGGAATTAAAGAGAACGGACTGGGCAAACAGGTGTCCCTGATTCAAACGGGATGCGTTGGTGTTTGCCAATACGAGCCTGTCATCGAAGTTTATCAGGCAGGGAAAGAAAGAGTTACCTACGTCAAAATGACCGCTGAAAAGGCGGCAAAAGTGCTGGAACAGCACGTTAAGGGCGGCAAGGTTGTTGAGGAATACACCATTACCTATGCTCAAAACGGCGGTAAAGCACCGGCGGACGGAGTGGTTCACACCTCCCTGACCGACACTGTATTCTGCAAAACTCAGCTTCGTCAGGCGCTTCGCAACTGCGGCTTGATCGATCCTGAAAACATTGACGAATATATCGCCATGGACGGTTACAAAGCCCTTGGAAAAGCGCTGACCGAAATGACCCCCGATCAGGTGATTGAAACCGTTTTGGCTTCCGGTCTGCGCGGACGCGGCGGCGCCGGATTCCCCACGGGTATGAAATGGAAATTCGCCTCGGGCAACCGCGGCAATGTTCAAAAATACGTTTGCTGCAACGCCGATGAAGGCGACCCCGGCGCATTCATGGACCGTTCGGTTCTGGAAGGCGACCCCCATGCAGTTGTGGAAGCAATGGCAATCGCCGGTTACGCCATCGGAGCGGATCAGGGCTACGTTTACGTTCGCGCTGAATATCCCGTTGCCGTCAAGCGCTTGAAAATTGCAATCGAACAGGCAAAGAAATACGGCCTGCTCGGCAAAAACATTTTTGGAACCGATTTCAGCTTTGATTTGGACATTCGCCTTGGCGCAGGCGCATTCGTTTGCGGCGAGGAGACTGCTTTGATGACATCGATCGAAGGCAAGCGCGGCGAGCCGCGTCCCCGTCCTCCGTTCCCGGCAATCAAAGGTCTGTTTGAAAAGCCCACCATTCTGAATAACGTAGAAACCTATGCCAACATTCCGCAAATCATCCTCAACGGTGCCGAGTGGTTCTCGTCGGTAGGAACCGAAAAGTCCAAGGGCACCAAGGTCTTTGCGCTCGGCGGCAAAATCAAAAACACCGGCCTTGTGGAAGTTCCCATGGGAACCACCCTGCGCCATATCATCGAGGAGATCGGCGGCGGCATTCCGAACGGCAAAAAGTTCAAAGCCGCGCAAACCGGCGGACCTTCCGGCGGATGCATTCCTGCAAGCCTCATTGATACCCAGATCGACTATGACAACCTGATCGCCATCGGCTCCATGATGGGCTCCGGCGGATTGATCGTCATGGACGAGGATACCTGTATGGTTGACCTTGCCCGCTTCTTCCTCGACTTTACGGTTGACGAATCCTGCGGCAAATGCACCCCCTGCCGCGTTGGCACGCGCCGCCTGTTGGAGATTTTGGATAAGATCATTTCCGGCAACGGCGAAATGGAAGACATTACCCGCCTGGAAGAGCTTTCCACCTATATCAAATCCGCTTCTCTTTGCGGACTTGGTCAAACGGCGCCCAACCCGGTGCTTTCCACCCTGCGCTACTTCCGCGATGAATACATTGCCCACATTGTGGACAAAAAATGCCCGGCAGGCGTTTGCAAAAAGCTCATCCGCTATGAGATCGATCCCGAAAAGTGCATCGGTTGCGGTATGTGCGCAAAGAACTGCCCCGCTTCCACCATTGTAAGAACCGATTACACCGCTCCCGGCCACAAGCTCGCTTCCATGAAGATCGAGCAGGCAAACTGCGTCAAGTGCGGCGCATGTATGAGCAGCTGCAAGTTCGGCGCTATTTCCAAAGGTTAATGAAAGGGGATTGTGGAAAATGGATATGATTAAAGTGATCATCAACGGCAAAGAATATTCCGTTGAAAAGGGCTCCACAGTTCTGGAAGCCGCAAAGGCAGCGAATATTGATATTCCCACCCTTTGCTATCTCAAAGACATCAACGAGATTGGCGCTTGCCGCCTCTGCTTGGTTGAGGTTGCCGAAATGCGCGGTCCCGCGCTCGGCCCATGGAGAATGGTTACCGCCTGCGTTTATCCCTGCACCGAGGGAATGCAGATTAAAACCAACACTCCCAAAATTACCGCTTCGCGCAAAATGAACCTGGAACTGCTTCTTTCCAACCATGATAAGAAGTGCCTTTCCTGCGTTCGTTCCACCAACTGCGAATTGCAAACCCTTTGCCGCGAATACGGAGTGGATCAATCCACCTTTACGGGAACCACCAATCATTACGAGATTGACAACAAAACGCCCATCATTCGCGATAATAACAAATGCGTTCTCTGCCGCCGTTGCGTAGCCACCTGCGCAAAGGTGCAGGGCATTGGTGTCATCGGCGCGAACAACCGCGGATTCGATACCTTCATCGGCTCCCAGTTTGAAAAAGCGCTGGCGGAAACCTCCTGCATCAACTGCGGTCAGTGCATTGTTTCCTGCCCGGTTGGCGCACTCTATGAGAGAGACGATACCGACAAGGTGTTTGAGGCGATTGCTGATCCGAACAAGCACGTGTTCATCTGCACCGCTCCTTCGGTTCGCGCTCAAATTGGCGAATGCTTTGGCTATGAGCCCGGCACCGATACCGAGGGCAAGATGGTTGCCGCCCTCAAACGCCTCGGCTTTGACGGCGTTTACGATATGAACCTGACCGCCGACCTGACCATTGTGGAAGAGGCGACCGAGCTGATCGGCCGCGTGCAGAACAACGGCGTTCTGCCCATGATCACCTCCTGCTCTCCCGGATGGATCAAGTTCTGCGAGCATTATTTCCCCGAATTTACCGAGAACCTTTCCACCTGCAAATCTCCCCAGCAAATGTTCGGCGCGGTTGTCAAAACCTACTACGCGCAAAAGATGGGTTGGGATCCCAAGGATATCTTCTTCGTTTCGGCAATCCCCTGCACGGCAAAGAAGTTTGAGGTCGGCCGTCCCGATCAATCCGCCGCAGGCGTTCCGGACGTTGACGTTGCCATTACCACCCGCGAGGTTGGCCGCATGATTCAAAAAGCCGGCATCAACTTCCGCGCGTTGGCAGATGAGAAGTTTGACGATCCGTTCGACATCGGTTCTGGCGCAGGCGCCATCTTCGGTGCCACCGGCGGTGTTATGGAAGCCGCACTGCGCTACGCCGCAGAGATCATTCTGGGCAAAAAGCTGGAAAAGGTCGACTTCCCGGAAGTTCGCGGAACCGAGGGCATCAAAACCGCTTCCTACAAGCTTGGCGATCTGACGGTGAACGTTGCGGTTGCTTCCAGCACCGGAAAAGCACGCGAACTGCTCAACAAGGTCAAGAACGGCGAACTGGATGTTCAGTTCATCGAGATTATGGCTTGCCCGGGCGGATGCGTCAACGGTGGTGGTCAGCCCATTCAGCCGGCAAAAGTCCGCATGAGCACCGATCTGCGTGCCGTTCGCGCCGCAGTCCTCTATAAGGACGACGCCGACGAAACGCTCCGCAAATCGCAGGATAACCTGGCGGTTAAAAAGCTGTATGATGAATTCTTCGGCAAACCGAACAGCCATAAGGCACACGAAGTTCTGCATACAAGCTATATCAAACGCGGCTTGTATAAATAAAATTCAAAAAACCGGCATAGAATTTCTATGCCGGTTTTTATCAAAGCGAAATTTTTGTATATTTTTTCAAAATCTTGTTGAAAATACCATATTTTGTGCTATAATGGAATCAGAATAAAACATATAGGGAGGGGCTTCCGATGAACGACAACTATTCCATCGGTTCTTATGAACAAGAACCCAAAAGATCCAAAAAACAAAAAACGGCAAAAATGCCGACCGACAGGCAAATCAAACTGATCCTTGCCGGATTTGCGCTCGTTGCCATTGCGCTGCTTGCATTGACCAAAACCATTCTTTATTTCGGGCCGAAGAATTATTCGGTTATCAGGGGCATTTTCAGCATCCTCATTTATGCCGTTTCCATCGTTGGAATGACGTTTTCCTATTTGGATAAGAGAAAGCCGTCCTTTGAGTTTTTCCTCAATGTGGGCGCGTTTATTGCCACAATTTGTTTCCTTTAATCGTATTTGAATTTGAAAATCACCGCAAAACGGTGGAAAGAAAGGCATTGTCATGAATGTAGGAGAAAAGGTCCGGGAGTTGCGTATTGCCAAAATGATGTCGCAATCCGAGCTTGCCGGCAACCAAATTACCCGAAACATGATCAGCTGCATTGAAAACGGTTCGGCAGCGCCTTCGCTTTCCACCGTTTCTTATTTGGCAAAGCGGCTGGGCGTTTCGGTGGGATACTTGCTCTCCGAGGGAGAGGACGATTTGTTCTATCGCAAAATGGAGCAAATGGGAAACATCAAAAAAGCATTCCGCGAGGGCGAGTGGGTGGTTTGCCGCGATCTTTGCCTGGCGCTCCTTGGCGACGGGGACGACGAACTGTTCCTCTTGCTGGCGCAAAGCAATTTGCAAATTGCCAAGGAAGAATTTTGGAAAGGGAAGCTGCGCGCCGCCTGCCGCTCGTTTGACCAGGCGTTGGAGCTTGCCGAACAGGGGCTCTATCCGCAGCCGCAAATCATAGCCGAGGCAAAAGCGTATTTTGCCTTCCTGCACGAGATTTCCCCCTCGCTGTTTTCGGAAGTTTTGGACATCGACGCGCCGGGCGACTATGCCCTCACAACACCGTTTTCCGCATACCTGTTTGCGCTGAAAGCCCTGAAAACGGGCAATATCGAGCCTGCAAAAGCCTTTCTTTCGGAGCATCCCGAAAAGTCGTTTTTCTCCATGCATCTTTCGGCAAAATGCGAAATGGAGAGGGAAAATTATGAGGGTGCAAAAACCATTTTGCAATCGCTTTTGCAGGGAGTGGATGCGCTTTTGAACGAAGTGCAGCTTTACGCGGTGCTTTGCGATTTGGAAATTGTCTGCCGGGAAACGGAGGATTTTCGTGCTGCCTATCGCTACGCAGGCGAGAAGGTGCAATTGCACGAACAACTGCTGAAGGACTGATGGAAAATCAAGACAAAACAAAAACGGCAGGTCAAAACTGCGAGACCTGCGTTTTTTATGACTACGACGAAATTGAGGATTGCTATTATTGCACGGTCAATTTGGACCAGGATGATCTCGGCAATTTCCTCTCCGGAGCTACCAAAGCCTGCCCCTACTACCGCTTTTACGACGAATATAAAAGCGTGCAAAAACAAATATAAAAGAGCAATGATGTTTTCCCTGCGGGACACATCGTTGCAAAAAAAGCGCTTGCAAACGCAAGCGCCTTTTTGCTGTTGGTGGAAACAGGGAGACTCGAACTCTCGACCTCACGGATGTGAACCGTGCGCTCTAACCAACTGAGCTATGCTTCCGATCGTTTTTTGAGGAACAGATGAATTATAACACACCGGCGGGGAAATGTCAAGCACTTTTTGAAAAAATACTTGCTTTTTCCTCCCCGGTATGCTATAATACAAAGCGAACTTGTTTCCGTAGCTCAGCTGGATAGAGCAACCGCCTCCTAAGCGGTAGGTCGGGCGTTCGAATCGCCTCGGGAACGCCAAAGCATAAAATCGGCGCCGATGAAAAAATCGGCGCCGATTTTTCTTTGCATAAATGCAGCCTTTTTATTGCTTTTTGGTCAGATAATCCACAATATCCGAAACGGTTGCAAAAGTTACCAGTTCTTCATCGGGAATCACAATGCCGTGCTCTTCCTCAATGGTCATCAGCAGCTGGAGGATATCCAAGCTGTCGGCGCCCAGATCGTCTTTGATCTTGGATTCGGGGTGGATTTCCGATTCGTTGATTTTTAACTGCTTTGCAAGAAGTGCTTTTACTGCTTCAAACATGGTGCTTTTCCTTTCTTATTCCACTTCGCATTGTGCGAGCGTATTTTCAAGCTGTTCGTTCAAATTGTTTTTCAGCATTGCGTATGCTTGATCCACGCATTTGAAAACGGCATATTCATCGCTGGAACCGTGCCCTTTGACAACAATTTTTTCAATGCCCAAAAGCACGCTGCCGCCGTAGTTCTGGTAGTTCATAAACTCTTTTTCCTCGGCAAACATCTTTTTCATAAAAAGCGCGCCGATTTTGTATCTCGTTTTGGAATAAATATCGGTTTTGATTTTTTTCAGGAGCGTGAGCGCCGTCCCCTCGGTGGTTTTGACAAGGATGTTGCCCGAAAAACCGTCGCAAACCACCAAATCATATTTGCCCGAGAGCAAATCGCGCCCCTCCATGTTGCCAACAAAGTTGACGAAAGGACAATCGCGCAACAGGGCGTAGGCGGCGCGGTGTAAATCGTCGCCTTTTTCCTCCTCGGTGCCAACGTTCAGCAATGCCGTGCGCGGGCTTTCTACGCCGAAGACGTTTTTGATATAGAGCGATCCCATCAGCGCATACTGCAAAATCATCGCCGGGGTAACGTCCATATTGGCGCCGCTGTCGCAAATGCCAACAATTCCGCCCGTCATGGTTGGCAGAATGGGGCAGAATGCCGGGCGGCGGATGCCGCGCACTCTTCCCAGCCGCAGGGTGGAACAAGCCACCAGCGCGCCGGTAGCGCCCGTGCTGATAATGCCGTTGTAATCGTCGTTCTCGCGCAAAAGCGAGATGCCTTTGATCATGGAGCTGTCCTTTTTCAGGCGGATCGCGTCGGTTGGTTTATCGTTGCCGGTAATCACGCCGGGCGCGTGAACAATCTCCACCCGTTGCTCGTCGTGCGCATGGGAGGAGAGGTATGCGCGAATCTCGTTCTCATCGCCAACAAAGGTGCAAAAAAGATCGTTGCGGATTTCCTGCGCCTTCAGGGCGCCGCCAATCATAGCGGGATATCCTTTGTCGCCGCCCAGGCAATCAATGATGAGCTTCATATGCCGTGCTTTCCTTTCTTTATTTCAGCTTTTTCACATACGAGCGGCGAACCTTGTGCCGCTCGGCGCGGAAGCGCTTCCATTGATTGAGAATGGCGTGGTTGTATTCCAGGTTGAGGTTGGTTTCGGCATATTTGACGCCCTTCGTGTGCAGAATGCGCATAAGTCCTGCCGAAACGACCGCCGAAATGCCGCGGTTGAGGTATTCGGGCGCCACGGCAATTAACCCAAGGTCAATAATTTCCGGGTGCTTGATGGCGCGCAAAAGCCGCACCAGCGCAGCGGGAGTCAGGCGGCCGCCCGATTTTTGCACCGCTTTTGCAATGGAGGGGAAGCAAAGCCCCAGGCAAACAATGCGGTCGTTCTTGTCCAGCACAACCACAACGTGCTCCTTGTTGATGATGAGCTTGAAGTTGGCAATCATCATCTTTTTCATGCGGTCGGTAAAGGGAACGGTGCCGTAAAGCCCCTCGTAGGCGGTGTCCAGCAGTTCAAAGAACCCGTCGGCATAGCGCTTCAAAAAATCGCCGGTGCTTTTTGCTTCGCCAATATGAAGGTCATAGCGCTTCAAAACAAAGTCGGCGGTTTTTTGCAGGGTCTCGTCCTCCCCTTCGGGCAGGTAGAGCTTGCTTTCAAACCAGTCCACTTCTTTTTCGTAGCCCAGTGCCTCGATGTGTTCGGCATAGTAGGGGGCGTTATACTGCTCTTCAAAGGTGGAAAGCTGGTCAAACCCTTCAATCAGCAATCCTTCGCGTTCCAAATCGGAGTAGCCGAGCGGACCGCAAATCGTATCCATTCCAAGTCCGCGCGCCCATGTTTCAACCGCATCAAAGAGCGCCTGCGAAACGCGGCGGTCATCAATCGTGTCAAAACGGGTAAACCGCACCCGCTTTTCGCCGCTTTTTTCGTTGCTTGCCCGCTGTAAAATCCCCTGGATTCTGCCAACGGGTTTTCCATCCTCATAGGCAAGGTAAAAAACGCTTTCACAGTTATCGTTGTAAACGTAGTCGGGGCGGAACATCTTTTTTTCATCCCCGTAGAGCGGCGGGACAAAGCAATCGTTCCCGCGATACAAATTCAAAGGGAATTCAATAAATTCTTTAATCTGCTTTTTTGTCTTGACTTCCTGAATTTCAATCATCGCTTTACCTCATCTGTGCGTTGCGTGGAAGCAAAGACCAATGCAGTTGGGGCCGCAATGGCTTCCAATTGTGGGGTTGACGGGGGAAAGCTCAATGTCAATATCCTTGCCAAAGCGGGTCCGGATTTCGGCAATGACCTCGGCGGCAAGGTCCGGGCAGTCGGTGTGCGCAACCAGAATGCGGTGGTCGGCAACGCTGTCGCCCAGGGTTTCCATGCGGGAAAGGAGGTTTTCAATCGCTTTCTTTCTGCCTTTCTCTTTGCCAATGCTCACCATCTTGCCGTCGTCGCCGATGTAGATGATGGGGCGGATTCCCAAAAGGGTTCCCATAATGCCGGCAAGACCGCTGACTCTGCCGCTGTGCTTAAAGAAGCGCAAATCGTCGGCAAAGAAGTAGAGTGCCACATGGTCCACCTCTTTGGTCGCCGTTTCAACAATTTCGCGCGCGCTCATGCCGGATTTGTAAAGATCACCAACCAAGCGGACGGTGTAAAGACAGCCGATGGAGATATGCTTGGTGTCAATGGAATAGAACTCTCTTGCGGGATATTTTTCCTTCAGCTCCGCCACTGCCTGATCCATCGCGTCAAACGAGGCGCTCATGGCTCTGGAAAAGTGAACGTAGAGAATGTCGTTGCCGGCGGCAAAAACCGGTTCGAAGTAGGAAAGATAGACCTCGCTGCTGACGGCGCTGGTGTTGGGAATGGTGCCGGAACGAAGAACATCGTAAAAGGCGTGGTCGTCAAATTTCTTAAAATCCACGTAAGGGTAGGTCGTCTTTCCTTCAATGCTGTAAGGCATGCTGATCAGGTTGTAGCCGTATTCCTCGGCAATCTTTGGGGTAACGTCGCAATCGGTGTCGGTAAAGAGCACAAGCATGATAAAATCCTCCGGCTTTTATTTTTTATTCAAGAACCAAAATATAATCAAAAACAGGCTGACCGCCGTCAATCATAATGATCTCGGTGGACTTATATTTTTCGGAAAGCGCGTCATAAAGCGCTTTGGTTTCAGCTTCGTCCACGGCTTCTCCGCAAATCAAGAGCAGAATGTCGTAGTCGCCGGCGGAAAGGCTTTCGGCAAGCGCAAGGGTTGCCGCCGTGCGGTCTGGAAAGTCCACAAGAATACGGCCGTCCGAAAATCCGATGAAGTCATCTTTCACAACCTTAACGCCGTCTTTTTCGGTGTCGCGCACGGCGCGCGAGATCTGACCGGTCACAACGTTTGCCACGGCTTGGGCAAGCTCTTCGGCAAGCTTTTCGGCGTCGGGCTCCTCGGTGTCCATAATGGAAATTGCCGCATACCCCTCGCCAATGGTATGCGTTGGAATCACGCGCACCTCGGCGCTTTCGCAAAGCTTTGCCGCCTGTTGCGCCGTCAGAATGACGTTGCCGTTGTTGGGGAAGACGAAAATGGTTTCGGCATTGATATCCTCAAAAGCGTGCAGCAAATCCTGCGCGCTGGGGTTCATGCTTTGTCCGCCGTCAACAACCGCGTCACAGCCAAGCGAGGTAAAGGTGCTTTTAATTCCTTCGCCCGCCGCAACGGCAACAACGCCGTAACGTTTCTTTTTGCCTTTTTTTGCGCGCAGGGGAGCGGCAAAGCGGTTTTCAATGTTCGCGCCGCTGTGTTGAAGCGTCATGTTTTCAATTTTCAGCTTCAAAAATTCCCCGTATTGTTGCGCATTGTTCAAAATGTCGCCCGGTTTTTCGGTGTGGACGTGAACTTTGAGAACGCTGCCGTTCCGGAAGGCAACTACCGAATCGCCAACTGAATTGAGGTAGGCGATATAAGAATCCAAATCAAAATGTTCAATGTCGGTTTTGGCGTTTTGCAGGCGCAGCAAAAACTCGGTGCAGTAGCCGTATAAAAGCTCGCTGTCCTCGGTGAACAGGGAAAAATCTGTTTCCGCCTCTTTTTGCGGTTCGTTGCGGGAGCCGGAAGCAAAAATGCCGCTGAGCGCATTTTTCATACCTTCTATGATATAGAGCAATCCCGCGCCGCCGCTGTCCACAACGCCGGCCTCCTTCAAAACAGCCAAAAGCTCCGGTGTGCGGTCAAGCGAGCGTTGAAGCTCGGCGGAAAAATCGTTGAAATAACTTTCCAACGTGCTGGAAGGGGAAAGGCGTTCCGCGGCATAAGCCGAGGCGTCTTTCAGAACGGTGAGAATGGTGCCCTCAACCGGGACCGAAACGGCGCCATACGCCTCCTTAACGCCGTTTTGGAAAGCGGCGGAAAGATCGGTTGCGGTTGCCTCCTCTTTGCCGGAAAAACTTTCGGCAATGCCGAAAAAGATGCGGGAAAGAATGACCCCCGAGTTTCCGCGCGCACCAAAGAGCATGCCGCGCGCGGCGGTTTTTGCGGCGTCATCCAGCGAGGAGGGTGCCTCGTCATGGAATTGGGAAGCGCCGGCGTCAATGGTCATATACATATTGTCGCCGGTATCTCCATCGGGAATGGGAAAAACGTTCAAATCATTGACCACAGTGCGATATTCATACAAATACGCCGCGCCGTTCCGAATCATTTGAACGAAGAGCGCGCCGTTGATAGCGGTAGTGTTCATGAAATACCCCCGAAAGTTATCGTTTGTTCCAGTGGCAAAACGCTGTGTGTTCGACGCATTTCGCCAATCTAATTTTATATTATATCATACATTTATATAAAAGTCAATTCTTTTTTACTTGCGAAAATTTGCATGGAATTTCATGCCAACCATGCACCAACGATTGTAAAAAATATTGACCGCAAATTTGAGAAATATTCTCAAATTCTATTGACAAAAGGAGAGAAGTGTGATAAAATTCTGTTTGACTGAAAAATGAGAAATATTCTCAAATTTGATATTTTGAAGCCGTATAATTCGGAAAATGCAATTTGAGAGAAATTTTGCGGCAAAAACCATTGCATTGCCAAGGCAAATGCAATATAATAGTCTTAATGGCAGATATTTTGTAAGGGAAAAGGGAACCATGCTATGATTACAACAAAAAATCTTTCCATGCAATTTAAAAACGAAGCGGTCATTCATTATCAAGACCTGACTTTTGAAACGGGAAAATCCTATATTCTCCTGGGGGCTTCCGGCTGTGGAAAATCAACCCTCCTCAATATGATTGCCGGTGTCCTGACGCCGACCGCCGGGGAGATCTATTTGGATGACGTGCAGGTATCTTCGCTTTCTCAACACCAAAAGGACAAGCTCCGCATTCATCGAATCGGATATATCTACCAGGATTTCAAATTGATACCGGATATGAGCGTTTTGGATAACATCCGCATTTTGAACATAGAGGGAATTGATACTTCAAAGGCGGAATCGCTTTTGGAAACGCTTGGAATCGGGGATAAAAAGAATAAAAAAATCCGCAATTTGTCGGGCGGGGAAAAGCAACGCGTGGCGGTTGTCCGTGCGCTGGTCAAAGACCCGGACATCATTTTGGCGGACGAGCCGACGGGAAACCTGAACTTCAAAATCGGCGAACAGGTGGTGGAGGAACTTTGCCGTGCCGCAAAAGGGAAGACGCTGATTGTTGTTTCGCATGATGAAAGGCTGATCCCGTTTTTCGACGTTTCCATTGATATGAACGAAATTACGGGAAACAACGAAAATTCCGGGAAAGAAGGTGATGCGGTATGTTAAAGTTTGCGCTAAAAAATCTTGCCGTCAAAAAAGTGCAAAGTATCCTCATTGTTCTTTCTATTCTAATTTCTGCCGGTGTGGCGGTTTTGGCATATAACGTTTCCACACAGGTTGAGAAAGGCATTACCGGCACCGCCGGCTATTATTCCGCAATTGTGGGGCCTTCGGGTAGCCAGACGCAACTTGCAATGAACACCATGTATTTTACCGACGCCCCGCTGGGAACCATTCCATACCGCGTTGTCAACGATTTGGAAATGGATTCCCGCGTAACGCAGGCAATCCCGTTTGCCATGGCGGATAGCTATAACGGGTATTCCATTGTGGGAACAACGCCGGCGTATCTGAGTGGCAAAAATGTAAAATCCGGCGACCTGTTCCAGGCGTCCGGACATTATGAGGTCGTTGTCGGGTCCACCGTTGCCGACGTTTGCAATTTGAAAATCGGGGACGAAATTTACACGTCGCATTCCGCCGGGGAGGCGCACAAAACCCCGTTTGTGGTGGTCGGAATTCTCGAAAAAACGGGAACGGTTTATGATAAAACCGTTTTTACACAGCTCAAATCCATTTGGGATGTGCATGAAGAGGAAGAACATGACCACGAAGAACACGAGGAAGAGCACGACCACGAGGAAATGGACGGCATGGTGTGCGCGGTTTTGGTGCGCACCCAAAATCCTTCCTATGCCATGACGCTGGTCAACGATTATAACGGCAAAATTGTCACCACCGAGGAGGGAAAGTCCTATTCGCTGCAAGCCATCGAACCAATGGCAACGGTGCGCGAAGTTCTGAACGATGCCAATCAAACCAAATATATCGTATTCGTTTTGTGCGGCGTCATTCTGGTAATGAACTTTGCCATCATCGGAATCATCACGCTTTTGAACACCTACCATGCAAAAAAAGAGATTGCGCTCATGCGCCTGATTGGCATCAGCACGGGCAAAATCAACCTTTTGTATCTGCTTCAAAATTTGCTTTTGGGGTTGGTTGCCGTTGGCGCGGCGTTTGCGTTTTCAAGGATTTGCCTGGCGTTCATGGGGGATTTCGTTTCCAATATGGGCGTTGTGCTCCATGTCGGCGGCGTTTATTGGCCGGAAATCTTTATTTTGCTTGGCGTTTTGGCGGTCAGCGTTTTGCCAACGACAATTTGGACAGCGCTCATGGCAAGACGGGACAGCGCAGGGAACGATTGATTTGAGAGAGGTGCATTGCTTTGAAAAGAAAAGGCTATCAACTTGTCGCATTGCTGGTTGCATTGCTTTGCATTCTCCCCTCTTTTTTAACGGGGTGTGGCAATTCGTCCGACGGGAATGCAATCTCATTAAGCTTCAAACAAGCCGCAGGTTACGATTATTTGAAATCCATCAATGGAAAGACGGTTGCCATCAACGGGTATATGGCAACCAGCTCTCCTGCCGACGGCTCTTTCATCTTTTTAATGAACATGCCGTTCCAATCCTGCCCGTTCTGCGTTCCCAACACCTCCAACCTGGCAAATACCATGGAGGCTTACCCCAAAAAAGGAACAAAATTTGACTATACCGCGCAGGCGATCCGCGTAACCGGGCTGCTGGTGGTGGCAGAGGACCCGGAAAAACCCTTCACCGATTTGTATGGCTATCAATTCTCGTTCAAAATTGAAGATGCAAGCTACCGAATTTTGAAGGATGCCGACTTGTCGGCAGAAATGCAACTTTGGCAAGACCTGTCGTCCAGCGGAATTGTCAATGACCTGTATGAAATGTATAATTATGTCAATTTCGTTTGTAAATGGCCTACCTATAAAGTCAACTCCTATACCGATAAGAACGGCAATCCAGTCACCGGGTATTATTTGTATGCGTCGGATGCTCTGAACTATTTGGAAAAGGACGGCGCGCAATACAACTACGGCTACAAGGAAGGATATTTTGAAGGCCTGAAAAATCGTCTCCGGAAAATCAGCGCAAACGGCTTCAATGATTTGATTGACAACATTTCCTCTGCCGAGCAACTTGCCCAAGAGGCGATTGCAGACCTGAAAAACGGGGAATATACCTCTGAGAAAAAGTATGTTGAGGAGTTTGAACAGGAAGACTATATCTATCAGCTGAACCGCGGTGAAGAATTCTCCGGTCGAATGGACGAGCTATACGGGTTCTTTTCCAACTGGTTGGCTGGATGGGAACTGTAATAAAA
>CAMOLD010000010.1 GCA_946618395.1 uncultured Clostridia bacterium
ATCATCGCGATAAATTCACTATTCGTCGGCTTTCCGCGCCCCTGCTGAATGGTGTAGCCAAAATAGGAGTTAAGCGTGTCCACGTCGCCGCGGTCCCAGGCAACCTCAATGGCGTGGCGAATGGCACGCTCCACCCGGCTGGTTGTTGTGGAATACTTTTTGGCAACGCTGGGGTAGAGGACTTTGGTTACCGAATTGATGATGTCGTTATCCTGCACGGTCAAAAGGATTGCCGTGCGCAGGTATTGGTAGCCCTTGATGTGCGCCGGAACGCCGATTTGATGAATGATTTGCGTGACCTGCGATTCAATATCCGGCGATTTTTCGGTTGCCCCCGCGGCGCGGACAAGCTCGTTCTGCCGCCCGGCAATCAAGCTTTCGATATGGTTGCAAAGGCTGGACATATTAACCGGCTTGGGCAAACAGAGGTCGGCGCCCGCCTCGCTTGCCTGAACAAACAAATTTTGGTTGGTGACCGAAGAAACAACAATAAAAACAGGGGTGTCGGCATCCTTCTTTTGCGCGTGGCAGGCGCGGAGCAACCCGATGCCGTCCAGCTTGGAAAGCCAAACATCCAAAAGGACGACCGCGGGGCGCACGCGATCGATTTTTGCCAGCGCTTCTTCGCCGTTGGCGGCTTCCTCAATGCCCCGGTAGCCGGCGCGCATCAGCCCCTCGCGAAGCTGTGCCCGACTTGCCGGGCTTTCGTCCGCAATCAGAATTTTGGTTGTATATTCCATGGTAAAATCCTCCGTCAAAAATTTTCTTATTTTTCCTTGACAGGAATATTTTACCATATTTTGGAAAATTTTGCAAGCCCCATTTTGGCGAAATAATTACCAAAAATGAGGCTTTAAAAATGGTAAATTTTTACAATTTTGGCAGTAAACAGGTTATTTTGGAGAATGTTTGCAGGGGTCGTAGAAAAATCCTGTCAAATCCATTTCCCATCTTCCGTCGGAATTTCGGGAAAAACCGATGGCTTTGACGAGCGTTTCGTTTTGGCAGTCGGCGTCAAAGAAGGCGCGGTGAACACCGCAAAGGTCAATAAAATTCAAAACGCCGCGACCCAGAATGAAAAAGGTTTCAAATTCATATTTTTCGGGCGCCCAGGCAAAGTCCAAAATTTTGCCGCCCTCGGCGTTCATGGTAAATTGGCAAATGCCTTTCAAATCGCCGTCCCGCACGGCGCTGTATGCCATTGCCTCGGGGCGGTAAACAATGCCGCAAATCCGGCAAATGCGCTCCTGTTCGCTCTTTTTTTGAATGGATAACACTTCCAGCATGATGGTTATTTTCCTTTTAATAAATATTGAACTTCCGCGTCCGTCAAATGCCGCCATTTTCCGGCGGGCAAACTCCCAAGCGTCACCTTGCCAACGGCAACGCGGCAAAGGCGGGTAATTTTCAGCCCAGCGGATTCGCACATCCGGCGGATTTGCCGGTTCCGCCCCTCCCAAAGGGTCATTTCCAGCTTGTCCGGCGCAAGGGGACGAATGCCCACCGGCAAAAGCGAATATCCGTCCAGCTCCATGGGCGAGCGGAGGATTTCCAGCTGGCGTTCGGTCGGGCTTTCCCGAAAGGTTACTTCGTAAATTTTGGGAATCTCATGGCGCGGGTGCGTCAAATGGTTGGCAAAATCGCCGTCGTCGGTCAACAGGAGCAGCCCGTCCGAGTCCATATCCAAGCGCCCTACGGGATAGAGCCGCGCACCGTCCAGCTTGACCAGATCGGTCACCGGCGTGCGCCCTTTTTCATCCTTTGCCGTGCAAACGATTCCGCGCGGTTTGTTGAGCAGGATATAGTGCTTTTCGGCATTGCCCGGCAACACCGGCTTTTCGGCATAGCAAACAAGGTCGACCGAGGGTATAATTTTTTGTCCGATTTCGGCAAGTTGACCGTTGACGGTTACCAGTCCGTCGGCAATGGCGGCTTCGGCGGCGCGCCGCGAGCAAACGCCGCAGTCGGCAAGATATTTTTGAATGCGGATGGGTTCCAAGCGAGCGCCTCCTTTTTTATTTGATGGGAAAGATTTTTCTCCAAAGAGATACAAACCAGTTCGGCTTTTTCAAATTTGCAACTGCACTTGCCGTTTCCAGCGGCGTTTGTGCAATGCGCTCCCCGTCCAAATACCAGACCGCGCGCCCAACGGCTTTTCCTTCCGGAAATCCGGCGTAAAGAAAGCGGGAAAGTTCGATGACCCGGGTGATCTCCCCGTGCCCCGAGGGCAACAATAGATCGACCGGCATCGAGTTTTGAACGGTGACAATTTCCGCGGTGCCGCCAACAACGGGCAGGGAAAAGGAAAGTTCTCCTTTTTTGGCAAGCGCAAGCGCCGAGACCGCGGCAAATCCGGCGTCCAGCATGGCGCGGTGATCGTTCCAGTCGGAGGGAGCGTCCAGGGTAACGGCAATCAACGAAAGCCCGTCTCGCTCGGCGGAGGAGACCAAACATCTCCCGGTGCGCTTGGTAAACCCGGTTTTTACGCCGGTTGCACCGTTATACAGCCGCAGGAGCTTGTTATGGTTGACAAGCAAACGCACGCCCTCCTCGCCGTTGTGGGGGATGGTTGTTTTGCGTGTGGCAACCATTTTGCGGATCAAGGGGTTGGCAAGTGCCGCGCGGGCAATGGTTGCAAGGTCGCGCGCCGTGGTGTAATGGTCGGGATCGTCCAATCCGTGGGGGTTGACAAAATGGGTGTTTTCCAATCCCAATTCGGCGGCTTTTTCGTTCATCAGGGCGGCAAATTCTTCTATGCCGCCGGCAACGCCGCAGGCAATGGCAACCGCCGCGTCGTTTGCCGAGGCGAGCAACAGGGCCCAAAGGAGTTCTTCCAGCGAAAGCGTTTCGCCCTCAAACAGATAAATCGAGGACCCCTCGGTTCCAACGGCTTCTTTCGGCGTCACAATTTTTTGGTCGGGGCTTGCGTGCTCCAACGCTACCAGCGCGGTCATAATTTTGGTGGTGCTTGCCATGGGCAAGCGGACGTCGGCGCTTTTTTCAAACAGAACGGTGCCGCTCTTTTCTTCCATCAAAAGCGCGGCGCGCCCCGAAACGCTGACGGTTACGCGAACGCCGGCAATTCGATTCACAGGAGAAGATGATTTATCATCCTCCTGCGCGGCGGTCGAAAAAAGAACGCCGGGGCAGGAGAAAACCAGAACCACCGACAGCGCAAAAGCAAAAAAACGAATCAGCCTGTGCTTCATAACCAACCTCCGGGAAAAGATACAGTTCAATATATTTTTCCGGAGGTCGGTTTATGCGCGGCAGAGGGAATCAGACCTCTTCGCTTTCCTCTTCTTTTTCTTTTTTCTTTTTGGCAAACAGGTCTTTGAATCTGCCAACCAGGTCGGGTGTGCGGTTGATGAAATCGGCAACCTGTTCAATGGGAGTGGAGGCTTCCTGCTTGATGGGCAAAAATTCCACTCTTCCGTCGGGGTAAGCGCTCAAAAAGCCGATCGGGAATACGGTAACGCCGGTTCCGCCGCCACCGCCAAAGTTCTTTTTGCCGGTTTCCTTATCCTTTGCGGGAAGATCCAGCCCGCCGGAAACAAATCCCATCAGAACCTTGGAAACGGGAATGATGGTAATGCCGCTCGGCAGATTGATGGGCTGACCGATTACGGTGTCCGCGTCCATCACGGAGCGGACCTGTTCCAGCGCGTTTTGAATAATGTCTCTCATAGAGTTTTCGTTTTCCATGGGAATAACCAATCCTTTCTATGTTGATGGTTCTTGCGCTTGTTTGGCAATGCGCTTTTTCGCGTGCTTTTGGGCGCGCTTTTTTTCAAGGTGGTAGGAGCGGAGCAACCCCAGCCAGATCCGCAGGGCGAGCAGCCCGCGCACCTGCAGGGAAATGTCGATTTCCAGCGAGGATTTTTGGGAGAGGAAGTCGGCTTCCACGGCAATATCGCCGTCGTTGCGGTGCACCGTGTTAAAATGATCCTGCGTCCATTGCAAAAGGTAGGCGGCGCTCTGCGTAGCCGCACCGTAAAGAAGCGCCGTAGAGGCGGCGTCCCCGGTCGCAATGCGCAGGTGCAGTTTATGGAAGTCGATTTGCAGTTTCCCTTTGGTCAGCGCATAGGCGCGTTGGAGAATTGCCAAAACCATATCCAAAGTTTCTTTGGGGTTGAGTTTTGGTTCGTCTTTCGGCGTTTTCGGCTGTGACTGTTTCTTTTTTGCCTGCTTTTTTCGCTGGCGCTCGGCTTCCTTTTCGGCTTTTTTGCGGCGTTTTTCCTCTGCTTTCAAAAGCTTTTTCGGGTCGGAGATGTTTGCAACGTCCCGCAAAGCGCGTTTTTCGGCTCTTTTTTTGCGCGGAAAGACCGGCTTGTGAAAGCCGAAGATCAGCGCGTGGATAGTCAGTTTGCCTTCAAAGGAGATATACGCGCCGATGAAGCCGAAGCGGATGATGAGAAACGCAAGGACAGCCAGACCGCCGACGATCAAAAGGGCAATGAGCCATCCGTTCATGTTGAAAAATCACCTTTCTTGCGGCGTTATTCGGCGTCGGGAATATTTTCGGCGCCGGTTTCAAAAATGACGTCGGTTTCTTCGGGGTCAACCGGCTCGGTGTATTCGCCGGAGGGCGCCGCGGCTTCTGCTTCGTCCAGCGTTTGGTTCAGGTTGAGTTGTTCGGCTTGCGCGGCAACGCTGAGCGCCTCGGTAGCTGGGAGCTCGTCCAGCGCTTTCAGCCCGAACACGCGCAGAAATTTATCGGTGGTAACGTAAAGCATCGGGCGGCCGGGTGCGTCCAAACGTCCTGCGGCTTCGATCAAACCCTTGTCCAAAAGGGAGTTTACCGCATAGGAGCTGTCCACACCGCGCACAAGGTCGATGAACGAGCGCGTGACCGGTTGATTGTAGGCAATGACCGCCAGCACTTCCATTGAGGAAGCCGAAAGGTTTCCGCCGCGGCGAATGCCCAAAGCTTCGCGGATGTAGGGGGCGTATTGCTCCTTGGTGGCAAATTGGCAGGAGGCGGGATAGATCAAAAGCTGGATTCCGTGGGCGTGGTTTTCTTCCGCAAATTTCTTTTCAATGTTGCGAACAAAGGCTTTCACATCCTTGACGGTGATTTGCAGGACCTCGGCAAGTTTATCATAGCGCACGGGATACCCGGCGGCATAGAGGATTGCCTCAATCGCCTCTTCGGTTTCGCGCGCGGTTTTCAGCGGTTCCAATACCGGTTGTTGTTTCTTTTCTTCCATAATGCTGTTCCTCTGTAATCAGATTCATTCCTTGCCAGAATTGCTATCCGGCAAATTTTTTGCCTGTTTTGCCATGTGGGAAACGATCTCGTTCATATCCAGCCCGAGGTCGTCCAAAAGGTCTTCCTCACGCTCCGAGAGTTGCTCATCCAAAAGCTCCTCAATGCGTTCCTCGGCTTCCAGGTCGCTGTCGTCCTCCGGCAGTTCGGCACCGGCAATTTTTTCGGCTTTGCGGCGCGCGCGTTCCTCCTCGCGGGCTTTCTTGCGCTCGGCAAGGCGCGCTTCGCGCAAAATCCGGCGTTGTTCGCGGTGCATTTCGGCTTTGGAGGAAAGCGGAATTGGCTCGTTCGGATCTGCGGGCAAAATCCGTTTTTTGTCGTCCTCCGCCTCGGGGTTCTCGTTGATTACGAATACGGTATCCACGCCGTGAACTGAATCGTCGGCAAACTCTTCTTCCTGCATTTTAATCTTTCGCACCTTCATCAGTTCCAAAATGCCCAGGAAAATGGCAATCAGGTCGGGAAGGCTGGTTGCGTCGGAGAGCAGTTCCTTCATCGAGGTCGGCTCGTTCTTGTTCTTCTTTTCCATGCGGTGCAGAATGCCGACAATCTTGATATCCACCGGGATAATCGGCTTTGCAATCATGGGGGCGAACACGGCTTTTTCCAGCTTCGGGCGGCTCTCGTTGGCGGCAATGATGCGCCGGACGGCAAGCAGCAGCGAGGTGACTTGCTGGTCGGCAACGTAGGAGGTATCCACCGAGATTTCGTCGGTATCTTTCACCATCCGTCCGCTGTAAATCTTGAACAGCTCCGCCATTTTCTTGGCGGCCTCTTTCGCCTGCTGGTAGCGGCGCAGGGCGTCGGCAAGGTCGGCGCGCGGGTCGTCCCCGTCCTCTTCGGCACGGGGCAGGAGCATCCGGCTCTTAATCAGCATCAATTCGCTCGCCATCACAATGAATTCGCCGGCAATATCCATGTCCATACTCTGCGCCTCGCGCAGGTATTCCAAATACTGGTCGCAAATGATGGAGATGGGAATATCCTCAATATTCATTTTGTTCTTTTGAATCAGCGTCAAAAGCAGGTCCAAGGGACCTTCAAACTGATCCAAACGGTAGGTGATTGTTTCCATGAAAACTCCTTTGAAGAGGGAAAGTCAGTTCAGCGCGGTCAAAACCCCTTTGAAAACGGGATTTGCAATCAAATAGGTCAATTTTTCGGCGACCCAGGAGAACGGGGACACCGGCAGCACGTAGGAGCAAAGGATCAGCACCGCCAGCAGCCCGTAAAGGATATACCGCTCGTATTTCATCACGGCAAAATAGGCGCGCGGGGGCAGAAATGCAAACAGGATCCGCGAGCCGTCATAGGGCGGCAGAGGGATCATATTGAATACCGAGTAAATAAAATTCAGCATTGCGGCAAGCAGGAAGAACAACGCGCCCCAATAGAGCAGTTCCAGCCGGAAGCCGGTCACGCCGTGAAGGGAGGCGTTGTAGTAAAACGCCCAAAGCAAGCCGTAAATTGCCGCGTTAATCGCGCCCAGCAAAAAGTTGGAAAGCGGGCCGGCGAGCGCAACCAGGGCAAACCCCCATTTCGGGTTTTTAAAATAACGCGCGTTGACCGGGACCGGTTTTGCCCAGCCGAAGCCGAACACCATCAAAACCAGAAACCCGATGGGGTCAATGTGCTTGCGCGGGTCCAGGGTCAGGCGCCCCATGTTTCGCGCGGTAGGATCGCCCAGTTTCAGCGCCACAAGCCCGTGCATGGTTTCGTGGAGCGAGAGCGAAAAGAGCAGGATGGGCAAAAGCAGAACAAACTGGATCAGAATGCTTTTGAAATCCCGACCTCCAATCAAGGAAAACAGCATGAAAAAATCTCCTTTTCAAAAATGAAAAAGCAATCAGAACTGCACGCCGGCATAGTAGCCAATCTGCCGCCGCAAATCTTCTTTGCCCTCGCCCGACTGCGCGGAAAGGAAAAAAATCGGCGTGTCGCCCGGAATAAGCGGATGGTTCTTCAAAAGCGCTTCGGCGGCGTTCCGCTCGGTTTTGTTGAGCTTATCGCATTTGGTGGCAACCACCAAAAAGGGAATGCCGGAGCGGGAAAGAAAATCCAGCATCATTTCATCGTCTTTCGTTGGGCCAATCCGGCTGTCAATCAGCTGTGCCACCAGTTTCAGGCGGTCAATGTTGCGGTTGGCGGTAAAATATCCATCGGTCAAACCCGACCAGCGCGCCTGGTCCTCTTTCGTCCGTTTGGCAAACCCGTAGCCGGGCAGGTCAACAAAGAAGAGCTTTTTGTCCAAATCGTAAAAATTGACGGTGATGGTCTTTCCCGGCGCGGAACTGACGCGCGCCATGGATTTTCGACCGAGCAACAAATTGATGAGCGAACTTTTTCCAACGTTTGACCGCCCCGAAAAGGCGATTTGCGGAATCGGGTCGGCGGGGAATTGCTTTGGCGTCCCGGCGCTGACGCGCAGGGTGACGTTGTTCAGGTTGAGCGCCATCGGTTCGCTCCTTTCTTTTTTAAATCAAATGTGAACTTGCGGGGCGTTCCCGGAATGCTGGGGAATGTAGAGCGGTGCCGTTTGCTTTTCGGCGGGATCGACCAGCGCAGCCGGTTTTTCGGCAGGGAGAAGCGCGTTTTCCAGCACTTCGGAAGCCGTCCGGCAGAATACAAACTGCAAATTTTCGCGTGCAAGGGGATCGATCTCTTCTAGGTCGCGGCGGTTCTCTTCGGGAATCAGGACGGTTTTTGCGCCGGCGGTGTATGCCGCCATCGTCTTTTCCTTCAAACCGCCAATGGGCAAAACTCTGCCGCGCAGGCTGATCTCGCCGGTCATGGCGACCGTATGCCGCACGGCGCGGCCGGAAAGCGCGCTGACCAGCGCCGTTACCATCGTTACCCCTGCCGAGGGACCGTCCTTGGGAACGGCGCCTTCGGGGAAGTGAATGTGAATATCCTTGGTTTTATAAAAGTCGGTGGGAATGCCGAAGGAGGCGGCAATCGAGCGCACGTAGCTCACGGCGATCTGCGCCGATTCCTTCATCACGTCGCCAAGCGATCCGGTGGTTTCAATTTTTCCGGTGCCTTCCAGCACGGCAACCTCCACACGCAAAAGGGTTCCGCCCAGCTCGGTGTAGGCAAGACCGTTGACAACGCCAACCTCGTCAAGCTCTTCCACCGCGTCCGGCAAAACTTTGCGCGCGCCAAGATAGGGGACAAGGTCTGCCTCGGTCAAAGAGACGGCGCCTTTTTTGCCCTCCACCAGGCGGCGGTCCACCTTGCGGCAAATCGAGGCGATCGTGCGTTCCAGCTGGCGCACACCGGCTTCACGGGTGTAATAGTCAATCATTTCGTAAATTGCGCCGTCCGAAAATTTGAGCTGGCGGCGGGAAAGCCCGTGCCGTCCCAACTGCTTGGGAATAAGGTGGTCTTTCGCAATTTCCAGTTTTTCACGCCGGGAGTAAATGCCCAGTTCAATGATTTCCATGCGGTCGCGCAACGGGCGCGGAATATTGTCAAGACTGTTTGCGGTGGCAATAAAAACGCAGTCCGAAAGGTCAAAGGGGAGCTCCACAAAATGGTCGCGGAAGGCGCAGTTTTGCTCGCCGTCCAGCACTTCCAAAAGGGCGGAGGTCGGGTCACCGTGCGCGTCGTGCGTCAGCTTGTCAATTTCGTCAAGCAGGATCAGCGGATTGCGCACACCGGCGCGGGTCAGCGCGGTGATGATGCGGCCGGGCATGGCGCCAATATAGGTTTTACGGTGACCGCGAATGTCCGCCTCGTCCCGGATGCCGCCCAGCGAAATCCGCACATATTTGCGGTTCATGGCGCGGGCTATGGAGGAGGCGATTGAGGTTTTACCAACGCCGGGAGGGCCGACAAGGCAAAGAATCTGGTTTTTCAATCCCGGGCTGACCTGCTTTGCGGCAATGTATTCCACAATGCGTTCTTTCACCTTTTCCAAACCGTTGTGGTCGGCGTCCAGGACCTTTTGCACCGTTTTGGCGTTGGTGCGGTCTTTGGTCTCTTTCGTCCAGGGAATTTCCAGGCAGGTGTCCAGATAGTTGACAAGAACGGTGGATTCGGCAGAGCCGTAAGGCGTTTTATCCAACCGTTCCACTTCTTTGAGCAGCTTTTCCTCCACCTCTTTGGGCAGTTTTGCGGCGGCAATTTTCTCTTTGTATTCGTCAACGTCCGAGCCGCCCTCGCCCAGCTCTTCTTCAATCACCTTGATCTGCTCGCGCAGGTAGTATTCGCGCTGATTGCGGTTCATGCGCTTGGAAACGCGGCTGCGAATGTTCGCTTCGGTTTCCATCAGCTCGGATTCCTGCTCCAAAACCATCAAAAGCACTTCGGCGCGGGCAAACGGGTCAAAGCATTCCAAAACGGTTTGTTTGTCCTGCGGGCGAACCAAAATGTTTGCCGCAATAAAATCGGCAAGCGCGCCGGGGTCGGTGTAAAGCCGTGCGGCGTTCAAAATATCCGCGGTGCCCGCCGGCAAAAAGCGCAGGTTCTTTTCCAGCTCGCGCAAAAGCTCGGTTCTGCAAGCCTCGCCGCGAATGCCGCCCTCGTCGGGCAGGGTGACGGCTTTGCAAACAAGGTCGGCTTCCCAATATCCATTCGCCTTGCGGTATTCGGAGACGATCGCGCGGGTAAATCCCTCAAAAATTACGCGGGAGGAACCGTCCGGCGTGCGGAGCAGTTGTTTGATTTTCGCAACCGTTCCAACGCGGTAAAGCTGACCGGCTTCGGGAGCGCGCCCCGCGGGGATCTGTTCGGAAATACCAACCAGAAAAACGAATGGGCTGCCGCCGCTTGCCTGGCGCACGGCAGCGTCCGAGGCGTCATCTCCCAGCTCTATGTTCACAGGGACCGACGGGAATGCGACCGCGCCGCGCAGGGGAACAACGGGCAGGGTAATTTGTTCGGCTTTTTCAATATACGAGGTCATTCTTGTTTTTCAAATCCTTTCCAAAGGAAACGTTTTCCATAGTTTAAAAAAGTATAATCAAACTATTATACCACAATTTAATATTGATTTCCACAGTTTTTCTAAAAAAAGTGAAAAAAAGAAAATTGCACACCCATTGGTGCGTTTCTGCGCGGAGGATGTCATAAGATTGACACTTCACAGAATCCGTAGCATTCGGTGTGCAATTGCAAGGGAACCTGCCGGCAAAAATCCGACAGCATGAATATTATACCAAATCGCCGCCGGTTTGTAAATATCCGAAAGTGACAAAAAAACAGACAAATTTTTGTGAAAAACATGTGCATAGAGAAATTTCACCATCCATCCCCCCATTTTTTTGGTGTTTTTTCCGATAGACAAAAATGTCGTACCAAAAAATGGAAACAACAAATTGAAAGAAATTGAAAAAACTTTGAAAAAAGCACTTGACAAATCGGAACGCTTGTGATAAAATACCATCGACAACAAAGTAGAGTTTCCGCTCTCACCCGCCGCGCAAAGCAAACGGGTTGATAAAAAGTTTTCCCCAAAAGGGGAAGGTTTTGCCGCGCGGAGATTCTGTCTTTGTGCGGAATTTTTTTATACTGTGAGGTGTTGAACTATTAGCACGAAGGACAAAGAGACCCTGCTCAACGAGGATATTACCGCACCGGAAGTCCGTCTGATCGGACCGAACGGCGAGACCCTCGGAATCGTCAGCTCCGAAAAGGCGCTGGAAACTGCCTACGACTACGGAATGGATCTTGTTATGATGGCGGCGCAGGCTACGCCCCCTGTTTGCAAGATCATGGACTACGGCAAATTCTGCTTTGACCGCGACAAACGCGAAAAAGAAGCGCGCAAAAAACAGCAAACCGTAGAGCTCAAAGAGATCCAGCTTTCCTGCCGGATCGACACGCACGATTTTGAAACCAAAGCCCGCCATGCGCTCCGTTTCTTAAAAGAAGGAAACAAAGTGCGCGTGGTCATGAAGTTCAAAGGCCGTGAAATGAGCCACCAAAGCATCGGGCAGGAGATTTTGGAAAAATTCAAAGCCGCCTGCGCGGAAAGCGGAACGGTGGAAAAAGCACCGGTGCTGGACGGCAGATTTTTGAGTATGGTCATTACGCCCGTCAAAGCGAAATAAGTTCAACTTGATTGAACACAGAGAGAAAAGGAGATTTCAAAATGGGAAAAATCAAAACACATAAGGCATCTGCAAAACGGTTTACCGTTACTGCAAACGGCAAAGTAAAGATGTTCCACAGCTCGCACCGCCACAACACGGGCAACAAGCCCGCAAAGCGGATCCGCCATCTGCGTGCAAGCGCATTGGTGCAGGGCAAAATGGCAAGCAACATCAAATCTTTGGTAAAGTAATCGGAAACGGAGGAACTGAAAAATGGCAAGAGTAAAAGGCGCATTGATGACGCGCAAGAGAAGAAAAGCAACGCTGAAAGCGGCAAAAGGATATTGGGGCGCAAAGTCCAAACATTTCAAGATGGCAAAAGAAGCCGTTATGAAAAGCGGCAACTACGCTTTCGCCGGCAGAAAGATGCGCAAGAGAGATTTCCGCAGCTTGTGGATCACCCGCATTTCGGCGCAGGCAAAAGTCAACGGAATGAACTATTCCACCTTGATGCACGGTCTCAAAAAGGCCGGCGTCAACCTCAACCGCAAGATGCTTTCCGAAATTGCGGTAACCGATAAGGAAGCGTTCGCCGCTCTGGCAGCGCAGGCAAAAGCCGCCCTTTGATGAACACAATCAAAAACCCGATGGTAAGCATCGGGTTTTTGTCATACATAGAGGGCTTTTGCCACTAGGAAAAACGATAGAAAAACCGGGAAAAAGGAGGGGAAAACCATGCTTTTTTCAGAGGAAGTCATCCGCTCGCGGCAGAACCGGACGGTTGTGGAATTGATGAAATTAAACGACCGCGGTCATCGCGAAAGCGAGGGATTGTTTCGCTTTGACGGGGTCAAACTTGCCGCCGACGCGATTTGCGCCGGGCTGGAAATTCCGCTTTTGTTTTTGCGCGAGGGAAATGCCGCCGAAATCCTTGCGGAACTTGCGCAAAAAAACGCGCGCGACCCCGGGTTGTCGGTCGGGCGCATTGTGCGGCTGGACGACGACCTGTTTGCAAAAATTTCGGAAGAAAAATCGCCCGAAGGCGTGATATGTGTTGCAAAATATATTGACAAAATTGAAAAAAATGATATAATAGATGGTAGATTTTTTTCAAAAATCAAAAATGAGCGCGTCGTTTTGCTGGAATCGGTGCGGGATCCTTCCAATCTCGGTGCCATCATCCGTTCGGCGGCGGCAATGGGAATTGACCGCTTGATCGTCAGCTCCGATTGCGCCGATCTTTATAACGCCAAAACGGTGCGCGCCTCTATGGGAACGCTGTTCACCCAGCAAATCAGCCGCGTGGAAGATTTGGCTGCGGCCATTGCCGGGCTTCGCCAAAGCGGACGGCGCGTATTTGCCGCAACGCTGGCGCCGGATGCCTGCGCGCTGGGCTCCTTTTCCATCCGGAAGGGGGACTGCGTAGTCATCGGCAACGAGGGGCACGGGCTTTCCGCCGGGGTGATTGACGCCTGCGGCGAAAGCGTTTATATTCCCATGAGCGGCCGTGCCGAGTCCTTTAACGCGGCGGTGGCGGCGGCGCTTTTGATGTGGGAATTTTCCAAAGCGGAGCAATCATAAAAAATAACGCAAGTTAGCAGAAAGGGGGAGCGCGCATGGAACGCAAAGAACTGATCGACTGGATCTGGCTTTCCGAAACAATCGGACGTTCCGGCTTTGTTTTTCGCAAACTGCTCTCCCGGTTCGACCGCCCGAACGAGCTTTACGCGGCGGACGAAGAAACCATTCGCAAAATTCCGAATTTGACCGAGCGGAATATCGCGGCGCTGATGCAGAAAGACCAAAGCGCGGCGGTCAAAATTCTGGATGATTGCGAGCGGCTGGGCATTTCGGTTTTGCCGTATGGCTCAAATCAATATCCGCGCATTCTGCACGAAATTGCGGATCCGCCGCCGCTTTTGTATGCCGCCGGAAAGATTCCGGATTTTGAAAATTCATTTTGCGTTGCCATGGTGGGCACCCGCAAAATGAGCGAAGCCGGCATGCAAAACGCCTACCGCCTTTCCTGGGAGTTGTCTTCTTCCGGCGCGCTGGTCATCAGCGGCCTTGCCGAGGGAATCGACGGCGTTTGCGCCGTGGGCGCCATTCAGGGCGGCGGAAAAACGGTTGCCGTTGTGGGGTGCGGATTGGATATTGCCTATCCTGCCCATCACGGCAAACTGATGAACCGCATTGTTGCAACCGGCGGCGCCATTTTTTCGGAGTATCCGCCGGGAACGCCGCCCGCGCAGTTTCATTTTCCAATCCGCAACCGCATCATCAGTGGGCTTTCCCAAATTGTCATCGTTGTGGAAGCCGGAATGTCCAGCGGTTCGCTGATCACGGCGCGGGAAGCATTTTCGCAAGGAAAAAAGGTTTTTGCCGTTCCGGCAGACCCCGACACGCATTCGGCGGACGGGAACAACAAACTCTTGCAGGACGGCGCACAGGTGGTTCTGGAAAGCCGCGACATTTTGGAGCGGTTCCGCTACGCTTTTCCGGATCGGCAACTCTCCGGGCATATCAAACCCCTTTTGGGCGGCGCCGACCGCGCGGTTTTGCGCGAATACGGCGTCATCGGATTTGAAACACCCGAATTGCCGCGGCAAAAAGAGACGCGGCAGCCGGAGCAAACAGGCGGAAGCGCCAAAGTGCCAAAAGCAACCGCAACGCCAAAAACCGCCGCGCCGGAAGCGAAAGCGCCGTCGGTTATTCCCGATGAGCTTTTGCAATCGCTCGACCCGGTGCAGCTTGCCGTGCTGGAAGCAATGCCGGACGATTTTCCCGTGGTGCCCGAGAACATTCGTGCCGGGTATTCTTTGGGCGAAGTCATGGCGGCGCTGACGATTCTGGAAGTGCTGGGCATCGTTCGCAAATTGCCCGGCTCCATGTATGGAAAAACCTGAAAAACAGCACACTTTGAAACAAGGCTATTTTTTGAAACGAAGATAGATAAAGTTACGAAAAGAGAACACGAGAGAAGAAAGGAACAACCATGGCAAACAATCTGGTCATTGTGGAGTCTCCCTCCAAAGCGCTCACCATCAAAGGATACCTGGGAAGCAACTATAAAGTCATTGCTTCGGTGGGACATGTGCGCGATCTTCCCAAAAGCTCGCTGGGGGTGGACATTGAAAACGGCTTTGCGGCGCATTATATCAGCATTCGCGGCAAAGGCGACCTGATCAAAGAAATTAAGAAAGAGGCGAAAAACGCAGGCAAGATCTTCCTTGCAACCGACCCTGACCGCGAAGGAGAAGCCATTTCCTGGCACCTGGCGGCAACGCTTGGAATCCCGGTGGAGAAAACTCTGCGCATCTGCTTTAATGAGGTGACCAAAACTGCCGTTCGCGCGGCGATCAAGGCACCCAGAGCCATTGATATGAACCTGGTCAATTCCCAGCAGACCCGCCGGATCATGGACCGCATCGTCGGCTACAAATTGAGCCCTCTGCTCTGGAAGAATGTGAAGAGCGGTTTGAGCGCGGGAAGAGTGCAGTCGGTCGCGGCGCGCATCATTGTAGAGCGCGAGGAGGAGATCCGCGCCTTCAATCCCGAGGAATATTGGACCATTGACGCGGTGCTTTCCACCGCCGACGGCAAGAACGTTCCTGTCCGCTTTTGGGGGAACGCAAAGGAAAAAATCCGCCTGACGAGCGAGCAGGAGACAACAAAAGTGGTCTCCACCGTTTCCGGCAAACCGTTCTCGGTTGCGGGAATCCGCCGCGCCACCAAACATAAACTGCCGGCGCCGCCGTTTACCACTTCCACCATGCAGCAGGAGGCGGTGCGCAAACTCGGCTTCCAGTCCCAGCGCATCATGAAGGTTGCGCAGGAGCTTTACGAAGGCGTCAACCTTGGCGCCGAGCTTGGCGGAACGCAAGGTTTGATCACCTATATGAGAACCGACTCGCTCCGCGTTTCCGAGGAAGCGCAGGATAAAGCGAGAGAATATATTTTGGGCAAATACGGCGATGCTTATTGTCCCAAGACTAAGCGTGTTTACCGCGCCAAAGCCGGCGCACAGGACGCGCACGAGGCAATTCGCCCGGTCCGGGTCGATCTGGAACCGCAAAAAGTCCGCAAATCGCTTTCGGGCGACCAATATAAACTCTATAAGCTCATTTGGGAGCGGTTTATCGCAAGCCAGATGGAATCTGCCGAGCTGGAAACAGTCACCGCCGATTTCTCCTGCGAAAAATATCTGTTCCGCACCAGCGGCTATACCGTTGCCTTTCAGGGTTATATGGCGGTTTACGAGGAGAGCGCCGAGGAGCAGTCGGCTCCCGCCGACGACCTTGCCGAGGTCAAGAATATCCGCCTGCCCGACCTGACGAAGGGGCAGACGCTCACGGCGGGTGATGTCACTCCGGCAAAACACTTTACCGAGCCGCCGGTCCGCTACAACGACGCTTCGCTGATCAAGACCATGGAGGAGCAGGGACTCGGCCGCCCCAGTACCTATGCCACCATCATTTCCACCATTTTGGCAAGAGGATATGTCAAGCGCGAGGGCAAAGCCTTTGTGCCCACGCCGCTTGGGGAAGTGACCAACAAGCTGATGAAAGAATATTTCTCCTCCATCGTGGACTACAAGTTCACCGCCGAGATGGAAAACGAGCTGGACAGCATTGAGAACGGTCAGGAGACCATGAACCGCGTGCTGGAAAGCTTCTGGAAGGATTTTTCGGCGCAACTCAAAGACGCCGAGGAGAAAATCGGCGATAAGACCATTGAAATCCCGCCCGAGGAAACCGACATCATTTGCGAAAAATGCGGCAGCCGCATGGTGGTCCGCAACGGGCGCTTCGGCAAATTTGCCGCCTGCCCCAACTATCCCGCCTGCCGGAACACCAAGCCCCTGACGGCGCAAAAGCCCGAAGAGGAAGAACTGCCCGAAAAGGAAGAGAAGGCTGAAAAGAAGGAAAAGAAACAGCCGCAAATCGTGCCTGACATGAAATGCGAAAAATGCGGCGCCGACCTGGTGCTCCGCACCGGAAAATTCGGCAGCTTCTATGCTTGCAGCCGCTATCCGGAATGCAACTTTACCAAGGCAAGAATGCGCGATACCGGCGTGCGCTGCCCCAAGTGCGGTGCGCGCGTGGTGACCAAGTTCGGCAGAAAGCACACCATGTTTTATAGTTGCGAGCGCTATCCCGAATGCGATTTTTCCTCTTGGGATATGCCAACCGCCGAAACCTGCCCGAACTGCGGCGGCATGCTCTTCCGCAAAAAGGGCAAAAACCTTTTGGTTTGCCATAACGAATCCTGCGGCTACTCCCGCGAAAGCGAGCCTGCCGCAAACGAAACGCAAGATTGAGAGAATCCATGAAATCCGTTACCGTTTACGGCGCCGGTCTTGCCGGTTGTGAGGCGGCATGGCAGGCTGCAAAACGCGGCGTGCCGGTCCGCCTTGTGGAAATGAAGCCGCAAAAAATGACGCCGGCACACCATACCGCGGGGTTTGCCGAGCTGGTTTGCTCCAACTCCCTGCGGTCGGATAGCCTTTCCAACGCGGTGGGGCTACTCAAAGAGGAAATGCGGCGCCTCGGCTCCCTGATTTTGGAGGCGGCGGACGCCACGCGCGTTCCCGCCGGATCGGCGCTGGCAGTCGACCGCGAAAAATTCTCGGCGTATATCAGCGACCGCATCCGCTCCCATCCGTTGATCACGGTGGAGGAGCGTGAAGCCGGGGAGGTTGATCCCACAGAGATCAGCGTCATCGCCACCGGCCCCTTGACCAGCGACGCCATGGCAAACTACATTGCCGGCGAGCTGGGCTGTCCCGGGCTCCACTTTTTTGACGCCGCGGCACCCATTGTGGATTTTTCTACGGTGAATATGGACATTGCCTATTTTGCCTCACGTTACGGCAAGGGCGATGCCGATTACCTCAACTGCCCCATGACCAAGGAGCAGTATGACGTTTTTTACGAAGCGCTGATTTCCGCCGAAGAGGCGGCTTTGAAAGATTTTGACAAAGCGGCGCAAAAAGATTTGAAAGTGTTTGAGGGCTGTATGCCGGTGGAAGTCATGGCAAAGCGCGGGCGGGATACCTTGCGCTATGGGCCGCTCAAACCGGTGGGACTTGTGGACCCGAGGACCGGGAAAGAGGCGTATGCCGTTGTGCAGTTGCGCCGCGAAAACCGCGCGGGAACTATGTTCAATCTTGTCGGTTTTCAAACGCACCTCACCTTTCCGGAACAGCGCCGGGTCTTCCGCCTGATTCCGGGTTTGGAGAACGCCGAGTTTTTGCGCTACGGCGTCATGCACCGCAACACCTATCTTTCCTCTCCGGGGCTGTTGGAACCGACCTACGCCATGAAGAGCCGTCCGCAAATCTTTTTTGCCGGGCAAATGACCGGCGTGGAAGGATATGTGGAGAGCGCGGGCAGCGGGCTGGTTGCCGGTGTCAACGCCGCAAAACTTGCCCTGGAACAGGCGCCGGTCGTCTTCCCGGAGGAGACCATGATCGGCGCAATGGCGGCTTATGTCAGCCGCGGCGGACTTGGGGAGTTTGTTCCCATGAACGCGAATTTTGGAATCATCAAGCCGTTCTCGGTGCGGGTAAAAGGCGGAAAAGCCGCCCGCAATGAGCGACTTTCCGAGCGATCGTTGGAGGTTTTGTCTGCGGTCGCGCTCTAAAAGTTCGAAAGGAGTTGGCGAAAGCCATCAGTCGGATCAATGAGGATTATTGTTGACGTTATGGGCGGAGATAAAGCGCCGGACGAAATGGTCAAGGGCGTTTGTCTTGCCGCCGCCGAATTCAACGCCACCTATATACTGGTCGGCAATCGCGAAGAGATCGAGCGCGTTGCCGATGAAAACGGGCTGGACATCCGCCGGTTTGACATTGTGCATACCGAGGGCGTCATCACCATGGAGGACGACCCCGTCAGCGTTGTGCGTGCCAAAAAGGATTCCTCCATGGCAAAGGGACTTTCCCTTCTTGCCGAGGGGGCGGGCGACGCCTTTGTCAGCACCGGGAACACCGGGGCGCTCTTTACCGGGGCTACGTTGATCGTCCGCAAAATCAAAGGCGTTTTGCGCGCCGGAATCGGAACGGTCATGCCGTTTGCCAATCCCACGCTCCTTTTGGACACCGGCGCCAACGTGACGGTGACCGAGGAGAATTTGGAACAGTTCGGCATGATGGGCAGCGCCTACATGAAAAAAATGTATGGCATTGCCGAGCCGCGCGTCGGGCTTTTGAACAACGGCAGCGAGGCCTGCAAGGGCACCGACCTGCAACGTGCCGCCCATGCGCTGTTGACCGAGAACCCCGAAATCAATTTTGTGGGAAACGTGGAGTCCAACACTGCCGTTTTCGGCGGTTGCGACGTTCTGGTTGCCGATGGATTTACCGGCAACATCTTTCTCAAGGGAATCGAGGGCGTCGGCAAATTGATGCTGACCAAGCTCAAAAACGTGCTTTACAGCAACCCGGTTACTAAACTGGCGGCGCTGACCATGAAAAAACAGCTGACCGGAATGAAAAAGGAGATGGACCCCAACGAGCACGGGGGCGCACCCATCCTGGGCATTTCCAAACCGGTCATCAAGGCGCACGGCTCTTCCGATGCCACCGCCTTCAAAAACGCCATCCGGCAGGCAATTTCCTATGCCGATTCGGGCGTGATTTATGATCTTGCCGAAAGCGCAAGCGCTTTTGCCGAGCGGAAAAGAGCCGAGCAGGAGCGCAAACGGCAACAGGCAGAACAAGTTTAAGAGAAAAAAGAAAGGGGGCGTTCGGAATGCCGCATTCGACCGAAGAATTGCAAAAGCGCATCGGATATGTTTTTCAAAATCCGGGATATTTGGAACGGGCGCTCACGCATTCGTCCTATGCTAACGAGACCGGCGCGCATGACCACCATCTGCGCTGCAACGAGCGGTTGGAATTTTTAGGTGACGCGGTGCTTTCGCTCATCGCAAGCCGCTATCTGTTCGCCCGGTTTCCCAACTACAAGGAAGGCGAACTTTCCCAGTTGCGCTCGCGCATCGTTTGCGAGGGGGCGCTTTGCAATTATGCCAAGCAAATCGGGCTTGGCGAATGGCTCCTTTTGGGCAAAGGGGAGCGCAAAAGCGGCGGCGCGCAAAAGCCGGCAATCCTTGCCGACGCTTTTGAGGCGGTTTTGGCGGCAATGTATTTGGACGCCGGAGAAAACGCGCCGGAACGGGTTTCTAACTTCTTGTTGCCCTTTTTGATTCGTGCCGTGGACGAGCAGGAAGGCCACGAACTGCTGGATAGCAAATCCCTTTTGTATAAATTTATTCAGCAGGAATCGCACGAGGAGACCCTGAGCGAGCTGGAATACCGCACCGTCAGCGCTGAGGGACCCGATCACGCAAAAATATTTGAAGTGGAGCTTTATCTTGCGTCCAACCGCATCGGGCGCGGAAAAGGAACCACCATTCAGCAAGCGGAACAGCAGGCGGCGGCAGAGGCGCTTGCGCTGTTCGGAATTGCAAAATAAACAGAACCAAGAAAAAAACGGAGGAACGTAAACCGTGTATCTGAAATCACTGGAAATGCAAGGCTTCAAGTCCTTTCCCGACAAAACCAAACTGATGTTTGATAACGGCGTTGAAGTGTCGGTCGGTTTGGGCAACGAAACAAAAGGCGTCACCGTCATCATCGGGCCGAACGGTTCGGGAAAATCCAATATTGCCGACGCAATGCGCTGGGTTTTGGGCGAAATCTCTTCCAAAAGCCTGCGCGGAAGCAAAATGGAGGACGTTATTTTCGGCGGTGCCGACAGTCGCCGTCCAATGGGATATGCCGAGGTTTCCGTTACCTTTGATAACACCGAGGATTTTGCCAAGCTGGAATGTCCCTATGATGAAGTAACCGTCACGCGCCGCTATTACCGCGCCGGGGACAGCGAATACTTCATCAACCGTAAGGCAGTCCGCTTGAAAGATATATACGAGCTGTTTATGAACACCGGTATCGGCCGCGACGGCTATTCCATCATCGGGCAGGGCAAAATTGCCGAAATGGTCTCCCGCAAGAGCGAGGAGCGCCGCAGCGTATTCGAGGACGCGTCGGGAATTGCCAAATACCGCCACCGTAAGGATGAATCCGAGCGTAAGCTTGCCGGCGTAGAAGAAAATATGGCAAGGGTCAACGATATTTTCGCCGAGGTTTCGGCGCAGGTTGGTCCCTTGGAAAAAGAAGCCGAAAAAGCGAAAAAAGCGCTTGCCCTGATGGAGGATAAAAAGCGCGCCGACGTTTCCATCTGGCTTTACGATACCGAAAAAATCCACGGCGAACTGGAAGCCGCCGAAGAAGCATTCAACCATGCGGCGTTCGATTTGCAAAGCGCCGAGGAGGGGATTCAAACCCTGGAAGCGCAAAACGACAAACTCTTTGAGGCTTCGCAAACCGGAAAGCTGGAATCCGAACAGCTCCTGCGCCAAATTCAGGAGCAGACCGAGGAATGCCACCGTCTGGAAAGCGAAGAGCGCGTTGCCGAAACCACCATTACCCACGCCAAGGATCTGATTGCCGCAACGCAGGGCTCGATCGCCGGCGTTGAAAAATCCATTCGCGCCGAGGAGGAAGCCTGCGCCGCGCACGCCGCAAAAATCGGCGAATTGGAAAACACGCTTGCTGGTCAGGAAAAAGAGCGCGAGGCACTGACCGCCGAGCAAAACGCGCTGTTGCAAAAGGAGAACAATCTTGCCAACGCCGTTGCCGATGCGCTGACCCGCATCCGGGAGGCGGAAACCGAGGCAACCGACATCCGCGTCCGCATTTCGGTTCTGGAAAACGCGCGGGAAACCGACACCGGCAAAAATTCCAGTGTTTTGCAGGAATTGCAAGGCTACCGTGAAACCTCCGAAAAGCTCAAAGAGCAATGCGGCGTCAAGGAGCGCACCGTTGCCGGATATGACGCCGAAATCGCCAATGCCGACGCCGGAATTGCCGATGCCGAAAAGAAGATTGAGGCAATGGCGGAGCAGTTGCACGCGGCGCAAACCGAAAGCGCAAACGCAAAACTGCGCGTAGATTCGGTTGCGCAAAGAATTGCCACCATGAAGGCGATGGAGGAGCATTTTGAGGGCTACTCCGGCGCCGTCCGCTATGTAATGAATCAATATGAAAACGGCGAAATCACCGACCGTTCCGGCGCCCCCTGCGGCAAAATTTACGGTCCGCTTTCCAAGGTCATCTCTGTGGAGGACCGCTACATCACCGCCATGGAGATTGCGCTGGGAACCAACCTGCAAAACATTGTTGTAGAGGATGAAGCCACCGCAAAAGCCGCCATGTTCGCGCTCAAACGCGGCGAGGCTGGCCGCGCGACATTTTTCCCGTTGACATCGATGAAGCCCGCAACGCCCACCAAGGAAATGGAAGCGGCGGCTGGCTACCCGGGTTACATCGGAATTGCCGATACGCTTGTCAAAACCGACGGAAAATTCAAAAACATCCTGTCCTCCCTGTTGGGCAGAACGGTGGTGTTTGACGGAATCGACCATGCCAACGTCATGGCAAAAGAGCAGGGCTACCGCGTGCGTGTTGTCACGCTGGACGGTCAGCAAATCAACGTTGGCGGTTCCTTTACCGGTGGTTCCGCAAAAACCGGCTCCGGCGTTCTTTCCCGCGCCGGCGAGATGAAACGGCTGGAAGAAGAGCTGAAAAAGTTGCAAGTTGCCGCCGACAAACGGGAAAAAGAGGCAACCGAGCTGGCAGAGCGCCTTGAAGAGGAAGAATCGGCAAAGAACTCCGCCGAGGACCGCAAGGAGCTGATCGCCGTTCTGCGCGCCAACGAGGCGGCGGGACTTGAACAGCTGCGCGCAAAGTTGGACGCCAACAACACGCTCCTGGAAAAGTTGCGCGCGGACACGCGAGAGCTGGAAGAAGCGCAAACCAGATACGAGGAAGAGCTTGCCGCCCTGACGGCGGAGGAAAAAACAGTTGCCGCACGCATCCGCGAATTTACAGATTTCCGCGCCGAAAAGTCCGCCGAGCACGGCGAGACCGTTTTGCAGAAAGAGGAGATTGGCAGAAAACTGACCGAGCTTTATATCCGCACGAGCGAAACGCAAAAGGATATTGAAACCGAAACCACCCTGCGCGGCACTTCGGAGGAAAGACTTGCGGTTTTGCATAACGAACTTTCGGGATATACCGAAAAAATCCGCGCCAAGAGCGAGGAGATTGCGGCAAAGAACGCCGAAATCGAAGCCGCGCGCGCCGCGTTCCGCTCCGGCAACGCCATTTTGGAGCAGTTGAACGCCAAGCGCGGACAGCTGGAAGAGGGCAACCTTGCCTTTGAAAAGAAGCTCAACGATCTCAACAGCCGCCTGCGCGAGCGGATGAACCAAAA
>CAMOLD010000011.1 GCA_946618395.1 uncultured Clostridia bacterium
CATATCATAACTTTGCGCCAACGGCGCAAATTATAACTTTTGCCGCAAGGCAAAAAGATAACTTATCACTCTGCGCGAAGTCGGCACAGGGGCAAGCGCGAAGCGCTTGAAATGAGCAAGGAGGCAAAGCCGACCTTGCGAGTTGACACTGGTTCAATCACCTCAAATATGCCAATCGGCTACCTTTTTTGGAGCCTTAATGAAAAGCATTGACAATTTGTAAAATGTAAGTTATAATAAATCATATCAACCATCTCAAAGCCAAAGGAGCTCAAAATGGAACTCATCCAAAGTTTTTCAATCGACCATATGCGCATCATCCCGGGCATTTTTGTCAGCCGGGTGGACCGCCTGGGCGAATTTTCGGTTACGACCTATGACATCCGCCTGAAACGCCCGAACCGTGAGCCCGCCATCGACGTTTCGGCAATGCACTCGCTGGAGCACATCATTGCAACCTATCTTCGCAACGATCCGGAATGGAAGGACGAGGTGATCTACTGGGGCCCGATGGGCTGCCTGACCGGGTTTTACCTCATCCTCAAAGGCAACCGCACGCCGCGGGAGCTTTACAAACTGCTCCTTGACGCCTTCCGGTCGGTCGAGGGCGTGCAGGAAGTGCCGGGCGCAACGCCGGTGAACTGCGGATATTACCGCATGCACAACATGGAAATGGCAAAATGGTATGCCGGGGAATTTGTTGCCTATCTGGAGGCAAACGCCCAAAACGACGCCATTTTTGAATACCCCAAAACCGAGCGCTTGGTAACCGATGACGGACAGCATTTTTACGATTCGTAAACACATTTTTTGAAAATATTTTGGAAAGGGGAACCCGGTGAAAAAACGAAACAAAATCATTCTTGTTGCATGTATTGCGGTTGCAACGGTTGCGTTGATTTGTTTTTTGGCTGTTTACTTCGTTTTTTTGCACCGCTACCACGGCAAGGAGATTGAAGCCCCCTGGCAGGCGGAAGATCCCTTTTCGCTTTCCAACATTGCAACGCTGGAAAAACAGCCCGGTCAGCCGTTTGTCATCCTCAATCTTGCCGATGTGCAACTATGCGATTTGGAGGACCTTTTCCACATGGGGGAAACCAGGCAAAAAATTGCCGGTTTGATTGAAAAAACGCACCCCGATTTGATTACGCTGACAGGTGACCAGACTTGGAGCAATGAAAATCTGATCAGTTTGCTCTCACTGGTTTCCTGGTTGGATTCCTTCCAAATCCCTTACGCCCCGGTGTTTGGCAATCATGATTTCGGCAACGATAAAAATTCGGCGGTGCTCGATTGCGCCGCGTGTTGTGATGTTTACGAAAAAGGAAAGTTTTCGTTGTTCAAACGGGGGCCGTCCAATCTCGGCTCACTCGGCAATTATGTTGTCAATGTTACCGAGGAAGGAAAGATCGTCAAAACGCTGTATTTTTTGGATTCTGGCTATGAGGATTGCATCACCGACGCGCAAATTGCCTGGGTTCAATGGAACGCCAACGGCATTCGCGCGGCAAACGGAGGGACCTATGCCGAGGCGGCTTGCTTTTTCCACCTGCCTTTGCCGGAGTATGCCGAGGCGTATCGGCAATACCGCACGGGCGAAGGAAATGTGTCAGCTGTCGGGGAGGTTTACGTTACCTATTCGCTTGCCGGATCCTCTCAAAACGGATTTTTTGCGGCGGCAAAGTCGGTGGGGGTCAGCGATATGGTTTGCGGACACCAGCACGGCAATCTGTTTACCCTGCAATATGATGGCGTGCGGCTGACTTTTGCCCTGAAAACCGGAAAACTCGGCGGCTATTATGCGGGGGAGGATGTTACGTTGGATGGCGCAACCTGCCTGATATTGGATGGCGGAAAAACCACCGTTTTCCCGGTGTTTTCGGATCCTTAAATTTTTCAAAAATCTTTGGCACAGGAATTTGACAATGCTTGAAACAAAAACCATATCAATTCAAAACGGCAAGGTCGAGGTCGTTCAGTTCGGGAGCGGGGCAAAGGCGTTTGTAATTTTGCCGGGGCTTTCTTATGAGGGCTTTTTTGCCCAGGCAAGAGCCATCGAGCGCGCATACAGCATCTTCGCCGAGCCCTTCACCGTCTATCTGATCGACCGCAACAAAACGCCGCGCCCGGATTATACCGTGCGGCAGATTGCCGACGATACGGCGGAAGTGATGGGGAAATTGAAGATTGAAAAAGCCGATGTTTTCGGGGCGTCGCTGGGCGGCATGGTGGCGCAGGAGCTGGCAATTTGCCATCCGCACTTGGTCAACCGGCTTGTCCTCGGTTCCGCGCTCTCGCGCCCGAACGCGACTGCTTTGGCGGTGCTTTCGCGCTGGGAATCGCTTGCCGCAAGCGGAAAAATTGAAGATTTGACGGCGGATTTTTACCAAACCATCTTTTCGCCGGAGACCTTCCAAAAATACAGGGTCGCGTTTTTTCAAAGCCAACCGGTTGCCACAGCCGAAAAAACGGCGCGGTTCCTTGCCTATACCGCTGCCGCCAAGCGCTTTGACGTTTTTGCTTCGCTGGACCAAATCCAGGCAAAAACGCTGGTCATCGGGGCGCTACATGACCGGGTGACCACCGCCCTTGCCGCGCGGGAGACCGCAAAGGGAATCGGCGGCGACTATTATGAATACCAGGCGTTTGGTCACGCGGCTTTTGACGAAGCCCCCGACTACAAACAACGCATCCTGGACTTTTTGTTGTCCAAATGATGTTTGACAGTATCCGGCGCGGGAGCCATCCTCCCGCGCCGGTGCTTTATTTTCAATTTGGGAATGAAACGACAGATTTTGGATTATGAAAAATCAGAAAAGATGACGAACAATCTGCGCTAAATCGGCCTGCTTTTTCATAATTATCTATAATGAATGGAAAAAATAATGTTTTCGCCATAAAAAACTTGACAAATCAAAACCAAATGAGTATAATATAACCTGTATACTCATCTGGACTGCCATCAATTGTCTGAATCCATGATGATTACAAAAGCTGTTTTTGAGTTGTTTTTTGGGAAAAGACAGCTGAAATAGAAACTGAAAGGTGTAAAAACAGAGCGCATGAATTCAAAAACATTACTCTATATCTTAAAGCGCATTTTGTTGGCAATTCTGACGATTTGGATTGTCATTACAATCACGTTTTTTGTCATGCACGCAATCCCGGGCGGCCCGTTCTTGTCCGAAAAGGCAATCACCCCTTCGGCGCAGGCGGCATTGGAGGCAAAATACGGGTTGGATAAGCCGTTGGCACAACAATATTTTACCTATTTGAAGGATGTTTTGCGCTTTGATTTTGGGCCCTCTTTGAAAATGAGAGGACAGATGGTAACGGATATCATTATTGATGGCTTGAAAACTTCCGCTGTTTTGGGGCTTGTTGGAGCAGTATTGGCCGGTGTTTTTGGTATTGTTCTTGGTTCAGTTGCAGCATTGCGGCGCAACAAACTGGTGGATAAAATCATTATGGTCGTCACCACCGCGTTCGTTTCCATGCCTTCGTTTATCATGGGGTCACTGTTGTTGGTATTGTTTACCGTGACATGGATGATCCTGCCGGCAAACGGAACGACCTGGCAAGGATTGATCTTACCCATCATCACGCTTTCGCTTTACCCTATGGCGTATATCACCCGTTTGACGCGCTCCTCCATGCTGGATGTGCTGGGGCAGGACTATATTCGCACGGCAAAAGCAAAAGGCGTTTCTCCGGTCAAAATCATTTTCGGTCACGCTCTGAAAAACTCGTTGATCCCGGTCATCACCTATTTCGGACCGATGCTTGCCTATATCGTAACCGGCTCGTTGGTGGTGGAAAAGATTTTTGCAGTTCCCGGCATCGGACGTGCCTTTATCAACAGCATTACCAACCGCGATTACCCCATGGTTATGGGAACCACAATTGTTTTGGCAGTTTTGATTGTTGTCATGAACCTGGTCAGCGACATTCTGTATAAAGTTGTTGACCCGCGCATCAATCTGGAATAAGGAGGAAGAATGCCATGAAAAAGAAATTTACCATGCATGTCAACGTGGATTCCTTCCTTCCCGCAACCGACGAAGAAAAATCCTACATCGTGCAAATGCGCCCCTCTTCCACCTTTTTCAAGGACGGCATCAAGCGCCTTTGGAAAAACAAGGTGGCAGTTGTCAGCTTTTTCATCATTTTGTTCATTGTCATTTCCTCTATTGTCATTCCGTTCTTCTGGCCTTATTCATATAATGATATGCTGGGAATGACGCAAGGCAAATCAATGGATTCGAGCTATGAAAACTTGAAACCGTTCCAATACGGAACGACCGAGCAGGCAAAAATCGATGCAGGAGAAAAGGTCTTCCCACACATCTTCGGGACAGACTCTGCCGGGCGCGATTATTTCATTCGCGTCGTTTACGGAACGCGTATCTCATTGGCAGTTGGTTTCTTTGCCAGCATCATTGTTTTGATCATTGGTATGACGATTGGCTCCATTGCCGGCTATTTCGGCGGTGTGGTCGATTTGATCATCATGCGGATCGTAGATATTATTTATTCTTTGCCGGATATGTTGTTGGTCATTCTGCTTGCCTCGGTTATGAAGCAAACGCTTGCTCCGGCGCTGGAAGGTACGGCTTTGGCAAGGATCGGTAGTAACATTATCAGCTTGTTCATTGTCTTTGCGCTTTTGTATTGGGTCAGTATGTCCCGCTTGATCCGCGGACAGATTTTGTCCTTGCGCGAGCAGGAGTATGTTTTGGCGTCCCGTGCGGCAGGCGCAAAGGGAAGATGGGTCATCACCAAGCACCTGTTGCCCAACTGCATCAGCGTGGTCATCATTTCCACGGCTCTGCAAATTCCGAACGCCATTTTTACCGAGAGTTATCTTTCCTTCCTGGGACTTGGCGTCAACGCGCCAATGCCGTCTTTGGGTTCCTTGGCTTCGGACGCGCTCAACGGACTTTCCTCGTATCCGTATCGTATGATTATTCCCGCCGTGGTCATTTCGCTCATCGTGCTGTCGCTCAACCTGTTTGGCGACGGTCTGCGTGACGCGTTTGACCCCAAGTTGAGAACTTGATAGGGGGAGGGAATGAACATGAAACAACAACAACCATTATTGCAAGTCACCGACCTACACACCTCTTTTTTCACCCCTGCGGGTGAAGTCAAAGCCGTCAACGGCGTTTCTTTCAACCTGGACCGGGGCAAGGTTTTGGGCATTGTGGGAGAGAGCGGCTCCGGCAAATCGGTTACCGCCTACTCCATCATGCAGATCCTGGCGCCCACCGGAAAGATCGTTTCCGGTTCCATCCAATTGGACGGGCAGGAACTTGTCAACGCCGGCGAAGCGGTCATGAAGACCGTGCGCGGCAACAAGATCTCCATCATCTTCCAGGACCCCATGACGTCTTTGAACCCCACCTATACCATTGGGCACCAGTTGGTGGAGGCCATTATGTTGCACACCGACCGCGATAAGCAACAAGCGCAGGAACGCGCCCTGGAAATGTTGCGGTTAGTCAATGTCAACGAGCCGGAAAAACGCCTCAAACAGTATCCGTATGAGTTTTCCGGCGGTATGCGTCAGCGCGTGATGATCGCAATGGCACTCGCTTGCGAGCCGGATATTCTGATTGCCGATGAACCCACTACCGCGCTGGATGTTACCATTCAGGCGCAGATTTTGGAGTTGATGAAATCGCTTCAAAAAGAGCTGGGCATGGCAATCATCATGATCACCCATGATTTGGGCGTGGTTGCGCAAATGTGCGATGAAGTGATCGTAATGTATGCCGGCTCCATTTGCGAGCAGGGAACGGCGGACGAAATTTTCTACAACCCGCGCCATGAATACACCAAAGGCTTGATGCGCTCTATCCCAACGGCCGATACCGCCGGCAGCAAACTGCAACCCATTACCGGAACGCCCATCGACCTTTTGTGTATGCCCAAAGGGTGCCCCTTTGCGCCGCGTTGCGATAACGCAATGAAAATTTGTTTGGAATACCCCTGCGAAAGAATGCTTCTGAACAAGGATCACATGAGCGCCTGCTGGATGAACGTAAAGGATTCCATGGAAAGCGAAGCCGTCAACACCAAAGAAAAGAAGAAAGGCGGGAAGAAGAATGGAAAAGAAGTTTGACCAAGAAACCCCGCTGGTTGACATTCAACATCTTAAACAGTATTTTAATATTAACATCAACGCTTTCCAAAGAAGACCGCTCAAAGCGGTGGATGATGTTTCCTTTTCCATTCGCCGCGGCGAAACGCTTGGTTTGGTCGGCGAATCCGGATGCGGCAAAACCACGGTCGGGCGCACCATTCTGCACCTGTATAAGCCCACCGCCGGAGAGATTATTTTTGACGGGCAGCCAATGAAGACCGCCGCCGACATCAAGCAACTGCGCAAAAAGGCAACCATGGTCTTCCAGGATCCGTATTCCTCCCTCAACCCAAGAATGACGGTTTCCGACATCATTGGCGAACCGTTGGATATTCACAAGGCCTATCAAAACAGAGCCGAGCGCCAGGAGCGCATCCTGGAGCTGATGAACCGCGTTGGTTTGAACAGCGAACACGCCGCGCGCTATGCCCACGAGTTTTCGGGCGGTCAGCGCCAGCGCATCGGCATTGCAAGAGCGCTTGCACTGAACCCCGAGTTTGTTGTTTGCGACGAGCCGGTTTCGGCTTTGGATGTTTCCATTCAGGCGCAGGTCATCAATATGTTTTTGGAATTGCAACAGGAACTTGGTCTTACCTACCTGTTCATTGCGCATGATATTCTGGTCGTTCGCCATATCAGCAACCGCATTGCCGTTATGTATCTTGGCAAAATGGTGGAATTGGCGGATTCCAAGGAGATCTACGAGCGCCCGTTGCACCCCTATACCCGCTCGCTGATGAGCGCGGTGCCCCAGCCGGATCCCAAAATTGCGCGTTCCAGCAAACGGATCGTGCTTTCCGGCGATATCCCCAGCCCGTTGAACGCCCCTTCCGGTTGCCCGTTCCGCACGCGTTGCGCTTACGCAAAGGAATGCTGCGCCGAGAGCGTTCCGGAGTTCCAGGAAGTGGAGCCGGGACATTTTGTTGCCTGCCACCGCATCAAGGAACTGTAAAACTCTGTTCATGATATGCGAAAGCATATTTTGAAAAAATAAATTTTCTGAAAGGAAAAAAAGACATGAAAAAGTTTCTCGTACTGTTTCTCGCACTGATCATGGTCGTTCTTCCGTTGTCTGCTTGCGGCGACAAGAATGATGGCTTGTCTGTTTGCCTTTCTTCCGAGCCCGATACGCTTGATCCGGCTCTGAACTCGGCAGTAGATGGCGCAACCCTGATCAGCCACCTGTTCTCCGGCCTTGCAAAATGGGCCCAGGACGAAAACGGCAAACTGGTTATCGTACCGGATGCCGCTAAAGAATTGGTAGAGGGCGTTGTCGATGCTACCACCGGCAAAGTGACCTATACCTACACCCTGCGCGATGGACTGAAGTGGTCCGACGGCAAAGATGTTACCGCCGCTGACTTCGTCTTTGCTTGGAAACGCGCCTCATCTGAGGAGTTGGGTGCCGACTACGCTTATATGTTTGAAGTTGTAGACGGTTGCCCTCGGTATGATGATGCTGGCAAACGACTCAATCCCAATGAGGAACTCAATGTCGAGGCAGTAGATGCTAAGACCTTGAAAGTGACCCTTGCAAACGCTATTTCCTACTGGAACGAACTGCTCGCATTCCCGACCTATTTCCCGGTGCGCGAAGATGTGGTTTCCAAAGAGAGCTGGGCAACCAAACCCAAGACCTATATTTGCAATGGTCCTTACACCATCAGCAAATGGAAGCACAACAGCGTCATCGTTCTGAAGAAAAATAAGAACTATATTGATGCAGATAAAATCACGATGGATCGGATCAATTTCTATCTGTCGGATGACGCCAACAATATGCTTGCCAACTTCAAGAATGGCACATGGAAACTGATCGATGATGTTCCCACCGCTGAAATTGCCGCTTTGAAGACCCAGTATCCGAATGAATTCAAAGTTGCCGGCCAGATCGGTACCTACTATGTCTGCTGGAACATCAATGAGGATATTCTGCCGAACGGAACCGAAGAACAACGCGCTGAGATCCGCAACGCGATCAGCCTGTTGTTCGATCGCAACCACATTGTTGACGCTATTGCTCAGGGTGGTCAAGTTCCCGCTTCCTCCTTTGTTGCTATGGGTATGACCAACCCCGACGGCACCGAGTTCTACAAGACCGCCGGACACAATGACGGATTTATTGGTTACTATGATGTTTCTGCGACTGCTTATGAATCGAACTTTGCTGCTGCCGTTGAAACGCTGAAAAAATATTACACTTATGATGCTACAACCGGAAAGTTCACCAACTTCCCCACGATGACCTATCTGTATAACACTTCCGAAGGTCACAAGGCGATCGGTGAATATCTGCAGGCGCAGCTTGCCAAGATCGGTATTACCATGAATCTGGAAAATCAGGAGTGGAACACCTTCTTGAATACTCGTAAAGATGGTCACTACTCCATCGCTCGTAACGGTTGGCTTGCCGACTACAACGATCCGATCTGCTTCCTGGATATGTGGACGACCAGCTCCGGTAACAATGACGTTCAGTTCGGTAAGGGCGCACATGCCGGCGCAGCGATCTACAGCCTGGATCTGACTGCTCTTGGCTACAACATCAATGTTACCAACGGCACCTGGGCACAGACCTATGATGTTCTGATTGCGACCATCAAGAGCTGCACCGACAACACCAAACGGTATCAGCTGATGCACATTGCCGAGGATATGCTCATGTCCACCGGCTGCATCTGCCCGCTTTACTACTACACTGACCTGTATATGATCAGCGATAAGGTAGAGGGCTTCTACAGCAATCCTCTCGGCTACAAATACTTCATGTATTGCACCGTGAAATAATTGACTGATAGAAATTAAAAAACGCCCCCGCGGCAGGTTTCTGCCGCGGGGGTCCTTTTTTTTTGCTCGGTTTTGCTTTGATGATTTGCGGCATTTGCAGGCAAATTACTTGATTTTTCGGGGGCGAGATGCACTCCATGTTGGTAGCAAAAGCACTATGAAAACGCGCCTTCACGCATACCAGGGTAAGTTTTTTTCAAAAAACGGCATGCAAAGATGCTTTCATTCAGAAAAAAACGCTTTTTGTATTCGGCAAAGTTGCCTTTTTTCAGATTGCCGAAATTTATTTTTTTGTCATTTTTTGTCGATTTGAGTCTTGCAATAAACATAATTCTATGATATAATGTAAATAACTATATTTTCGGAAAGGATGCAAAGCCATGGACGAACAAGTAAAATTTGTTTTTATCAGTCACAGCAACGTACCCGAAGATTTGGAATTTTGTAAGCGATTATACCGTTTTTTGACCCAGGAAAATAACATTTGCGCCTGGATGGATGCCCCTGATATGCATTCCGGCGACTGGAGAGCCCAAATTTATCAGCGCATTGTAGACGCAAGCGCCTACATTTTGGTGGCAAGCGAAAATTCGCTGTTTTCCGATGAAGTCAAAAAAGAAATCATTAACATAACAAACAGCGGGAAACCCTTGGTCCCCATCGCTTTGGATGATGCGTATGTGACGCAGGATAAGCGAAAGGGCAGTATCGGATATGAACTTGCCGACGGGCGTTTTCAAGCAGTCATCATGAAGAACTATCCAACCGAAAGAGCTGCTTTGGAAAAATTGCTGTCTCTGTTGCCGGAGGATATTACAAGAATGCAAAACAATCCGGCGGATTTTGTTTGTTCGGATGATAATGAAACTTTGATTCGTTATACCGGGAAAGATTCGCATGTAGTAATTCCTTCCTTTGTGCAGACAATCGGAAAAGAAGCGTTTGTGTGCAACGATACGTTGGAAAAAGTTGTTATCCCGCCTTCTGTTCGTAAAATCGGAATTCGCGCATTTTATGGATGTGAACACCTCAGCAGGGTTGAGGGAATGGAAGGGGTAGAGGATATCGACCCGTCGGCTTTTTCGCAAACATCGGCTGTTGATGGCTCAAATGAATTTTTGATTCTCAACGGCGTGCTGCTCGGCGGAGGAGAAAATGCTGATAATTTGGTTTTGCCGGATGTCCGCGTCATTGCAAACTCGGTGTTTGAGTGCTGTGATGCAAAAACCGTCATCTTGCCGGATACACTGGAGGTCATTGGTAAGCGGGCGTTCGCCGACAGTTGCTATTTATCTGAAGTTTGCATTCCCAAGTCGGTGAAAAAGATAGAGAAAGGCGCATTTTGCGATTGTATCAAACTCAAAAAGGTCGTTTTGAAAGGCAAAGCCCCGGAAGGCGTTGGCGAAGCGTTTGATAAAAATACTGCTATTTTGGAGGATTGACCCGTGGAAAACAATAAAACCGTAAATCTGTATATGGAACAAGTCATCAACAGTATTGGCGTCGGCAAGGCATCGGAGTGGACGAAAAAGCAACTGGAAGCGTCCTTCGGCGTGCGCAATGATATTGTGAAAGAAATCAAGGACAACTTTATGAAAAAAGATGTTTTTGACGACAGCAAAATCAACGAAAGATTTTTGGATTTTTGCAATGCCATCCGTGTGCTCCTTATTGTGTATAACTACGGCGATCTGGATACTACCAAGCTGAACGACAAGGAAGCCGAAAAAATCAAAGGCACCGGAATCGGGAGCGAGGAAGAGGATAAACGCATCATTTTGTCCGGCGTGACCAAGATATTGGACTGCGTCAAAGAAAACGGATTCAGCATTGCGCCGTATCTCAAGCCGGAAGAAATCAGCAACATTTTTGGCGTTTCCGATGATGCGCAAAAAGAAGAGTGGCCGATCATCCCCGTCACTTTTTCGGCAACCGCGGTTTTGATCACGTTGATTTACTTCCGCCGGGCAATCAGCCGGAACAACCTCTTTTCCGAGGAGGACTTGATGATTGACGGCAAGAACTATCATGCTTTGATGGTAGAAACCGTCACAAAAATTTTGCGTAAAATTTATGATTTTGCAAACACAGGAACGTCTGCAAGACCCGGTCGCTTTATGGGTTGGGGCTTTACCTTGGATAGCAACTTTTCTCAATCCGTAACATTGAGCGATACATACGCAGTTGTAGATGCCATCAACCGGTTTGCCGAAGCATTCGATTCCGATGATCAGGAAAAGAGAGACGACGCGTTCCTCAGCGAAATCAACGAATGCAATAAACGCATTTATGAGGGCAACGAGAGAGACGATGAATTTTTTGTTTCCAAGTGCATCAGCTCCATCTATAAAACGTCGCTGAATCTTTATAAGCGGACGCAAAAAGTTTATGGCACGGGCGTTTTCTTTGAAGATACTTCCAAGGTAGACGGGAAGGTCCAATATAACTACTATTTAACCGATTACAACCAAATCGCCAGCAGCATTCGCTCCTCGGCGCTGTTCAACCCGCTGTATGTCGCTTTGATCACGCTATACGGATACAACGATAAAGAAGTTGTCATCGGGCGCTTTATGGACGATCCGGCATTGGTAAAAAGTTATTTTTATGATAAAAACGACGGCACCGTCAATGAAGCCCTGGTTTCCTTTGCCGAGGAGCTCAGCGGTTTCCAAAGAGAGGAGTTCACCGAGCGCGTCAATGATTTGATTAAGAGTGCTCCGTCTTCCACCAATTACGGCAGCTCCAACGGTTGGGCAAGATTGCACGGCACAGCCCGGGTTTTCCAAAAATATTTGGAAAAGAAATGCCCGGAAGACCTGATGAAGATTACCGAATATCAAAATTACCTCAACGCTACCAAAGACGCAATCGATCAGGTTCAAGTCATGTATCGAAACTTCTATAACGGGCAGAGATACGGGGTCGTTGATACGGATTATCTGGTCTTCTCCGATCTGGATGTCAAAACCAATGATGCATTGAATATCTCCAGGCTGAATAAAGCAAGCATCGGAACAAACAACCTGCGTCCGATTTTGCTTTCCGCAAGAATTTTGATCGTCAATGCGCTTATCAAATATCCGAATGCCGATGTTTCGGATATGTATCAGGCAATTATCGAGTCCAGACACCGCCCCAGCGAAAAGCGTAATGTCAAAAAGGCGCAGGAGGCGGAGCAAAAGTGGCTGTGGAACGAAGACGTTGTGGATATGAACTCCACCTGCCGCCATTGCGAAGTCATCATGTATGACTACTTCGATTATTACGACAAATATGAGCTGGGGTTGAAGACGCTGAACCTGCTCAAAAACAAGCGCGTAAGCAACGAAGATAGGATCATCAACGGCGAAAAGGTTGAACAGTTCTTCATTCAGTCCGACGGATCTTTGGCGCCGACCCAACAGGCGGAAGCATTTGAAAATTTGGTGTTGGAAATCACCAAGCGCAATGTTGATATTGCCAAGGAGATTTACAACAAACGCCTGAAAGCGCTGGAAAGCAAGCATCAGCAAGATAAAGATGCATTGGCGGCTGAAATTGAGACCTTAAAACAGCGGTTGGACGAGAAGGACCGGAAGATCCAAGAGGTGTTGTCTCAAAAAACCAATGAAATGGCTGAGCTCAAGAACGGCACGTCGTATCAAATGGGCGAGACCTTAAAAAATTGGATCCGGTCGGAAATGGAAACCAGTATGGTCGAAATGATGTCCATGTTGGTCTTGCAGCAAATCAACTTCGGCTATCGCGCCTTCTCCACAAGAGCTGTCGGAGAAGATACACTGTATTATGCCGATCAAAAAGACGTCAAGAACTATCTGGAAAAGATCGACAAGGAATACAAAGAAGACGAGGAAGAAACCGTTAAAAAGTATAACGCCTATGCGGAAAAGGTTACTGATTATCAGCAACTGATCAACATGGCAATGGACGGTATTTTCAAATTGGATCCGTTTGAGAATGGCGCGCGCAAAGATAGCGGCAAGCAGGATGAAGTCCGCATTGAAAGACGCAATCAAGAATTCGCGCAAATGTATCGGGCTATCAAAGAGAAATTGAACGCCAGAGATAATGAAATTGCCCAAGCAGTAGAAACCAAGTCCAATGACACCGACGAAAATGAAAACCAGGATTGATCAGGAGGAGAAATATTTATGATTACCATTGCTTTTTGCTCTTATAAAGGCGGTTCCTGCCGGACAACCACTTGCTATAACACGCTGCCTTTTTTGGCAAAACAATTAAATGCAACCAAACATAACCCCATTCTGGTTTTCGATTTTGATTTGGACAGCATGGGCTTGACAAATATTCTCGATCAAAAAATGTCTCTCCAGGATAAAAAAATCAGAAAAATGTATTCAGCGCGCAACCTGTTTTGCGAGGATAATGCAAAACGCGTCCAGGAGATTAAAAATTTAGAGAACTGCGAAAGCGGGTATTTTCAGGAAAACTACAATAAAGTGGGCAACCAGCTGGGATTGGAGGACGATGACAGCGTGCTGTTTTGCGGCGTAGATGAAAGCGCTCCCACCATTACCGACGAACAGTATAAGCAAATTGAATCGCACAGCCCGTTGCTCAGCCTGATTCAAACGTTTGCCGGATTTTTGGCCGAAGATTTGCCAAGAGCAATCGTTTTTGACTGCGCGTCCGGCATCCAGATGACAACCTTGCTGGCGTTGGATTATACCGATAAAGTGGTCATGTGCCTGCGCCCGACCGTGCAAGCCCGGATCGGTACGTTTTCGTATTTGAAGAGCAGATTGCCCGAGCGTTTCAAAAAATCAATGGTCGGCAGCAAGAAAAGAGAAGTCATTTTGTTGCCAACGTCTGTTGCCGGAATTAACGTCAGCCCCGATGATGAAAATCGGGAAGAGGCCATTGCCAAGCTGAAAAAGCTGAGGAAAAAGGCGCTTGGCGATATCAACGATTCTCTGATCGGCGGTCTGAAAGGGTATGAAAGAGAATATGGATTGCCGTATTCCTTAAATACCGAAATGATTGATCCCGATGAAAACGATATCGTCGGAATTCCGGAAATCGAACGCTTCAAATGGGAAGAAGGATTGCTCTACACCATGGAGAATATTACGGAGCAGGAGAAGCAGTTGCGCAACAGATACCAAAAACTGTCTTCTATCATTATGGGTGAATGAAATGACAGATTTGACGAACAAAGAAGCTCCCAGATGGGAAGATAGCGAATATACAGCTCAAAAAGCGCTGGAACTTGTTAAGGATAACTATGTAAGGTCCATCCTGTTCGATTCGCGGTTTGACCGAGAGCCGCCCGTACAACAAGTGGCGTTTTCCTTCGGGATGAATTCGCTGACGCAAACCATGCGCAAGATTATCAATCTTGCCTATCTGGTCACGCTATGTCGCTGGAAACAGCTGGATGAAACCAAAGACGGCGAACAGAGCTGGGGTCACCCCGAAGATATCGATGCGTTTAATAACGCCCGCTTTTCGGGCATGTTCCGCGGAGCGGTTGTCAACGAGGAAGTCACACTGGATCTGCAGGTGTTTTCTTTGATCGAGTTGTGGATCGGCTTGAAAAACGCAACGCACCTGGTCGTAAATCGTTTTGACAATATCTTTGATGACACCATCTCCGGCGACACCATTGGACTTACGCTCAAACAGGCGCGCGATCTGATCAAATCCGTCGATAACAAGAGTAGCGAAGGCGATGGCAAAGGCATATCTTTAGCTACCTGCAACGAGGTTTGCTACCGGTTGCTCAAATCGTTTGTCGTTTTTCAAAAAATGAAAATCGAATGCAATTTGGACGCTCCGCTGGAATCTACTGATGATGTTGTCATCAGCTATGATGCCAGCTGCGACGGAATTGTCAAACTGTATCCGAACAAATGCTATCCCCCTGCGAAATTTATTGTGCTTTATGAACAGCTGGCACGGCAAAAGGGCGAGCTGGTAGGAAACAACCATCACCTCACCCTTTATATGCTTTCGGAAATGGCAACCTTCAACGGCGTCGTGGAATGCACCTATCATTCTTTTGACGATGAAAGAGTTGTTCGCATCGATACGGGAATGCCGAAGCCGGATACCCAGAATACCGAGGATAAAGAGTATATCCGTGAAATGCGGAAATTTCTCTCCTTCAACTATAAAGACATCCGGGATATTGCCCTGGTTATCAGCGATGCTTTGAACGAAGTGCCGTTCAAAAAGAAGGCGTTGTTTGATATTTGCAAAAAGAAGTATCCCAAAATCATCGCGGACGTTCAAAGCGAAAACGCGCCAAGCATTTATTGGGACAATATTGTTACATTGATGCTTGTGGAAATGGGAAAGAGCGATTTTCTGGAACAAATATTGGATGATGAAGCATTGTTCAAGGAAATTGTGCGCAATATCGAGTGGCGTCAAGCCAAAAAGAAAACCTCCAGTTACGATATTTGGAAGCAGTATGACGCAGCTATCGGAGAGATTGAGCCAAGAATACCGGAAGACCAGAAAACCGTTCTGAAAGCGCAAATCAGGGCAAGAATTGTTTTGCAGTGTTTTGGAAAAGAGCAGAATAAAAAGCTTGCAACGCAGTGCCCCTATACGGAAAGCCTGTCGTATAAGTATGCAAACATCCTTTCGTGCGTTTCTGTTCTCAAGCAATGTCAGTCCAGCAACGTCAATATGAGCGATTGCTCGGAAGCAATCAAAAAATTGAAAGGTATTTTCCGCAATATTTTCATCTTTTTGCAAATGTTCTATAAGGCGCTGGATGCCTATGCTTTTGCAAAGCAGCAGCAAAAGGATTTTGATCAATTCGAGCCTGGAAAAGAAAAGAAAATGCAGGATTGTCAGGATCGTTTTAAGGAAAAAGCCGTTGAGGTTTTGAGCGAGATCAAAGATCAAACGCTCAAAGAAGCTTACGAGGGCTTTTGCAAGATCTGCGAAAAATACAACTCCTATTCTTTCAGCGATATAAATTCCAGCAGAGAAGAAGCCAAACGGCTGAAAAGCTTAATTACCAGAAGCTACATCTGCGATGTGAAAAAGCTGCGCTTTTTTGCCGAAACAACCTTGCCAAAGCCCAGCGGCATACTTCGCCGGAGAGAGGATAACGGCGAGCCCATTCCCGAAAATTACACGATTTTCGATATGCTGGATTTGCTGTTTACCGAAGAATTCAGAAGTAGCGAGGAGCTTCCTTTGTGGTTGGGGCAGTTCCAGGATCTGTTCCTGTTCCTGATTTACAATGAGGACTATAACCAAAAAGGGCTCTATAATGCAAGGGATGAATACGGAAAACCCATCGAACTGAAAGATAAGGATTGCGATCCGATCTACCCCTATATCGTAACTTACTACAAAGAGAATATGGACCGCGACCAACTGAAAAAATGCGCCTATCGTGTGCCAATTCCCACAAGCGGCGCGGCAATCAACGGCCAGGATTCGGGATTTGTTGTCACCCTTCTTACCGATGAGGAATATCAGCAAGATACGTATTTCTGCATCCCGTTGCGATATGGCTCCAGCGATAGTTGGTGGATCAATCCGTTCTTATATCCCATCCAGCCCGTTCGCGATGCATATTCGGATGTTTTTTCCAACAAGTCAAAAGAAAACAATCAGTGAGGAAAAACCATGAACCACATGATGATCGATGCATACCAGGCGAGTGAATCTCGCCTGGATAATTTGATGGCAGTGGATTCGGCGTTGAATGAAATCGTCAAAGTGTTGAATCTGAAAGCGGTCATGCCACCGTTTTTATTGCCGTTTTATTATGCAAAGGACGCCGAAGATGACGGCATCAGCGCGTTTGTCATTTTGCAAGGCGGACATATCACCATACACACCTTTCCAAGAAGACGGTGTCTGTTTGTGGATTTGTTGTATGACGGCTACTATGATGAAAATAAACTGAACAGCGTTTTGGAAAAGAATTTTTCCTGCGTCATTGAAAAATCCATTCGCACCGAAAGAAGATATTATGATTCGACGATTGATGAGAGCAGAATTTATCAGTCCGGCAGCGATCAAAAGGATTTTGGCCCGCACACCATTGCCATGGTGGAAAACGTGGATATTACGCTGGAGCAAATCTTTGATATGCTGGATAGCCTGCCGCGAACGATCAACATGTTGCCCATCAGCCGCCCGTATGTTTTGAAATCAAACCTGGAAAATCCGCAATATCTTTCCGGCGTGGTGCTCATTGCGCAAAGCCATATCGCGTTTCACTATTGCATTGCGGACCGAACGCTGTTTTGTGATGCGTTCAGCTGTTCTTTTTACCGGATTGAAAATTTTGTTTCCTATTTGAAAGAGAAATTCGGCGATATGGTTCACATGACCATCATTCGCGGAAGCAAACATGTGGATAAGATTTTCAACCGGGAAAATAAAGTGAAAGAGCATGGGAAATGGCTCAATAATTCAATGAAGAGGAATTGAGATGGATTGCAAAAAATTAACCGATATCAAAGCAGGTCTGCTTTGCCTTGGGGTCAACGTTGACGAGGCAGTTGGCGCCGAGTTGTTGAAATCAAGACCGTATTTTTACGATAAAGGGTTTGTGCACGCGGTCAATGCCAATATTATGGGAAGCAATGTTTGCATCAGCGTTGCCGAGCGGTTCAGCGGTAGATCCCCCTATCATTTGAAGGAAAAGAACGGTGCGTTCTATATCCATACCGAGGGAGAGGAAGATATTCGCATTACTTTGTTTGACGATCTTCCCAAAACGGGAACTGTGATTGATATGCTTGCAAGACCGCATTCCAATCATGTTATCTCGCTGTGGCCTTCTTTGGTATGTTGCTATGATCAGCCCGGCAAAAAGTGCAAGTTTTGCAGCATCAAAACAACCCCGGAGCAAACCATCGTTCCGGCGGAAGATGTTGTGAACGGACTGCGGGAGCTGTTTCAGCTTACCAACCGGTATTCTATTAACTTGGGCGGGGGAACCTATCTCAATCCTGACCACATGGCGGAGTATCTCATCACCATCATTCAAGGCGTTCGGGAATTTACTCAAACTCCGATTTCAGTTGAGCTTGCGCCCCCGGCAGATTTGGAATATATCGAAAAACTTCGTGCCGCCGGAGCATCTTCGCTGATTATGAATCTGGAAGTTGCCGATAACGAAAGGCGGAAGGCGATTTGCCCCGGAAAATCTTCTATCAAATACGAGCATTATTATCAGGCTTATGAAAAGGGTGTTGCTGTTTTTGGGCGCGGGAAAATATCTTGCGTTTTAATTGCAGGAATTCAGCCCAAAGAAGATATTGTAAAAGAATGCAAAAAGCTAACGGATATCGGCGTCATTCCTACGATTATTCCGTTTAAGGCAATGGATGACTGCGAATTGAAGGATTTGGGGAACTGCGATCCGAACGAACTGTTGTGGATCAGTGCCCGCGTTGGTGCACTTTTAAGGGAGAAAGGCCTTTCTCCGGCCATGCAGGAAGGGTGCACAAAATGCGGCGGTTGTTCTCTAGAAACCAATTACTATGACATCAGGGAATGAAACAATGATTCTTTATCAAGATCAAAAAAAGAGCATGGAAATCATCGGACGAGCCGGGGGCAAAAGTCTCGGGCTCGTCAAACTATTGTCATATGGACTTTGCGTTCCGGATTTCTTTGTGATCCCTGCCGATGCTGATTTGAACGCCCTCGGCTTTCGCAACGAATTGGAAGAAGCGGCAAAAAAACTGGGTGCCGGACCTTTTGCGGTGCGTTCCAGCGGAACGCAGGAGGACGGGGCAAAAAAAAGTTTTGCCGGGCAATACAGCACCGAGCTAAATGTTTCCCGGGAAGAACTGTATTCGGCAGTTTTGAAGGTTGCCGCGTCGGCAAATTCGGAAACGGTGAAAGAATATGCGCGGCAATTGGAGGTAAAACAATCCCGGCGCATTGCCATTATTGTGCAAAAGCAAATTTCACCCCAAAAAGCCGGCGTAATGTTTACAAGCTCGCCGTTTTCCAAGAACGAGGTTCTCATTGAAGAGGTGGATGGTTTAGGGGAATCGCTTGTCAGCGGGGAGGTTACTCCGCGCCGCAAATCTTTTCCCAAGAGCAAGGGAATACAAGCTTCCGGCTATGAAGAGGAGCTTTTGAAAGCGGCGGTCCTTTTGGAAAAATCCGAAGGGAAGCCTATGGATATTGAATGGGCTTATGACGGAAAGCTGTATTTTTTGCAAATGCGCCCCATCACAACCGTCGGCGATCCGCTGCCCGATATTGCCGGCAAGCATTGGAATCTATATGTTTACCGCAATTTTTGCCGGTTGTGTCATTCCGTTCAAATAAAAGCAACGGAAAAAGCCGTGCAGGAAAAGCAATTCGGCGTTTATATGCCGGTTTTTGAGGGGATCCTTCTGAACGGCAGAGAGTTCTATACCGAAAAAAACGATCGCCTGTCCAATCAGCTTTGGAAAGAATATGACAGGAATGACTTTTTCGGTTCGTTTGCCGGTCAAATTGAATCGCTTGTCAAAAAAACGCGCCAAAGGGCAAACGCATTACAGAAAAAAGATGTTTCGTCTCTTGGCGATCGCGCGCTTTTTGCGGCTTATGATCGCGAAATTCAATACTATATCAAAAGCTATCTTCCGCTGATGATGCGTCCGGACGAATATTTGTTTGAAAAACTGTGCAAACAAATCGGTCAAGACCGGGCAAATGCGCTTCGCGGGCTTCTTCCTTCTCTTGCCAAGAAAACAATGTATGCCGGCGAAAAAAAGTGCTTTTTGCAAGCGGTTTGCCAACAAACGCCGGGGGAATATTTGCGCGCGTTTGAGTGGAGCAACAATCCGCTTTCGGTTTTCTCCGCCCCCATCGGCGAGGAAGAGTATTGGGAGCGCGCGAAAGATTGCACGCCGGAGCAGGCAAAAAAAGAGTTGCAGGCCATTTGCAAACGGGAGCGCATCTCCCGCAAAAATGCAAAAAAAGCGGTCAATGCCATTCAAAAAGAGGACGCAAAAAAAACAATTGCCGACATTGTAAAATTTATCTATTTGCGAACTTATACAACCGAAAACAGCGACCGCTACTTCTTTTATATTAAGGAAAGAATTTTAAGCGAAATCAGCCGCCGGAAGAACCTGCCGCTCAAAGTGCTGTTGGGAATGGATTTTTGCGAAATCTCCCAATTAAAAAACGGAGGGGCTGTCAATCTTGACGAACAGCAAAAACGCAATCGCGGAGAGCTGATTGTTTTTTCCAAAGAAGGCGCAAAAACCTATTACGGCGCAAACACCTATCTGCTTTTGCAAACCATCATGCCGGCAGAAACACCCCGGGCGGGGAGCGTTTTTCCAGGTCAGGTCGCCTGTAGCGGTGAGGCAGAGGGCAGAGTAAGAATCGTTCGCTCTTTTTCCGACGCAAAAAAGATGAACGACGGTGAAATCCTGGTAACCTCTATGACAACACCGGAAATCTCATTGGCAGTAGATAAAGCCGCCGGTATTATTACAGATGAGGGCGGAATTACCTGCCATGCAGCCATTGTTGCCCGGGAATGGGGCATTCCGTGCCTGATTGGAACGGGGAAAGCCACCAGCGTTTTAACCGATGGAATGAAGGTCAAATTGAACTGCATCAAAGGATTTTTCGAGATCCAATAAACGCTTTATCAATAAAGGAGAGTCAAACATGATTTACAGCATTGTTTCTGCCTGTTGTATTGCCGTTATGATTGCAATCATCCTTTGGTTTGTTCTCAAATTGCTTTTCAAACGCAACCGGGCGGAAAAGATTGAGTTTATTAAAAGCTTTAAAAAAGGGAAATGTGCAATTATTTATATTGTAGCAATTCCGCTTTACTTGCTTGCGGATCTGTTTGCCGGAAAAACCGTTGGCGTATCAGTCTTTAATTCTGTTTCAAAAGCAGTTTATCTTGTGGTTTTGAAATATGATGTTTCTATTGCATTGATTGATAAAAATGCTTTATTTGCCAGCGCTCTTTATCTCTGTTTTGCTTTGGTGATTGTTAATGCATGCATGATTACGATTTCCTTCTTTCACCAAGCCATTTGGCATGCGTTCAAAAGGGCGCAGTTCCAAAAAGCGAATCAGGATAAGTGTATGATTGTTGGAAACAACAATAAAAGCCGGATGATTTACGATTCCTGCACTTGCCGCAAATCCATTGTCGGCGTTCTGTCTAAAGAAGAACAGGAAAAGCTGTATATCTCCGATGTTTTCTATCAGTCATGCGATGGTGAGTCCCATTTTTCAGAGTGGCTCAACAAAAAAATTTCCAAGTGCCTTTCAGAGCTCAAAAAAGCAAAAAGAAAGTTGAAAATCATCATCAATAACGATACCGAAAAGAAAAATCTGGATCAGTGCGGCAGACTGTTGGAAATGATTCAATCGCTGCAGGATTCCGATCTTCCTTTTTTGGATGTCTATGTTTTCGGGGATAGGGAGTTCGAGGATATTTACGCGCAATATGAGGCAAAGTCGAAGGGCTGTTTGCATTATGTAAACGAATACCAGCAAATTGCAATTGATTTTATTGATCGGTATCCGCTTACGGAGTTTATGAATGAGAACCATATTGATTACCGCACGTCACTTTTGAAACCCGAAACGGATATTCATGTTGCCATGATCGGCTTTGGCCGCACCAATCAGCAAATCTTTCTTTCCATGGTGGCAAACAATCAGTTTTTGACCAAGGACAGCGAAGGCAAACCGGTTGCAAAACAGGTGGAATATCA